>NZ_JBSICG010000035.1:0-45705 GCF_056156645.1 Enterobacter sp. Li2LvB3 | reverse complement strand
CAAAGGGGCGAGGGGACTTAAAACACCCTCTCCCCAGGGAAGAGGGTATTAAGGACAATTACTCTTCGTGCTCTTCCCACGCCAGGGCGCGTTTCACCGCTTTTTTCCAGCCGCTGTAACGGACGTTACGCTCGGTGGTTTCGATCCCCGGACGGAATTCGCGTTCGATCACCGCTTTTTCCTGAAGTTCGTCCAGGTTCTGCCAGAAGCCCACTGCCAGACCCGCCAGGTATGCCGCACCCAGTGCGGTAACTTCACGGACTTCCGGGCGTTCTACACGTGTACCCAGAATGTCGGCCTGGAACTGCATCAGGAAGTTGTTGGCAACTGCGCCGCCGTCTACGCGCAGGGCGTGCAGACGAATGCCGGAGTCAGCCTGCATCGCTTCAAGAACATCACGCGTCTGGTAGGCGATGGATTCCAGCGTGGCGCGGATGATGTGGTTGGAGTTCACACCACGCGTCAGGCCGAAAATCGCGCCGCGAGCATACGGATCCCAGTATGGTGCACCCAGGCCGGTGAACGCAGGTACCACGTACACGCCGTTGGTGTCCTTCACTTTGGTCGCGAAGTATTCGGAGTCGAACGCATCGCTGATAAGCTTCATCTCGTCACGCAGCCACTGGATTGACGCACCCGCCATGAACACCGCACCTTCCAGCGCATAGTTCACTTCACCGCGCGGGCCACAGGCGATGGTGGTCAGCAGACCGTTTTCTGATTTCACCGCTTTCTCGCCGGTGTTCATCAGCATGAAGCAACCTGTACCGTAGGTGTTCTTCGCCATCCCTTCCTTAACGCACAGCTGGCCGAACAGCGCCGCCTGCTGGTCACCGGCGATACCGGCGATAGGAATACGCGTGCCGCCTTTACCACCGATGTTGGTCTGACCGTACACTTCAGAAGACTTACGCACTTCTGGCAGCATGGCGCGCGGGATGTCCAGCGCGTCCAGCATTTTGTCATCCCACTCCAGGGTGTTGATGTTGAACAGCATGGTGCGTGAGGCGTTGGTGTAGTCGGTTACGTGGACACGTCCCTGGGTCATCTTCCAGATAAGCCAGGTATCAACGGTACCAAACAGAAGCTCGCCACGTCTCGCACGTTCACGTGAGCCTTCCACGTGGTCGAGGATCCATTTTACTTTGGTCCCTGAGAAGTACGGGTCAACCACCAGGCCGGTTGCGCTACGCACATATTCTTCCATACCGTCGCGCTTGAGCTGTTCGCAGATTTCTGCGGTACGGCGACACTGCCAGACGATCGCGTTGTATATCGGCTTGCCGGTTTCGCGCTCCCACACCACGGTGGTTTCACGCTGGTTGGTGATACCGATAGCGGCAATTTCGTCGGAACTGATATCAGCTTTCGCCAGCACTTCTACCAGCGTGGAGCTTTGCGTAGCCCAGATTTCCATTGGGTCGTGCTCTACCCAGCCTGGACGAGGGTAGATTTGCTCAAATTCGCGCTGTGACACGCTGACGATATTCGCGTCATGATCCATTACGACAGCGCGGGAGCTGGTAGTGCCCTGGTCGAGCGCAACAATATATTTTTTTTCGGTCATGGTTTGAGTCCCGTAGTCAGATTACAGCGAAGCTTTTTGTTGTGCGGCAGAAGTCGTTTCCTTCTCCTCTTCCACACAGGTGTCGCACGGTAAGTGGCGACCAATTAATTTGCGATAGCCAAATGCACCCAGTGACGCCCCCACGATTGGCCCGAACAGCGGAACCAGGAAGTAAGGGATGTCTTTGCCACCGGTGAAAGCGACGTCGCCCCAGCCAGCGATAAAGGCAAAGGCTTTTGGCCCGATGTCACGCGCCGGGTTCATGGCGAAGCCAGTCAGTGGACCCATGGATGCGCCGATAACGGCAATCAGCAGGCCAATCAACAGCGGCGCCAGTGGGCCACGCGGAATGCCGTTGCCATCGTCGGTCAGCGCCAGGATAACGCCCATCAGGATAGCGGTAATCACCATTTCAACCACGAACGCCTGCACAAAATTGATATGCGGGTTTGGATAAGTTGAGAAGATGCCAGCCAGATCCAGACTTTCGACACTGCCGCGCACCATATGATGCGTCTGTTCGAAGTCGATGAAAAGATTGTAATAAAGCCCGTAAACTAATGCTGCTGCGCAAAACGCGCCAGCAAATTGAGAAATGATGAAAGGGACAACTTTGCGTCCATCGAAGCACGCGAACAACCACAACGCGATGGTCACCGCCGGATTAAGATGTGCACCAGAAACGCCTGCGGTCAGGTAAATGGCCATCGCCACGCCCAGACCCCAGATGATACTGATTTCCCACTGACCAAAACTGGCACCCGCCACTTTCAGTGCAGCGACACAACCCACTCCGAAGAATATCAACAACCCGGTACCAAGGAACTCGGCGATGCACTGGCCTTTTAAGGTTGATGTCTGACTCATAATCGGAATCCTGAAGAAATTGATGTTTATTGTTAGCATGGCCGCCCGTGACAGCCACGATGTCCTGTAGACATAGTGTTAATTTATCGTTAACGAGCAAAAACGAGAAATATCGAAATCAAAATGTGTGGTCTGTGTCAATAAAATGAGCGTTTTCGCGCTACAAAGCACATTTTTAACTCAACGGCGAAATGAGAGCTGAATCATTTCATTAACGAAAGAGTTAACAATTTAGGGGTATATGACGCGAACGCACCAGGACGAGGCCGAAAAGTGTTGCAAACCGCGATCTGCGCGGCATGTCGCTGGACAGGGGCGGCGGGGCTTCATACAATCGGCATATATGTTGTGCGCGTTTACGTTAAAGCGTCGCCTTGCAATTCAGGAGAGGTAGGATCATGTCTTTAGAAGTGTTTGAGAAACTGGAATCGAAAGTACAGCAGGCGATTGACACCATCACGCTGCTGCAAATGGAAATTGAAGAGCTGAAAGAAAAGAACAACAGCCTGGCACAAGAAGTTCAGACCGCGCAGCACGGCCGTGAAGAACTGGAGCGCGAAAACAACCAACTGCGCGAACAGCAGAACGGCTGGCAGGATCGCTTACAGGCGCTGCTGGGACGTATGGAAGAAGTTTAATTCCAGTCGGGAATGAACTGAACAGGCCGGGTATGGCGTCATCGCTACCCGGCTTTTTTGTGGTCGTTGCTTACTGGCGACAATGAACGCGATACAGATATAGCGTTTCATTATGCGGTCCCTGTGACTAACCGCTCCACCGTTCACCACCGGTGATAAGTCGGTGGACACAATCCCTGGTGCGGGCTGCTTTTATAGGGCGGTATGATAAATGTCCCTGGTGTGGGTCTGTAAGACCTCCCAACGGACCGCGAATCCCGAGGGACAAAAAAACCGCCACATTGCTGTTGGCGGTTTTTTTATGCTTCGCGCTTCCTGCGGGAAACGCGTTTATTACTCGATATCCAGCGGGTCTTCGGAAAGGATAATGCCGGTGTTATCGGCATAGAGATGGTCGCCGGAGAAGAAGGTTACGCCGCCGAAATTAACGCGAACGTCGCTTTCACCTATACCTTCACCCGCAGCACCCACCGGGATGGCCGCGATGGCCTGAATACCGATATCCAGCTCTTCCAGATCGTCGACCTGGCGCACTGAGCCGTACACCACTATCCCTTCCCACTCGTTTTGCATGGCCAGGCGGGCAAGGTCGGCATCAATCAACGCACGGCGCATAGACCCACCACCATCGACCAGCAAAATACGGCCACGACCGTTCTGTTCGAGCAGATCGTACAGCAACCCGTTATCCTCGAAACATTTCACCGTGATAATTTGTCCGCCAAACGACGACCGCCCACCAAAGTTGGTAAACAGGGGTTCTACGACGTTGACATCTTCCTGGTAGATGTCGCAAAGCTCGGAAGTATCGTATTTCATAGGCTTAATGTTCAGTTGCTGCGAGTGCTTTCAGTATATCGCGCGAAACGCATTGTTGGCAAAATCATCAATTGTTAATTGATATTTGTCAGTTAACGTAACGCCTGACTCAGAATAATACCCACTACGAACAACAGGTTAGTCAGTAATGCCCCTTTTACCGTTCGTTCGAGCATGGGCGGCATTGCAGCTGGATCATGTTCGCGCAGGACATACCGCGCCTGTTTTACCAGCAGCGGCGCGGCCAGAATAAACAGCCAGCCCCACAAACTGTGCAGTGAAATCAGGTTAAACAGCGCCAGACACACCAGCGCGCCCATCAGCAGACAGGCGTGGTAACGACGCGCATTAACCGTCCCCAGGCGTACCGCCAGAGTGTTTTTCCCGTTTTCGCGGTCGCTGTCGATATCGCGCAGGTTATTAATATTGAGTACCGCCGTCGCCAGCAGGCCACATGCCGTAGCAGGCAGGAACAGGGCAGGGATGAGCGTATGCGCCTGTAAATACCAACTGCCCATTACGCTCAGCCAGCCGAAGAAGACCAGCACGGAAATATCACCCAGGCCAATATAACCGTAAGGGCGCGTGCCGACGGTGTAGGTAATGGCGGCAATAATGGCAAGCAAACCCAGCACCATAAAACCAATGAAATCAGCCGTGGTTTTACAGGCGACAGACACCAGTGCCAGGCCGGACAAACAAATCAGTACCACGGTGATAATCAGCGCGCGTTTCATCTGTGCCTGGGTGATCACCCCCTTTTGCATCCCGCGCAGCGGCCCAATCCGATCGGGTTTATCGCTGCCTTTTACGGCATCACCATAATCGTTGGCGAGATTAGAGAGGATTTGCAGCAGCCCGGCGGTGACGAGTGCCAGACCGGCGACCAGAGGGTCGAAATAACCTTGCCACCATGCGAGGGCAGAACCAACGATAATCGCGGCAAAGGCCAGAGGAAGCGTTTTAGGGCGCAGACTTTCGAGCCACGCCTGAGTACGGCTGATATCAGTCATAGTTATTTAGCCAATAAAAATGGGGCTTTTCAGCCCCATTAACAGTGATGAGAATGCAGTAACCGCGATTATAGGATAAAACGGCTCAGATCTTCATCTGCCACTAACGCATCCAGATGTTTACTCACATATTCTGCGTCAATGGTAATGCTTTGACCGTTCAGGTCGCTCGCATCATAAGAGATATCTTCCACCAGGCGTTCCAGTACTGTGTGCAGACGACGCGCACCGATGTTCTCGGTGGTTTCATTCACCTGCCATGCGGCCTGGGCGATACGTTTGATACCGTCTTCGGTGAACTCAAGGTTAACCCCTTCGGTCGCCATCAGCGCTTTGTACTGTACGGTAGCAGAGGCGTTTGGTTCGGTCAGGATACGTTCGAAATCTTCCGTAGTCAGTGCCTGAAGCTCTACACGGATTGGCAGACGACCCTGCAATTCCGGGATCAGGTCGGACGGGCTGGCAACCTGGAATGCGCCTGACGCGATAAACAGGATATGGTCAGTTTTCACCATACCGTGCTTGGTGGAGACGGTGCAGCCTTCAACCAAAGGCAGCAGGTCGCGCTGAACGCCTTCACGGGACACATCCGGGCCGGAACTGTTGCCGCCACGCTTACAGATTTTGTCGATTTCGTCGATAAACACGATACCGTGCTGCTCAACCGCATCGATTGCATCTTGCTTCAGCTCTTCCGGGTTCACCAGTTTTGCCGCTTCTTCTTCGATAAGCAGCTTCAGTGCGTCCTTGATTTTCAGCTTACGCGCTTTCTGCTTCTGGCCGCCCAGGTTCTGGAACATGGACTGCAATTGGCTGGTCATCTCTTCCATACCTGGAGGTGCCATGATTTCAACACCCATCGGCGCGGCAGCAAGATCGATCTCAATCTCTTTGTCGTCCAGTTGCCCTTCACGCAGTTTTTTGCGGAATGCCTGGCGTGCGGCAGATGGCTCAGCTTGCTGTTCAGACTGGCCCCAGTTGTTTTTAGCCGGTGGGATCAGCACGTCGAGAATGCGCTCTTCAGCCATCTCTTCGGCACGATAGCGGTTTTTCTCGATGGCCTGGACGCGCACCATCTTGATAGCGGAGTCGGTCAGATCGCGGATGATAGAATCCACTTCTTTACCAACATAGCCCACTTCGGTGAACTTGGTCGCTTCCACTTTGATGAACGGCGCGTTGGCCAGCTTCGCCAGACGGCGGGCGATTTCGGTTTTACCGACACCGGTCGGGCCGATCATCAGAATGTTTTTTGGGGTCACTTCGTGACGCAGCTCTTCATCGAGCTGCATACGACGCCAGCGGTTACGCAGGGCGATAGCCACGGAACGCTTCGCGTTATCCTGGCCGATAATGTGTTTGTTCAGTTCGCTGACAATTTCGCGTGGGGTCATTTCAGACATGGGAGATCCTTACGCTTTGGAGGTCAATTCTTCGATGGTGTGGTTGTGGTTGGTATAGATGCAGATATCACCTGCAATATCCAACGCCTTCACCGCGATATCGCGTGCGTTCATGTCGGTATTTTCCAACAGCGCGCGGGCAGCAGCCTGGGCGTACGGGCCGCCAGAGCCGATAGCAATCAGGTCATTTTCGGGCTGAATAACGTCACCGTTACCGGTGATAATCAGCGAAGCGGTTTCATCGGCCACAGCCAGCAGGGCTTCGAGCTTGCGCAGCATACGATCGGTACGCCAGTCTTTCGCCAGCTCAACGGCGGCTTTCACCAGATGACCCTGGTGCATTTCCAGTTTGCGTTCAAACAGTTCAAACAGCGTGAAGGCATCAGCGGTACCGCCTGCAAAACCGGCGATCACTTTGTCGTTGTAGAGACGACGCACTTTCTTCACGTTGCCTTTCATGACGGTATTACCCAGCGTGGCCTGGCCATCACCGGCGATTACCACTTGGCCGTTACGGCGTACACTTACTATTGTTGTCACGAGCAGACCCCCTGGTTACAGATTCGGGAAACAGAAGCCCTGAGCCAGTGCTCAGGGCTGAATTAAATGATAAATGGGGGGGATTTTGGGGGTTTCAACCCCCGGAAGCGAGTCGAATGCAGTTTGTGTGACCGGCAACTTTCAAACGGGAGATAGTGCCATCGGCATTTTCTTTGCCTTTGACCGGGCCAATCACCACGCGGTTCCAGCCATTGTTGGTGGTGATGCGTGAATCAAATCCTTCAAATGCCAGCTGAGCACGTACCGTTTCGGCCTGCTCTGCACCTTTAAACGAACCGCACTGAACCATCCAACGGCGCTCGTCTTTTTTCTCAGCCGTTTGCTTAGGCGCTTCCGTCTCTTTGGTCACCGGGGCGGCCTGTTGCGTCTTCGGTTGCTGTGCCGTGGTGTGCGTAGGGGTCTGCAACAGATCCTGATACGCCTGGGCCTGAGTCGCCTGTTTCTGCGTTTGTGCCTTAGGCGCCTGAACAGGTTGTGCCTGTGCGGTACGCGTTTGCTGCTGTGGCTGCTGGTAAGGCTGCTCTGCCACACGCGGCTGCGTGCGAGGCTGCTGTACTGGCTGAGTTTGCGTCCACTGCTGTTGTGGTTGCTGCTGTTGCTGCTGTTGGCTCAGCAACTGTGCCTGGCGCTGACGTTGCAGCGTTTGCTGGCGTTGTGCTGGCGTTTGTTCATTCCACGGCACTTCGTTCAGCTGTGTCGGCTGCTGGCGCATGTCGGCCTGCATCTGGGCCAATAATTGACGCTGTTCGTCGGTCAGCTGATTTGCGTTCACGACTTCACCACCGGCAGAAGGCTCAGTAGGTGCGCGAACGCCTGGCTGGCGACTTTCCAGCTCTTTGATATAGCGCCAGCGCTCTTCAGGTTTTGGCGGTAAGCCATTCCCGGCAACCTTGTTGCCCTGAAGCGCCTCGGCATCTTCTTTCTTATGGTGAGTAATAAAGTACAGGCCACCGATAAAGGCTACCACTACGGCCGCGGCAATAGCGACCATCGCCGGGGAGACAGCAGGCAGGCTACGTTGCTTATTCCTTGAGCTACTCTTTTTGCGTCGCGAAGGTGCCGGCTGGCCGCGACGTACATAATCTCGTTGTGCCACTATCGTTTCGCTGTATTTATTCGTTCGTCAGCCCGCCATGTTACTTAAGCGGCGGGGCTTTGACCAGATAAGGGTGTCCTAAAGGCGTTTACTTTAAGTCAATGCCTGGGTAGTGCCGCGCACAATCAGTTCGCAATCCAGCAGACGTGACCCGCTACTAACTGTCTGACCATGCAGCTGATCCAGCAGAAGGAGCATCGCTTCGCGACCAATCTGGTAGCGCGGTTGCGCGACGGTTGAAAGCGGTGGATCGCAAAATTCTGAAAGAGAAATATTATCGAACCCGATAATTGACAGATCTTTTGGCACGCGCAGACCACGGCGTTTGGCATAAGACAACGCACCCAGCGCCATCACATCACTGTGGCAGAATACCGCCGTTGGCGGTTCCGGCAGCGCCAGCAGTTTTTCCAGCGCCAGCCCACCGGCTTCAAAGGTGAAATCACCGCGCGCAATATAATGCGGGTCGACCGTCGCGCCGGTACGGCGCAGAGCCTGAACGTAGCCTTGTAAGCGGTAGTGACACAGCGGCATCTCTTCTGGCCCGGCGATACAGCCAATACGTTTGTGCCCCAGATCCTGAAGATAGTTCACCGCGTTAAAGGCTGCGGTGAGGTTGTCGATATGCACCGTCGGCAGTTCCAGCTCTGGGGCGAATTCGTTCGCCATCACCATCGGCGGTAAATTGCGCTGTTCTTCAATGCTGGCATCAAAGGGCAGGCGTGAGCCGAGCAGTAACATTCCGTCGATCTGCTTGGTGATAATGAGGTCAATAAAGGTTTTTTCCTGCTGATTCTGGTGAGCGCAGTCCCCAATCAGCACCAGATAGCCTTGTTCGGCAGCGGTCACTTCAATACCGCGGATGATTTCGCTAAAGAAGGGATCGCAGATGTCCGGCACTATCACCAGTATCGTGCGCGATTCATTGCGCTTAACGTTACGTCCCATTGCCTGCGGGAAATAGCCGACTTCCAGCGCCGCCTGCTCTACCCGATTGCGTGTCGCCTGGGAGACTTTATCCGGGTTCATTAATGCGCGGGACACGGTTGCCGTAGATACCTGTGCTTTCTGGGCAACGTCTTTCATGGTCGCCGTGGCAACCTCTTTCCTGGACTTCACGTCTTCTCCTCGCATGAACACCGAACTTCTGACACCTCATTTTTACAGATAGTTTATGAGAGCGGTTACAGAATTTTCATAAAAAGTGTGAGGAAGGTTAAATTTTTTCGATCCGTCTCGCAACAGAGGCTTAGCCTTCAATGGGATCAACATCCAGGACCCACTTAACCTTACGCGCTTCCGGCAGGGTATTTATCAATGCCAGCGTACTGCTGACAACATGTTGTAAGCGTATACGCGAGGGGTGCTGCAATAAAATTTGCCAGCGGAAACGCCCACCCCGCTTGGGTGCCAGCGCAGGAACAGGCCCTAAAATCCACAGCTGGTTATCCACCAGTGGGCTGGCTTGCAGCAGATTGCGGAGCTGCTGGAGGAACAGCGGTGCCTGCTGATTATTATGATCTTCCGCGCGGATGATCACGTGGCTGGTCCACGGCGGCAGTTGCAGGGTCTGACGCTCAGCCAGGGCTTGTTCGGCAAACGCGTCATAGCCTTTATGCAGCAAAGTTTGCAATAGAGGGTGTTCCGGGTGGTGGGTTTGTAGCACCACTTCTCCCTGCTTCCCGGCGCGACCGGCGCGACCGGCCACCTGGGTATAGAGCTGGGCAAAACGTTCGGCGGAGCGGAAATCGGCAGAGAACAACGCGCCATCCACATCCAGCAGGGCGACCAGCGTGACATCCGGGAAGTGGTGCCCTTTGGCCAGCATCTGAGTCCCAATCAATATACGCGCACCACCGCGATGCACTTCCGCGAGCTGTTGCTCAAGCGCGCCTTTGCGGCTGGTGGTGTCCCGGTCGATACGTGAAATGGGAACATCCGGGAAGAACGGGGCCAGTGCTTGCTCCAGCTGTTCCGTCCCCAGGCCGACCGGCACCATGTGCGTCGAGCCACAAGACGGGCATTGGCGCGGGATAGGTCTTTGGCTGTCGCAGTGGTGGCAGCGTAAATGGCGTTGTGCCTGGTGAAGCGTGTAGTAGTGGTCGCAGCGTGGGCACTCCGCAATCCATCCGCAGTCATGGCAGAGCAGCGCCGGGGCAAATCCGCGTCGGTTCAGGAACAGGATCACCTGATTCCCGGCCTGCAAATGCTGGCGCATTCGGGTGATCAATGCAGGCGCTAACCCGGCCTGCACCTGCTGACCTTTCAAATCCAGCACATGCTGAATGGCCGGGCGGGCGTTCCCCGCGCGGCGTGTCAGGCGCAGCATGTGATATTTACGCTGGCGGACGTTGTGCAGCGTTTCCAGCGCAGGCGTGGCGGAGCCGAGAATAATCGGGATCTGCTCGCTGTGAGCGCGATAAACGGCCAGGTCGCGAGCATGATAGCGCCAGCCTTCCTGCTGTTTATAGGAGCTGTCATGCTCTTCATCTATTACGATGACGCCCAGATTTTTAAACGGGGTGAACAGCGACGAGCGCGTGCCAATGACAATGGCAGCTTCACCGTTTTTCGCTTTGAGCCACGCGCTGAGGCGTTCGCTGTCGTTCAGGCCGGAGTGCAGGACTTCCACCGGCGCATTAAAACGTTCACGAAAACGGGCGATGGTTTGAGGCGTCAGGCCGATTTCCGGCACCATGACCAGCGCCTGCTTGCCCTGAGAGAGCACATTTTCCAGCACGCTAAGATAGACTTCGGTTTTGCCGGAACCCGTAACACCTGCCAGCAACCAGGCGGAAAAATGGTCGGCGGCGCTGTGAATCGCCCCCACGGCGGTAGCCTGTTCGGTATTCAGGCGCAGACGATCCCCGGAAACGGAAAAACTGTCGCGCCAGTCATAAAGGGCGGGCGCTTCGCTTGCCAGCTCGCACAACCCTTTTTTACGCAGTGCCTGAAGTGCCGCGTCAGTAAAGTCCAGCTCTTCAACCTGATGGCGCCAGATGCGCCTTTGGCGCCAGATGCGCCTTTGGCGCAGGGCTGCCAGCGCCTGTTGCTGTTTAGGGGAACGCTTCAGACTGTTAATGTCTACCGCTTGCCCCTGTTCGGTGGCGAACCAGTACCACATCGGCGCGTGGCTGGCGCTCTTACCCTGGCGCAGTAAAATGGGTAGGGCATGGAACAGAACATCGCCAATCGGGTGGTGATAGTATTCCGCCGCCCACAGCAACAGCCGCCAGGTGCTCGTTGAGTAGACCGGCTCGTTATCCAGCACTTCTGCAACGGCTTTCAGCTCATTAACAGGAAGCTCACTTTTATCGCTGACGGAAACCACGATCCCCACGCGCTGCTGCTTGCCAAAGGGCACGGTCACGCGACAGCCCGCTTTGGCATTCATGCTGTTGGGCAGCAGATAGTCAAAGGTGCGGGGAAGCGGAACGGGCAGGGCAACGTGAGCGACGGGCATCGAATCTTCCTGACTTGAAAAGTGGCGCGTTAGTATACACATTAGTAAAAGCGGCGTGCGGATCAGTTTGCATACGCTGGTCAAATTCTGTATGATTCGCCGCCTTTGATGCGCTTTATGCAGTGTCAAAACCTATACTATTAACATCGCGTGGTGTCTGGCGTTAGGGCTGGAAGAGCGACGCGGCCTTAACTGAGGTTCTCCCATGAAAAAAGATATTCACCCGAAATACGAAATGATTACTGCAAACTGCTCTTGCGGTAACTCTATCCAGATCCGCTCCACCGTGGGTCACGATCTGAACCTGGACGTGTGCGGCAAATGCCACCCGTTCTTCACTGGTAAGCAGCGTGATGTTGCAACCGGTGGCCGTGTTGACCGCTTCAACAAGCGTTTCAGCATCCCGGGCGCTAAATAAGTTTCCCGAAAAAAAGGCACCGAAAGGTGCCTTTTTTGTCTCTGCAAATCAGTATTCCCACGTATCCGGGTCGATACCCAGTTCACGCATAATCACCTTTGCCTCTTCCGGGATTTCATCGCTGCGCTCTTTACGCAGGTCTTCATCATTCGGCAACGGTTGACCGGTAAACGCATGTAAAAATGCTTCACACAGCAATTCGCTGTTGGTCGCGTGACGCAGGTTGTTCACCTGACGACGCGTACGTTCATCGGTGAGGATCTTCAACACCTTCAGAGGAATGGAAACCGTAATTTTCTTTACTTGTTCACTCTTCTTACCGTGCTCAGCGTATGGGCTGATATATTCGCCGCTCCATTCAGCCATGAGATACCTTTAATCCTCTCAGTCATTAATCTAAAGGTGCAAAACCCTGTAATAAGGAGTGTTTTGGACCGTAATCTTGCGTAGTTTACCGTAGAGACACTACCGTGGCACGGATATTGGCACTGCGGCGTGCACTAAAGCATATAATTTTAACGGCTATTTGCGCATTGCTCAATCTATACGCAAAGAAGTTTAGATGTCCAGATGTATTGACGTCCATACTTTCAATGTTTACTCTGGTGGCTGACTTTTCACCTAATAAGCCAGGAAGCCTTCACCATGACGCGTAAACAGGCCACCATCGCAGTGCGTAGCGGATTGAATGATGACGAGCAGTACGGCTGTGTTGTCCCGCCGATTCATCTTTCCAGTACTTATAATTTCACCGGATTTAATGAACCCCGTGCGCACGACTATTCCCGTCGTGGCAACCCTACGCGCGATGTTACCCAGCGCGCGCTGGCGGAGCTGGAAGGTGGCGCAGGTGCGGTGTTAACCAACACCGGTATGTCTGCCATCCATCTGGTGACAACGGTCTTCCTGAAACCTGGCGATCTGCTGGTTGCGCCGCACGACTGTTATGGCGGCAGCTATCGTCTGTTCGACAGCCTGGCAAAACGGGGCTGTTATCGCGTGTTGTTTGTTGATCAAAACGACGAACAAGCCCTGAAACAGGCGCTGGCAGAGAAACCAAAGCTGGTTCTGGTGGAAAGCCCAAGCAATCCATTGTTGCGCGTTGTCGATATTACCAAAATTTGTCAGCTCGCAAGGGATGCGGGAGCGATAAGTGTAGTGGATAATACGTTCCTCAGTCCGGCCCTCCAGAACCCACTGGCACTGGGTGCAGATCTTGTATTGCATTCATGCACTAAATATCTGAATGGGCACTCTGATGTGGTGGCGGGCGTGGTGATTGCAAAAGATCCCGACGTTGTCACCGAACTGGCATGGTGGGCCAATAACATTGGCGTCACCGCAAGCGCCTTTGATAGCTACCTGTTGTTACGTGGCATTCGCACGCTGTCGCCGCGCATGGAAGCGGCTCAGCGTAATGCCCTGGCGATTGTCGATTTCCTGAAAACGCAGCCGCTGGTGAAAAAATTGTATCATCCATCGCTGCCGGAAAATCAGGGGCATGAGTTTGCCGCGCGTCAACAGAAGGGTTTTGGCGCGATGTTAAGCTTTGAACTGGATGGCGATGAGCAAACGCTGCGTCGCTTCCTGAGCGGGCTGTCATTGTTTACGCTGGCGGAATCATTAGGTGGGGTCGAAAGCTTGATCTCCCACGCCGCGACCATGACGCACGCAGGGATGGCACCCAAAGCACGTGCCGCCGCCGGTATTTCTGAAACGCTGCTGCGTATTTCAACCGGTATTGAAGATTCTGAAGATTTAATTGCCGATCTGGAAAATGGCTTCCAGGTCGCAGCCAAGGGGTAATCATGAGTGTGATAGCGCAGGCAGGGGCGAAGGGTCGTCAGCTGCACAAGTTTGGTGGTAGTAGTCTTGCTGATGTGAAATGTTACCTGCGTGTCGCAGGGATCATGACAGAGTATTCACAGCCGGGTGACATGATGGTTGTCTCTGCGGCTGGCAGCACCACCAACCAGTTGATTAGCTGGCTGAAATTAAGCCAGACCGATCGCCTTTCTGCGCATCAGGTTCAACAATCCTTACGTCGTTACCAGAGCGAACTCATTGCCGGCTTGCTGCCAGCCGAGGTCGCTGATGGGCTGATTTCCGCATTTACCCATGACCTTGAGCGCCTGGCTGCCCTGCTTGATAGCGGCATTACCGATGCGGTGTATGCCGAAGTGGTGGGTCACGGTGAGGTCTGGTCTGCGCGTCTGATGGCGTCCGTTTTGCAACACCAGGGTGTTGAAGCCGCGTGGCTTGATGCGCGCGACTTCCTGCGCGCTGAGCGTGCTGCACAGCCGCAGGTCGACGAAGGCTTGTCTTATCCGTTACTGCAACAGCTGCTGGTGCAGCACCCGGGCAAACGTATTGTGGTGACCGGCTTTATCAGCCGCAGCAACGCGGGTGAAACCGTGCTGCTGGGGCGTAATGGCTCTGACTACTCTGCAACACAAATCGGTGCGCTGGCCGGTGTTTCCCGTGTGACTATCTGGAGTGACGTGGCGGGTGTTTACAGCGCTGATCCGCGCAAAGTGAAAGATGCCTGCCTGCTGCCGTTGCTGCGTCTGGATGAAGCCAGCGAGCTGGCACGTCTGGCTGCTCCGGTGCTGCACGCCCGTACGCTTCAGCCGGTTTCGGGCAGTGATATCGACCTGCAACTGCGCTGTAGCTATACCCCGGATCAAGGTTCAACTCGCATTGAGCGTGTGCTGGCCTCCGGCACAGGCGCACGTATCGTTACCAGCCATGACGACATCTGCCTGATTGAGTTCCAGGTGCCAGCCGGCCAGGATTTCAAACTGGCACACAAAGATATCGACCTTATTCTGAAACGTGCGCAGGTGCGTCCGTTAGCCGTTGGCGTGCATAACGATCGCCAGCTGCTGCAATTCTGCTACACCGCAGAAGTGGCCGACAGCGCACTGAAAATTCTTGATGAAGCTGGCCTGCCGGGTGAACTTCGCCTGCGTCAGGGGCTGGCGCTGGTCGCGATGGTGGGCGCAGGTGTCACCCGTAATCCGCTGCACTGCCACCGCTTCTGGCAGCAGCTGAAGGGCCAGCCAGTTGAGTTTACCTGGCAGTCGGAAGAGGGCATCAGTCTGGTGGCCGTTCTGCGTAAAGGACCAACTGAGAGCCTGATTCAGGGTCTGCACACCTCTCTGTTCCGCGCGGAAAAGCGTATCGGCCTGGTGCTGTTCGGCAAAGGGAATATCGGTTCTCGCTGGCTGGAGCTGTTCGCGCGTGAGCAAGAGACGCTTTCAGCGCGTACCGGGTTTGAATTTATTCTCGCGGGCGTAGTGGACAGCCGCCGTAGCCTGCTGAATTACGAAGGTCTGGATGCCAGCCGCGCACTTGCCTTCTTTAATGATGAAGCAGTTGAACAGGATGAAGAGTCACTGTTCCTGTGGATGCGTGCGCACCCGTATGATGACCTGGTCGTGCTGGACGTCACGGCCAGTGAACAGCTTGCCGATCAGTATCTGGATTTCGCCAGCCACGGCTTCCATGTCATTAGTGCCAACAAACTGGCGGGCGCGAGCAGCACCGATAAATACCGTCAAATCCATGACGCGTTCGAAAAAACGGGCCGTCACTGGTTGTACAACGCGACAGTTGGTGCGGGCCTGCCGGTTAACCATACCGTGCGCGATCTGATTGAAAGCGGCGACAGTATTCTGGCGCTGAGCGGAATTTTCTCCGGCACGCTTTCCTGGTTGTTCCTGCAATTCGATGGCACGGTTCCTTTCACCGACCTGGTGGATCAGGCGTGGCAGCAAGGGCTGACCGAGCCAGACCCGCGCGTGGACCTGTCCGGGAAAGACGTCATGCGTAAACTGGTTATCCTGGCGCGTGAAGCTGGGTATGACATCGAGCCGGGCGCAGTGCGCGTGGAGTCACTGGTACCTGCGGGTTGTGAGGAAGGTTCTGTCGACCACTTCTTCGAAAACGGTGACGAGCTGAATGACCAGATGGTGCAACGTCTGGAAGCGGCACAAGAAATGGGCCTGGTGCTGCGCTATGTGGCGCGCTTCGAGGCGAACGGTAAAGCGCGAGTCGGTGTTGAAGCGGTGCGCCCTGAGCATCCACTGGCGGCCCTGTTGCCGTGCGATAACGTTTTTGCGATTGAAAGCCGCTGGTATCGCGATAACCCGCTGGTGATCCGTGGCCCGGGTGCTGGTCGCGATGTGACCGCCGGGGCAATTCAGTCCGACATCAACCGTCTGGCTAAGCTGCTGTAATCTCAATTATTCCCTCTCCCACCGGGAGAGGGACTTCTCTTCATCATGAACTTCCCTCATCTTCCCTGAGCAATCCTCACCGTTATTGTTGATTATTTCTGTTGACGCCACTCCGCTTTTCCGTCATTTTTACATCTGGACGTCTAAACGTATAGAAGTTCGAATCACAACAAACAACGACACGCGATTGATGAGGTAAGGTATGAGCTTTTTTCACGCCAACCAGCGGGAAGCCCTGAATCAGAGCCTGGCCGAAGTAAACGGCCAGATTAACGTCTCTTTTGAATTTTTCCCGCCGCGCACCAGTGAAATGGAGCAAACCCTGTGGAGCTCTATCGATCGCCTGAGCAGCCTGAAACCGAAATTTGTCTCCGTGACTTACGGTGCAAACTCCGGTGAGCGTGACCGCACGCACAGCATTATCAAGGGCATCAAAGACAGAACCGGTCTGGAAGCGGCTCCGCACCTGACCTGCATCGATGCTACCCGCGATGAACTGCGCGCCATCGCCCAGGACTACTGGAACAACGGGATTCGTCATATCGTCGCCCTGCGCGGCGACCTGCCGCCGGGCAGCGGCAAACCGGAAATGTATGCGGCTGACCTGGTGACGCTGCTGAAAGAGGTGGCGGACTTTGATATCTCCGTTGCCGCGTACCCGGAAGTTCACCCGGAAGCGAAAAGCGCGCAGGCGGATTTGCTCAACCTGAAACGTAAAGTGGATGCCGGGGCAAACCGCGCCATCACCCAGTTCTTCTTCGACGTAGAAAGTTATCTGCGTTTTCGTGACCGCTGCGTTTCTGCGGGCATCGACGTTGAAATCATTCCTGGCATTTTGCCGGTGTCTAACTTCAAACAGGCGAAAAAATTCGCTGACATGACCAACGTGCGCATTCCGCTTTGGATGTCTAAAATGTACGAAGGGCTGGACGATGACCCGGAAACACGCAAGCTGGTGGGCGCAAATATCGCGATGGACATGGTGAAGATCTTAAGTCGTGAAGGGGTGAAGGACTTCCACTTCTATACTCTGAACCGCGCGGAAATGAGTTACGCCATTTGCCACACGCTCGGCGTTCGACCTGGCGTGTAACAAATAAAAGCCCTCTTCGGAGGGTTTTTTGATTTATAAGGGTTTTATTTTCCTGCCAGTTCAGCAATGCTGCCTTTGACGTACAAAAGTCACATATTTTCAATGTAAAATTAAACGGAATTAACTATCGAATCTGTGGGTTATCCCAACTATACCTTATCAATAAGGGCGTATATCGTAACAGTAATACTGTAAAGGGAGCACAACGATGAGCACGTCAGACGATACCAATAAAGCGGCATCAGCCGGTAAGTGTCCGTTCCATCAGGGCGGCGTTGATCTTAGCGCGGGTGCTGGCACCGGCAGTAAAGAGTGGTGGCCTAAGCAACTTCGTGTTGATCTTCTGAATCAACATTCCAGCCGTTCGAACCCACTGGGTGAAGACTTCGATTACCGCAAAGAATTCAGCAAGCTCGACTACTCAGCCCTCAAGGGCGATCTCAAAGCACTCTTAACCGACTCCCAACCGTGGTGGCCTGCCGACTGGGGCAGCTATGCGGGCCTGTTTATTCGTATGGCCTGGCACGGTGCTGGTACTTATCGCTCCGTTGACGGACGCGGTGGTGCAGGACGCGGTCAACAGCGCTTTGCGCCGCTGAACTCCTGGCCAGATAACGTTAGCCTGGATAAAGCACGCCGCCTGTTGTGGCCTATCAAACAGAAATATGGGCAGAAAATTTCCTGGGCTGACCTGTTTATCCTGGCGGGTAACGTGGCGCTGGAAAACTCGGGCTTCCGTACCTTTGGCTTTGGTGCCGGGCGTGAAGACGTTTGGGAGCCAGATCAGGATGTGAACTGGGGTGATGAAAAAGCCTGGTTGACCCATCGCGATCCTGAAGCGCTGGCGAAGCGTCCTTTAGCTGCCACTGAAATGGGTCTGATTTACGTCAACCCGGAAGGGCCAAACGCCAGCGGCGAACCGCTGTCTGCGGCTGCGGCGATCCGCGCAACCTTCGGCAACATGGGAATGGACGACGAAGAGACTGTCGCCCTGATTGCCGGCGGCCATACGCTGGGTAAAACACACGGTGCCGGTGAAGCAACGCATGTGGGTGCCGATCCAGAAGCCGCACCAATTGAATCTCAGGGCCTGGGTTGGGCAAGCAGTTTTGGCAGCGGAGCAGGGGCTGATGCGATTACATCTGGCCTGGAAGTTATCTGGTCGCAAACCCCGACCCAGTGGAGCAATTACTTCTTCGAGAACCTGTTCAAATTCGAGTGGGTTCAGACCCGCAGCCCGGCAGGGGCGATTCAGTTTGAAGCCGTTAACGCGCCAGACATCATGCCTGACCCATTCGACCCGTCGAAAAAACGCAAACCAACTATGCTGGTCACCGACCTGACCCTGCGTTTTGACCCTGAGTTCGAGAAGATTTCTCGTCGCTTCCTCAACGATCCGCAGGCCTTCAATGAAGCCTTTGCGCGTGCGTGGTTCAAGCTGACCCACCGCGATATGGGGCCAAAATCACGTTACATTGGCCCGGAAGTACCGAAAGAAGATCTGATTTGGCAGGATCCGCTGCCGCAGGCGGTGTTCAATCCTTCTAAGGAAGACATTGAGAGCCTGAAAGCGGAAATCGCGGCATCCGGGCTGTCCATCAGTGAACTGGTTTCTGTTGCCTGGGCGTCTGCGTCGACCTTCCGTGGTGGTGATAAGCGCGGCGGCGCCAACGGTGCGCGTCTGGCGCTGGCACCACAACGCGACTGGGATGTTAACGCTGCAGCGGTTCGTGCCCTGCCAGCGCTGGAAGCTATTCAGCGCACGACCAACAAAGCTTCACTGGCCGATATCATCGTGCTGGCGGGTGTGGTCGGTGTTGAGCAGGCGGCGAAAGCCGCAGGGGTTTACGTTAACGTACCGTTTACGCCGGGCCGTGTTGATGCGCGTCAGGACCAGACGGATATCGAGATGTTTACCCTGCTTGAACCGATTGCCGATGGCTTCCGCAACTACCGTGCGCAGGTTGACGCTGCGACAACAGAATCGCTGCTGATTGATAAAGCCCAGCAGCTGACGCTGACTGCGCCTGAACTGACGGTGCTGGTGGGTGGTTTGCGTGTGTTGGGTGCTAACTTTGATGGCAGCAAAAACGGCGTGTTCACTGACCGTGAAGGTGTGCTGAGCAATGACTTCTTCGTGAATCTGCTGGATATGAATACCCAGTGGAAAGCGACTGATGCGTCCAGCGAGCTGTTTGCCGGTAGCGATCGCGCCAGCGGTGATGTGAAATACACCGCAACCCGCGCTGACCTGGTATTCGGTTCTAACGCCGTCCTGCGCGCACTGGCTGAAGTGTACGCCAGCAGCGATGCCAGCGAGAAGTTCGTTCGCGACTTCGTTGCTGCATGGGCGAAGGTGATGGATTTGGATCGTTTTGACCTGAAGTAAATAAAAATCCCCGCTTCGGCGGGGATTCTTTTGCCCGGCGGCTACGCCACCCGGCAATTTTTGTTACTCCCACTCCTGTAAGAACCGCTGTCCGTACTGGTCTGCAACCAGCAGCGCGGCGTAAACCTGATCCGGCGACACACCGCCCGGCATGTTGTGAATGGTTTCACCTTCGGCACAGGCCGCTTCAGCGATCAGACGCATTTTCGCCGGAATATTCTCTTTGATATCCAGCTGCGCCAGGGTAATTGGCAGCCCTACGCTGTGGCAAAGCGCGGCAACGGTTTCTATCTCTTCAACCGGTGCGTTTTCCAGAACCAGCTGTGTGAGTGTGCCGAACGCCACTTTTTCACCGTGATAGAAGTGGTGGGCTTCTGGTACTGCCGTCATCCCGTTATGAATGGCATGTGCTGCTGCCAGCCCGCCGCTCTCAAAACCGACGCCGCTGAGATAGGTATTGGCTTCGATGATGCGCTCCAGCGCCGGTGTGACCACGTGCTGTTCCGCTGCCAGCATCGCTTTTTCACCCTCTTCAACCAGCGTGTTGTAGCACAGTTCCGCCAGCGCTAAAGCAGCCTGGGTACATTTGCCGCCCGCCATGGTGGTTGCGCCGCTGCGGGAACAGGCGCGAGCTTCAAACCAGGTGGCCAGTGCATCACCAATACCCGCCGCCAGCAGGCGTGCTGGTGCGCCCGCCACCACTTTGGTATCGACAATCACCATGTTCGGGTTGTGTGGCAGCATCAGGTAGCGATCGAACTCACCGCTGTCGGTATAGATAACGGAAAGGGCGCTGCAAGGTGCATCGGTGGAGGCAATGGTTGGGGCGATAGCAACCGGCACGTCCATAAAGTGAGCCAGTGCTTTAGCGGTATCCAGCGTTTTACCGCCGCCAATACCCAGTACCGCCATGCAGTCGGCGCTGTCGGCCAGCTTTTTCAGACGGTCGATTTCATTTTGCGAACATTCGCCGCCAAATGGTGCGATTTCGACGTGCAGTTCCGCTTTTTTGAAGCTTTCACGCAGGGTCTCTTCGGCAAAACCCAGTACAAATTTATCGCCAACTACCAGCCAACGTTTTGCCAGCGGTTTCAGATAGTCGCCCAGACGGGTGAGAACATCAGCGCCCTGGATGTATTTCCCCGGCGATTGAATGATACGGTCCATAACATTTCTCCCTTAGAGGTTGAGGTTACCAAACGCGTTTTTCCAGTCTTGCTCGAACTTCTCTATGGCTGACTCTACCGCCGGAGTGCCGAGCATTTGTTGCGCTACATCTAAAGGAAGTGTGATTGCTTCACATCCGGCAAGCAGGCAGTCCAGCGCCTGTCGTGGTGTTTTAAAACTGGCGGCCAGCACCATGCTTTCTGGCGCGTGCAGTTCCAGCAGAGTCTGCAGCTCCTGAACCATGCGAATGCCATCACCGCCCTGTGCATCAACGCGGTTGACATACGGTGCGACATATTTCGCCCCTGCGAGTGCGGCCAGTAAACCCTGCGCGGCGCTGTAAACGGCGGTGCCTAGCGTGGTAATCCCCTCTTTTTTCAACGCTTTGATCGCGATAAGCCCCTGAGCGGTCACCGGGATTTTCACTACGATATCCGGTATGGCGTTACTCAGGCGTTTGGCCTCTGCCACCATGCCCTCTGCATCACGGCTCATGGTCTGGGCGAACAGCGTGCCTTCCGGCCCGATAGCTTTTTGCAGACGTGGCAGCACGTCCCAGATAGATTCACGGCTGGCAGCCACAATACTTGGGTTGGTGGTAACACCCGCAATCGGGAAGATGCGCGCCAGGCGTTCAACTTCCGCCACGTTGGCGGTATCCAGATACAGTTCCATTACTCTTCCTCGTTAAAGTTCTAATTCGTGCTGTAACAGGGAGGCGATTGCCTCTTCTGAGCTGGCGTTAACCAGTGCGCTGCGGAAATCTTCATGCATGATGCGACGAGCCAGGCGGGAGAAAATACGCATATGCTGGTCGCCTGCGGCGTGTTTGTTCAGTGTGAGCATAATGATGAATTGCGCTTCTTCATCGCCCCACATAACCGGGGATTTCAGGCGTGCAACGCTGATGGTGGATTGCTCAATATGTTCGGATTTGCTGTGCGGAATGGCGAAACTAAAGCCAAGCCCGGTGGAGAATACGGCCTCGCGTGCCCACAAATCGGCCTCCAGCTTGCGGGGATAGCGGCAACGCCCTGCGAGCAGCAGGTTGTCGGTCATTCCTTTCATGACCTCTTCCTTACTGTTCCAGTCGTTATGCAGTGAAATGCAGCGCGGCGTCACCAACGGTGTGTCCTGTTGATTCATGCGGAACTGCGCCAACAGGTGTTCTACTTCGAGTGAGGTGCGGCAAGCCATCGCCTGGTTCAGCAGCTGCCGACAGGCGCGGCTATCAAGTTGTGCCAGACGGGCTTTGGTGGCAGGGATGGCAGGCGAGCCCATGCTGAGTTCGTCCAGCCCCAGGCCAACCAGCAGTGGCAGCACCGAGCCTTTCGCACCCAATTCACCACACAAGCCAATCCATTTTCCCTGGCGATGAACGGCCTGCACGGCGTAATCCAGCGCCCGAAGAAATGCCGGGTTCAGACTGTTGTAATGCCGTGTGACTTTGGCGTTGTCGCGGTCGACAGCCAGCAGATACTGCGTCAGGTCATTGCTGCCGATGCTAAAGAAATCAATCTCTTCGCAGCACTGGTCAATGATGAACATCACCGATGGCACTTCCAGCATGATGCCGAGAGGGATTTTCTCATCAAACGGAATATGTTCGGCGCGAAGTTGCTGTTTCGCTTCGGCGAGTTTTTCTTTTACCCACAGGATCTCTTCCATGGAGGAGATCATTGGGATCATGATTTTTAGTTTGCCATGCGCGGAGGCACGCAGGATTGCCCGCAGCTGGGTAGCGAAAAGCACAGAGTACTCTTCATAAATGCGCACGGCACGGTAGCCGAGGAAGGGGTTGTTCTCTGCCGGAATGTTCAGGTAATCCACCGGCTTGTCGCCGCCGATATCCATGGTTCGCACAATAATGCTGCGCCCGTTTGCACATTCAAGCGCCTGACAGAAAATGTTGTATAGCTCATTTTCGCCGGGTGCGCTGGTGCGATCCATATACAGCATTTCGGTGCGGAACAGGCCAACCCCCTCTGCGCCGTTGCCGAATGCCGCCTGAGCCTCTGCCGCATGGGCAATGTTGGCGGCAATCTCGATTCGCAGTCCATCGGCTGTTCTGGCCTCACGGTTAAGCCAGAGACTTTGCTGCTCGCTTATCTTTTGTTGCACGCGCTCTTCCTGGCGGTAGTAGCGTGCCACTGCATCGCAGGCATTGACCACAACAGCGCCAGCATTGCCATCCACAAAGACGGGCTGGTTACGCCACTGAAGCAAGCTTTCACTATCAACGCCGACCAGCGTCGGGATATTAAAAGAACGCGCAAGGATCACGGTATGCGAGGTTGTTCCGCCGCTTTTTAACAGCAGCCCTTTGAGCATGGTTTTATCAAGTTCCAGAAACTGGCCGGGCGTTAAATCATCCGCGAGGCAAATGGTCGGCTGGATGAGTTGTCCCGGCGTTGGGAAACGCTGTTCCCCGTAGATTTGCTGTAAAAGCTGATAGCAGACATCGCGGACATCCAGCACACGTTCCTGCAAATAACTGCTGCTGGAACGGGAGAATTCGCCGCAGAAATGGTTCGCTGTTGCGATAGTTGCCATCGCACAACTCAACCCCTGGTTCACTCCTGCCAGCAGGTGTTGGCGTAGCGACGTGTCCGTAGCCAGCGAACGATGTGCTTCCAGAATGGCGCTGGCAGTACTGTCGGTGTCCAGCGCACGTAGCTCAATGTTTTTCACCAGCAGAATCAGGCCGTTATCCAGCGCAGACTGTTCTTCTTCCGGGCTTTTTGCATCGGGTAAATCGGACAGGGCGTTGAGATCCAGCGACGTTAATAATGTCAGGATGCCCTGTGCACTGCCGCTGCATACGGGCAGTGCACGGAACAGCGTGGGGTTAAGGCGGGTGAGTGATTCCGGCAATGGGTCAAGTTCGGTATTGATGGCTTCAGCAAGCGGGGCATCACAGTGCGGAAACTCATCCCGCAGCCATTGTGCCAGCCGCTGATGGGCGCTTTGTTCATCTTCGCCGCTGATAATCAGACGACAGGCATCGCCTGCCAGGGTATCAGTGCCAATAAGAGCCAGTGCACTCCTGGCATCGCCTTTACGGTCGTTACGCAGGTTGTGCCACTCAATTTGCGAGATAAACGTATTGCACAGCGTTTCAACATGACTTGCCGGACGCGCGTGAACGCCGTTAGGCAGTTCACAGGTAAATTCCACAACCAGAGCCATACACACACTCCTGAAACCAATAGTCATTTATTGCAGACAGCATACGAGTGTGGTGATGAAGAGCGCCATGTGACAAATCTGCCAAAAGCTGGACAAATGTAATATCCATTCGAAAGTGAGATTTGACTCACAGGTTGTGATGGTTTGCTTAATAGGACCTGGGTATGAAATGTCGAGGCGGATCGCATTTTTATTTCGACATTACAAAAATCCAGTAAATGGCCTTTTTGTCTCCTGTCCGGCCTCTTCCTGATTGCCTATTGTTTGCCACAACATCTTTATGGATATAGTCCAGGAGCGGCATATGAAAGAGTTGGTGCATATTCTCAAGAACACGCGGCAGCATCTGATGACCGGGGTGTCACATATGATCCCGTTCGTGGTCGCGGGCGGCATTTTGCTGGCGGTCTCGGTCATGCTGTATGGCAAGGGCGCTGTACCGGATGCCGCAACGGATCCCAACCTGAAAAAACTGTTCGATATCGGCGTTGCGGGGTTAACGCTGATGGTCCCCTTTCTGGCGGCTTACATAGGCTATTCCATTGCGGAACGTACTGCGCTGGCTCCCTGCGCCATAGCGGCCTGGGTCGGTAACAGCTTCGGCGCTGGTTTCTTCGGGGCCATTATTGCCGGGATCCTCGGTGGGATTGTTGTCTGGTACCTGAAAAAACTGCCGGTGCCAAAGATCCTGCGCTCCGTTATGCCTATTTTCATTATCCCTGTCATCGGCACCTTTATTACTGCGGGCATCATGATGTGGGGGCTGGGCGAACCTGTGGGTGCGTTAACGGCGGGCTTAACACAATGGCTACAGGGAATGCAGCAAGGCAGCATCGTGGTGTTGGCCGTCATCATCGGACTCATGTTGGCCTTTGATATGGGCGGCCCAATAAACAAGGTGGCTTATGCCTTCATGCTTATTTGCGTCGCTCAGGGTGTCTATACCGTGGTGGCGATTGCAGCGGTCGGTATTTGTGTTCCACCACTGGGTTTAGGCCTGGCGACGCTGATTAACCGTAAAAATTTTACTGATGAAGAACGTGAAGCGGGTAAAGCGGCGCTGGTGATGGGTTGTGTGGGTGTCACCGAAGGGGCTATTCCGTTTGCCGCTGCCGACCCTTTGCGTGTTATTCCTTCCATCATGCTGGGCTCTGCGTGTGGTGCGGTAACGGCTGCCGTGATGGGGGCACAGTGTTATGCCGGATGGGGTGGGCTGATCGTTCTTCCTGTGGTGGAAGGCAAGTTTGGCTATATCGCAGCGGTTGCAGTGGGGGCATTGGTGACGGCCATTAGCGTCAACGTGCTGAAGAGCCTTGCCCGCAGGAATGCGAAACAGGTCGAGAAAAAAGAGGATGACCTGGATCTGGATTTCGAAATTAACTGAATGAGGAAGAGAACATGGCCCGAATTATCGCAGTAACAGCATGTCCGTCTGGCGTTGCCCATACCTACATGGCCGCCGAAGCGCTGGAAAGCGCGGCTAAAGCCAAAGGTTGGGAGGTGAAGGTTGAAACACAGGGGTCGATTGGTCTTGAGAACGAGCTGACGAGTGAAGATATTGCCGCGGCGGATATGGTTATCCTGACCAAAGATATCGGCATTAAATTTGAAGAGCGTTTTGCCGGGAAGACTATCGTTCGCGTCAATATCAGTGACGCAGTCAAACGCGCCGACGCCATCATGAACAAAATTGATGCCCATCTGGCGCAAACCGCCTGATGCTCTCCCGCCCTTTGGGGCGGGCTGGTTTCCCGTTACAGGAGTTCCCTCATGACGAATCGTACCCAGCGTTTGAAAGACGCACTCTTTGCCAACCCGCGTGAAATCTCACTAGAACGTGCTTTGCTCTACACTGCCAGCCATCAGCAGACGGAAGGTGAGCCAGCGATTATCAGGCGCGCGAAAGCCACGGCGTACATTCTTGACCACGTGAATATCGCGATTCGTGATGAGGAACTGATTGCCGGGAACCGTACTGTCAAACAGCGTGCAGGTATTATGTCGCCTGAGATGGATCCCTACTGGCTCCTTCAGGAACTGGATCAGTTTGCTACCCGGCCACAGGACCGCTTCGATATCAGTGATGAAGATAAGCAGACCTACCGGGATCTGCTCTATCCCTACTGGGAAAAGCGGTCGATGAAGGATTTTATCAACAGCCAGATGACGGACGAGGTTAAAGCCGCGGTGGGGACGCAGATTTTTAGCGTTAACCAGACGGATAAAGGGCAGGGGCATATCATTATTGATTACCCGCGCCTGTTGAATAACGGCCTGGATGCACTGGTGGCAGAAATGCGTGACCACTGCACCCGCGATACCAGGAACACCTTCTATGCTGCGGCGCTGATCCTTCTTGAAGCGTCCCAGCGTCATATTTTGCGTTATGCATTACTGGCTGAGGAGTCGGCAGAACTCAGTGAAACCACCCGGCGTGAAGAATTACTGAAGATTGCCGAAATCTCGCGTCATAACGCACATCATAAGCCGCAAACCTTCTGGCAAGCGTGTCAGCTATTCTGGTACATGAACGTCATTTTACAGTACGAATCCAACGCCAGTTCCCTCTCAATCGGGCGTTTTGACCAGTATATGTTGCCGTTTTATCAGGCATCACTTTCGCAGGGTGAAGAGCCTGCATTCCTTAAAGAACTACTGGAATCACTGTGGGTGAAGTGCAATGACGTGGTGCTCTTACGTTCGACCAGTAGTGCCCGCTATTTCGCTGGTTTCCCGACTGGCTATACCGCGCTATTGGGCGGGCTGACCGAAAACGGGCGAAGTGCCGTTAACGTACTTTCTTTCCTGTGTCTGGATGCCTACCAGAGCATTCAGCTTCCGCAGCCGAACCTTGGCGTACGGGTGAATGAGCTTATCGACAGGCCATTTCTGCTCAAAACCGCCGAGACAATCCGCCTGGGCACCGGTATTCCGCAGATTTTTAACGACGAGGTTGTTGTTCCTGCCTTTTTGAATCGGGGAGTGTCGCTGGAAGATGCGCGTGATTACGCGGTTGTCGGCTGCGTTGAGTTGTCGATTCCGGGTAAAACGTATGGCCTGCACGATATTGCCATGTTTAACCTGCTGAAAGTAATGGAAATTGCCATGCAGGATAATGAGGGAAATACCGAGCTGACTTATGAGGGGTTGCTTGAGCACATTCGCGCGAAGATTAATCACTACATTGCGCTGATGGTTGAGGGAAGCAATGTCTGTGATATTGGCCATCGTGACTGGGCGCCGGTACCGCTACTCTCTTCCTTCATAAGTGATTGTCTGGATAAAGGAAAAGATATTACTGAGGGGGGGGCGCGCTATAACTTCTCTGGTGTTCAGGGGATCGGGATAGCGAATCTAAGCGATTCGCTTCATGCCCTGAAAGGACTGGTCTTTGAACAGCAACGCTTAAGTTTTGATGAACTTCTGGCAGTGTTAAAAGCTAACTTCGCCACCTCCGAAGGGGAAAAAGTACGTGCCCGCCTGATCAATCGCTTCGAGAAATACGGTAATGATATCGATGATGTCGATAACATCAGCGCTCAACTGCTGCGCCACTACTGTAAAGAGGTAGAAAAATACCGGAATCCGCGCGGTGGGCAGTTCACGCCGGGATCTTATACCGTATCGGCACATGTGCCACTGGGAGCCGTAGTTGGCGCGACACCTGATGGCCGCTATGCCGGTGAGCAACTGGCAGATGGCGGTCTTTCGCCGATGCTTGGGCAAGATATGCAAGGCCCAACGGCGGTACTGAAATCGGTGAGCAAGCTGGATAACTATCTGTTATCTAATGGTACGCTATTGAACGTGAAGTTCACCCCTGCGACGCTGGAAGGGGATGCCGGGCTGCAAAAATTGGTCGATTTTCTTCGCGCATTTACCCAGCTAAAACTACAGCATGTCCAGTTCAACGTGGTGAATGCGGATACATTACGAGAAGCGCAGTCACGCCCGCAGGATTTCGCCGGGCTGGTAGTACGCGTTGCTGGGTACAGCGCCTTCTTTGTTGAGCTGTCGAAGGAGATCCAGGATGACATTATCCGTCGTACAGCGCATCAGTTGTAACGTGGTTGAAGCGCGCGCCGATATGGCGCGCATTTTCAACATCCAGCGCTACTCGTTAAATGACGGACGTGGTATCCGCACGGTCGTCTTTTTTAAAGGCTGCCCTCACAGCTGCCCCTGGTGTGCTAATCCGGAATCAATCTCGCCGAAAATCGAGACGGTACGCCGGGAAAGTAAGTGTCTGCATTGTGCCCCCTGTCTGCGTGATGCTGATGAGTGCCCGTCAGGTGCGTTTGAGCGTATCGGCAGGGATGTGACCCTGGATGAGCTTGAACATGAGGTGATGAAGGACGATGTCTTCTTTCGCTCTTCGGGCGGTGGGGTCACGCTTTCCGGTGGCGAAGTTCTGATGCAGGCCTCTTTTGCGACCCATTTTTTCCAGCGACTGCGTCGCTATGGTGTACATACCGCCATTGAAACCGCAGGTGATGCGCCTTTGTCACGATTACTGCCTCTGGCCCGACAGTGCGATGAAGTGCTGTTTGATTTGAAGATGATGGATCCCGATCAGGCACGTGCCTCGCTGGCAATCAATTTGCCCAGAGTCCTGGATAACTTCTTACAACTGGTGGCAGCGGGTGTGAACGTAATCCCCCGCGTACCTCTTATTCCAGGCTATACGCTCAACGACACCAACATGGCGCGGGTGCTCGCGTTTCTGATACCTTCAGGGATACGGCAACTGCACCTGCTACCTTTCCATCAGTACGGAGAACCAAAATACCGTCTGCTGGAGCAGGAGTGGGGGATGCGGCAGGTGACTCCTCCGACAGAGGATGAGGTTGCATCGATGCGTCAAATGGCTGAACGTGAAGGGTTCCAGGTCACCGTAGGAGGTTAGGAATGACAGTGATAACGGGGCGTTATTTGGTGGCGGTGACTGCCTGTGTCAGCGGTGTGGCACATACCTATATGGCCGCAGAACGACTGGAAAAGTTATGTCAGCAGGAAAAATGGAACGTTCACATTGAGACTCAGGGCGCTCTGGGCGTGGAAAGTACGCTCACGGAAGACGATATTCGCCGTGCAGATGTCGTGTTACTCATCACTGATATTGAACTGGCGGGAAGCGAACGTTTTGAACATACCCGCTATGTGAAGTGCGGGATTAACGCTTTTCTGCGCGATCCGCAGAAGGTCATGGTTGCGGTGCGTAAAATGTTATCAGCACCGCAGCACACTCAGGTCATTCTGGACTAGCCGCTTTTCCGGTGAGCTGGCTGTGGTACTGGCGGCGATATTCTGATGGCGAGCGCTCCGTGTTTTTACGGAATAACCGGCAGAAGTAGTTACTGTCGACAAAGCCGCAGGCGTGAGCCACCTCTTTCACTTTTAAATCATACCCTTTCAACAACTGACGTGCGTGCTCCAGCCGGGTGTGTGTCAGGTATTCGTTAAAGCCCACTGCACCTGTTTTCTGAAAAAGATGCGACAGATAATTGGGTGAGATGTAAAACGCCTGGGCGACCGATTCACGGGTGAGTGGTGCGGCGTAATGTTCATCAATATAAATGCGAATGGCTTCAAACAGGGCCTGACTGCGGGAGGCGGTTTGGATCTGACTGCCCAGCAGGTCGATACAGTGACTCAGCAGGCTAGCCACAATCAGTCTTGCTGTTTGTTGCTCGTTCGGCTGCATTTGCATTTCATGGAGTGTTTGCAGCAGGAAGGAGCCAATCCGGGGGCCACGGCGGGCAACATGTTGCTTCGCGAGATTGCGGATTTCCACGCCGTCCCAGTGCAAAAGGCTAAACCCAAGTTGTTGTTTACCAAACAGAATGCTCAGCGTTGTCGCGGGTTCTTGCCAGTGTGGGTCATTCCAGCCTCCTGGCGGAACGTAGAGGACATCACGTGGCTGTAGAACGGAGGCCGCGCAATCTTCAACAGACCCTTCAAGAACAATCTCCAGACGTGGAAAATCGACCTGTAAGGCAAGTTCGGGTGCACTGGATGCCTGGGTTGAAAAATGCACCTGACCCAGCGGTAATACACCGTTAATCAGGTTAGTCAGGATCTGGGTGATATCGTGGTGCATGGTGTGGATACCGAAATTTGCCAGGCGGCGCAGCGCCGCCTGGCATCAAGCATTAGCCGGTGTTACGCATCCCTGCCGCAACGCCTGCAATTGTCACCATCAACGCCTGCTCAACGCGAGGATCAGGCTCTTTACCTTCCTCTTCGGCCTGGCGGGAACGGTGCAGCAGCTCAGCCTGGAGTACGTTCAGCGGGTCGGTGTAGATATTACGCAGCTGGATAGACTCGGCAATCCACGGCAGGTCTGCCATCAGGTGCGAGTCGTTGGCGATATCCAGTACCACTTTGATGTCGCCTTCCAGCAGTTCGCGCAGCTCTTTGCCCAGCGCCCACAGCTCAGGTTTCACCAGACGCTGATCGTAGTATTCCGCCAGCCACAGGTCGGCTTTGGAGAAGACCATTTCCAGCATCCCAAGGCGTGTGGAGAAGAACGGCCAGTCGCGACACATGGCTTCCAGCTCGCTCTGCTTGCCATCTTCCACCACTTTTTGCAGCGCCGCACCGGCACCCAGCCAGGCTGGCAGCATCAGGCGGTTTTGCGTCCAGGCGAAGATCCACGGGATAGCACGCAGAGACTCTACGCCACCGGTAGGGCGACGTTTGGCCGGGCGTGAACCCAGTGGCAGTTTACCCAGCTCCTGCTCAGGTGTCGCTGAACGGAAGTAAGGCACGAAGTCTTTGTTTTCACGCACGTAGCCGCGGTACAGATCGCAGGAGATATCTGACAGCTCGTCCATGATATGACACCAGGACTCCTTCGGCTCTGGCGGTGGAAGCAGGTTGGCTTCCAGAATGGCGCTGGTGTAAAGCGACAGGCTGCTGATAGTCACTTCCGGCAGACCGTACTTGAAGCGGATCATCTCGCCCTGTTCGGTTACACGCAGGCCACCTTTCAGGCTTCCCGGCGGTTGAGAAAGCAGTGCCGCATGAGCTGGCGCACCGCCACGGCCAATGGAACCACCACGACCGTGGAACAAGGTCAGTTCGATACCGGCTTTCTCGCAGGTCTTGATCAGTGCGTCTTGCGCCTGGTACTGAGCCCAGGATGCCGCCATCACGCCCGCGTCTTTTGCGGAGTCGGAATAGCCAATCATCACCATCTGTTTGCCCTGAATAAAGCCGCGATACCAGTCGATGTTCAGCAGCTGCGTCATGACATCGTTGGCGTTGTTCAGGTCATCCAGGGTTTCAAATAGCGGTGCCACCGGCAGGGCGTAGTCGATGCCGGCTTCTTTCAGCAGGAGGTGAACACCCAGCACATCGGACGGGGTTTTCGCCATCGAGATCACATAGGCCGCCACCGATCCTTTCGGCGCATCAACGATCGCTTTACAGGTGTTGAGCACTTCGCGGGTTTCGTTGCTGGGTTCCCAGTTGCGTGGCAACAGAGGACGTTTGGAATTCAGCTCGCGGATCAGGAAGGCTTGTTTGTCGGCTTCGGACCAGCTTTCGTAGTCGCCAATACCGAGATAGCGGGTTAGTTCACCCAGCGCTTCAGTGTGGCGGGTGCTTTCCTGACGAACATCGATACGTACCAGCGGCACGCCGAAGCACTTCACGCGGCGCAAGGTGTCGAGCAGTTCACCGTTGGCGATGATGCCCATACCGCAAGCTTGCAGAGATTTATAGCAGGCGTACAGCGGGTCCCAGAGCTGTTCGTTCTGGCTCAGCAGGCCTTCCGGCTTCGGCAGGCGCTGGCCTTTGAGGCGCGCTTCCAGCCAGGCCTGAGTTGCCATTAGCTGACCACGCAGCTTTTTCATCAGATAGCGATACGGCTCGCTGGCACCTTCTTCACCGGCCAGTTCACGCAGTTCTGGTGTCGCTTCAACCATCGACAGCTCAGAGATCAGCACCTGAATATCTTTCAGGAACAGGTCGGTGGCTTTCCAGCGGCTTAACAGCAGGACGTGGCGGGTGATCTCTGCGGTCACGTTCGGGTTACCGTCACGGTCACCGCCCATCCAGGAAGTGAAGCGCACCGGCACAAAATCCACCGGCAGGCGGTAGCCCAGGTTTTCTTCCAGCTGTTCGTTCAGCTCGCGCAGGTAGTTAGGAACACCTTCCCACAGGCTGTTTTCCACCACCGCAAAGCCCCATTTGGCCTCATCGACTGGGCTTGGGCGGTTCTTACGAATTTCGTCAGTGTGCCAGGACTGGGCAATCAGCTGGCGCAGACGGCGCATCAGCTGGTTACGTTCGTAGTCGGCGATGTCTTTGTTATCCAGCTGCTTCAGGCAGTTGTTCACTTCCACCATTTTGTGGATAAGCGTACGACGGGTGATCTCGGTTGGGTGAGCAGTCAGTACCAGTTCCAGAGAGAGCGACTCCACCGCTTTTTTGATGGTCGCTTCGTTGAGGTCTGGCTGGTCTTTCAGTTTACGAAGTGTACGGGCAATAACTTCCGGGTTGCTGGCCGCTTCGCCTTTTGGCGAAATGCTGTGGTATTGCTCAGCGGTGTTCGCCAGGTTCAGGAACTGGCTGAATGCGCGTGCAACAGGCAGCAGCTCATCGTTAGACAGGTTCTGCAAGGTGGTAAGCAGCTCCTGACGATTGGCCTCGTTTCCTGCACGGGAAGATTTAGACAGCTTACGGATTGTCTCAACGCGGTCGAGAATGTTCTCACCCAACGCATCCTTGATGGTATCTCCCAGCACCTTGCCGAGCATACTGACATTACTACGCAACGCGGAATATTGTTCGTTCATAAAAACCCAGTCACCCCATCATTTTTGTTTATGCCCAATCGAAAATCTTTTGGACAATATTTTGTCATCTCCCTTTATAAAGCCACGTAAAACCCCTGTCGTCAATTGCTGCGAAAACGGTTCAGCAAACGAATAAATGTGGGCAATTTACGAAATTTAATTCGCTTCGCGTCAGATAAGTGATGCTTATGGAAATGTGACGAAGATCGCGAGATTTTCCCCTCTCATTCGAGAGGGGAAAGGTCATTAATGCCAGCAGAAGTGATGCACAACCTGGGTAATCAGTTCACGGGTTGGTTTGATAAAGCGGGTTTCCAGGTACTCATCCGGCTGGTGGGCCTGGTTGATGGAGCCAGGGCCGAGGACCAGTGTTGGACACAGGGTCTGAATAAACGGCGCTTCGGTGCAGTAGTTCACCACGTCGGTTTTCTCGCCGAGCAGTTTTTCCACCACTTCGACCAGCTGGTGATCCGGCGGGCACTCGTAGCCCGGAATAGGCGGATGCAGATCGGAAACTGTCAGGCGGCCAGGCCAGCGTTCGCTCACTGGTGCCAGGGCTTCTGTCAGTAAACCGTTCAGGTCGCTCAGCGTCATACCTGGCAGCGGGCGGATATCCATATGCAGTTCGCAACAGGCGCAGATACGGTTGGAGGCATCCCCGCCGTGCAGGCTACCGAGGTTCAGCGTCGGGTAAGGCACGGTGAACGAATCATGGTGATAGCGCTCTTTCAGGGAATCACGTAGTTGCATGATGTGGCCGATGGCATCGTGCATCAGCTCAATGGCGTTCACGCCGCGAGCCGGATCGCTGGAGTGGCCGGACTGGCCCAGTACGCGCACCGCTGTAGAAATATGGCCTTTATGCGCACGAATGGGCTGCAAAGAGGTTGGTTCGCCGATGATGGCGCAATCCGGGCGAATAGAGGTATTTTCAGAGAAATAACGTGCGCCTGCCATGCTGGTTTCTTCATCGGCGGTCGCCAGGATATAGAGCGGTTTTTTCAGTTTCGTCACGTCCACGTCACGCAGCGCGTCGAGGATAAAAGCGAAGAAACCTTTCATGTCGGCGGTGCCCAGACCGTAGAGTTTGTTGTCGTGTTCGGTCAGGGTGAACGGGTCGCGCGTCCAGCGGCCGTCGTCAAACGGAACGGTGTCAGTATGGCCTGCCAGCAGCAGCCCACCCGCGCCGGTTCCGGTACTGGCCAGCAGGTTAAATTTATGACGTGTTCCGGGGACAGGCTGAACCTCAACGTTAAACCCAAGATCGCTAAACCAACCCGCCAGAAGATTGATTAAAGACTCATTGCTCTGATCCAGCGCTTCTTCGGTTGCACTGATGGACGGTGTGGCGATCAGGGCGCGGTAAATCTCGATAAATGGCGGTAAGTTCATTTTCATTGTTGACACACCTTAGGTCGTGATAGTATCAATATTCATGCAATAAATGTGAATAAAAATACATTAACGTTGAGCATAAAGGAACCCGATGTTGAATACGCTGATTGTAGGCGCTAGCGGTTATGCGGGCGCAGAGCTTGTAAGCTACGTGAATCGCCATCCACATATGACCATAACCGCTTTGACCGTGTCAGCGCAAAGCAATGATGCAGGAAAGTTAATTTCTGATTTGCATCCACAACTTAAGGGCATCGTTGATCTGCCTTTGCAGCCGATGTCTGACATCACCGAGTTCACTGACGGTGTCGACGTGGTGTTTTTAGCCACAGCGCACGAAGTCAGCCACGACCTGGTACCGCAATTCCTGGCGGCCGGTTGTGTGGTGTTCGACCTTTCTGGCGCGTTTCGCGTTAACGATGGCGCGTTCTACGAGAAATATTACGGTTTCACCCATCAGCACCCGGATCTGCTTGAAAAAGCGGTATATGGCCTGGCGGAGTGGAGCGCGGACAAACTGAAAGAAGCAGATTTGATTGCCGTGCCGGGTTGCTACCCAACGGCGGCGCAGCTTTCACTTAAGCCCTTGATCGACGCAGGTTTGCTGGATCTGAATCAGTGGCCGGTGATCAACGCCACCAGTGGCGTGAGCGGTGCTGGACGCAAGGCGGCAATTTCCAATAGCTTCTGCGAAGTGAGCCTCCAGCCTTACGGCGTGTTTAATCACCGTCATCACCCTGAAATCACCACCCATCTGGGCGCGGATGTGATTTTTACCCCGCACCTGGGCAGCTTCCCGCGTGGGATCCTCGAAACCATTACCTGCCGCCTGAAACCGGGTGTGACCAAAGAACAGGTGGGCGAGGTCTTTACTCAGGCATATGCTGATAAACCCCTGGTGCGTCTGTATGAAAAAGGTGTCCCGGCGCTGAAAAATGTGGTCGGTCTGCCGTTCTGCGATATCGGCTTTGCCGTGCAGGGCGAACACCTGATTGTGGTCGCCGCAGAAGATAACTTACTCAAAGGCGCTGCCGCCCAGGCAATGCAGTGCGCAAACATTCGTTTTGGCTTCGCTGAAACGCAGTCTCTTATTTAAGGTGTGATGATGAACCCATTAATTATCAAGCTCGGTGGTGTACTGCTGGACAGCGAAGAAGCGCTGGAGCGTCTTTTTACCGCACTGGTTAACTATCGTGAATCACACCAACGCCCGCTGGTGATTGTCCACGGCGGCGGCTGCGTGGTGGATGAGCTGATGAAAGGGCTCAACCTGCCAGTGAAAAAGAAAAATGGCCTGCGCGTAACGCCTGCTGATCAGATTGGCATCATTACCGGTGCGCTGGCGGGTACGGCGAACAAAACGCTGCTGGCATGGGCGAAGAAACACCATATCGCCTCTGTTGGCCTCTATCTGGGCGATGGCGATAGCGTAAAAGTGACCCCGCTCGACGAAGAGCTCGGACATGTTGGACTGGCGCAGCCAGGTTCGCCTAAGCTGATTAACACGCTGCTGGAGGGCGGTTTCCTGCCGGTGGTAAGCTCAATCGGTGTCACCGAAGAGGGTGAGCTAATGAACGTGAATGCAGACCAGGCGGCAACCGCACTGGCGGCAACGCTGGGTGCTGACCTGATTCTGCTCTCTGACGTGAGCGGTATTCTGGACGGTAAAGGCCAGCGTATTGCGGAAATGACGGCGGCGAAAGCCGAGCAGCTGATTGCGCAGGGCATTATTACCGACGGCATGATCGTGAAAGTGAACGCAGCGCTGGATGCTGCCCGCACGCTTGGCCGCCCGGTAGATATCGCCTCCTGGCGTCACGCGGAGCAACTCCCGGCGCTGTTTAACGGCACGCCGATTGGCACGCGTATTCTGGCGTAATCGATTTATTGTTTTGTAGGCCCGGTAAGCGCAGCGCCACCGGGCAATGAAATTCAAAGATATTAAGGAAGCATGTTATGGCACTTTGGGGTGGGCGTTTTACACAGGCAGCGGATCAACGGTTCAAACAGTTTAACGACTCTTTGCGCTTCGACTACCGCCTGGCCGAACAAGATATCGTCGGCTCTGTGGCCTGGTCCAAAGCACTGGTGACCGTAGGTGTGCTGACCGCAGATGAGCAACAGCAGCTGGAAGAAGCGCTGAACAACCTGCTGGAAGAGGTACGTCTGGACCCGCAGCAGATCCTGAAAAGCGATGCCGAAGATATCCATAGCTGGGTGGAAGGTAAGCTTATCGATAAAGTCGGTCAGCTGGGTAAAAAGCTGCACACAGGCCGTAGCCGTAACGACCAGGTCGCAACCGATCTGAAGCTGTGGTGCAAAGACACCGTAGTTGAACTGCTGGCGGCAAACCGTCAGTTACAGGCTGCACTGGTGGAAACCGCGCAGAACAACCAGGATGCGGTTATGCCGGGTTACACCCACCTGCAACGTGCCCAGCCGGTGACGTTTGCTCACTGGAGCTTGGCCTATGTAGAAATGCTGGCACGTGATGAAAGCCGTCTTCAGGATACCCTGAAGCGTCTGGACGTGAGTCCGCTGGGTAGCGGTGCGCTGGCGGGTACAGCGTATGAAATTGACCGTGAACAGCTGGCAGGCTGGCTGGGCTTTGCTTCTGCCACCCGTAACAGCCTGGACAGCGTGTCTGACCGCGATCACGTGCTGGAGCTGCTGTCCAATGCCTCTATCGGGATGGTTCACCTGTCGCGTTTCGCAGAAGATTTGATCTTCTTCAACTCCGGTGAAGCTGGCTTTGTTGAGCTTTCTGACCGTGTGACCTCTGGCTCTTCCCTGATGCCACAGAAGAAAAACCCGGATGCGCTGGAGCTTATCCGCGGTAAGTGTGGCCGTGTGCAGGGTGCGCTGACTGGCATGATGATGACCCTGAAAGGGCTGCCGCTGGCGTATAACAAAGATATGCAGGAAGACAAAGAAGGGCTGTTCGACGCGCTCGACACCTGGCTGGATTGCCTGCATATGGGCGCACTGGTGCTGGATGGTATTCAGGTGAAACGCCCACGTTGTCAGGAAGCTGCACAGCAGGGTTACGCTAACTCCACCGAACTGGCTGACTATCTGGTGGCGAAAGGTGTTCCGTTCCGTGAAGCGCACCATATTGTGGGTGAAGCGGTAGTGGAAGCGATTCGTCAGGGTAAACCTCTGGAAGAGCTGACGCTTACCGACCTGCAAAAATTCAGTGCGGTTATCGGGGATGATGTTTATCCGATTCTGGCGTTGCAGTCTTGCCTGGATAAGCGTGCGGCGAAAGGCGGTGTATCGCCTAAGCAGGTCGCGCAGGCGATCGCGGATGCGAAGAGCCGGTTGGTTTGAACCGTGCGGGCTGATGCCCTCACCCCGGCCCTCTCCCACAGGGAGAGGGAGAAAAACAGAGCCTGGCTTAGCGCCGGGCTTTTTTTACGCAAAAAAAATGCGGACCACGGGGTCCGCAAAAGTTCACGTTGGCTTTAGTTGTTCGAGTTTTGAGAGAAACTCGTCAGACGGTGGCGGGGTCGTTTTGGGTCAAACATGTGCCGCCCTGTCTATGTGGTGTATTATTCAACAGAATGCTTGATAGGGATAATCGTTCGTTGCTATGCTATCTATCGCCACGAACTATCGTGGCGACGGAGGATGAATAATGAATATTCGTGATCTTGAATACCTGGTAGCGTTAGCCGAGCACCGTCATTTTCGCCGCGCGGCAGATTCCTGCCACGTGAGCCAGCCCACGCTGAGCGGTCAAATCCGCAAGCTGGAGGATGAGCTGGGCGTAATGCTGCTGGAGCGCACCAGTCGTAAGGTTCTGTTCACCCAGGCAGGTCTTCTGCTGGTGGATCAGGCGCGCACCGTGCTGCGCGAGGTCAAAGTGCTCAAGGAAATGGCAAGCCAGCAGGGGGAAGCGATGTCGGGCCCACTGCATATTGGCCTGATCCCAACCGTTGGCCCGTACCTGTTACCGCAGATCATACCGATGCTGCACCAGACATTCCCGAAACTCGAAATGTATCTGCATGAAGCACAAACCCATCAGCTGCTGGCGCAGTTAGATAGCGGTAAGCTCGATTGCGCTATTCTGGCGCTGGTCAAAGAGAGTGAAGCCTTTATTGAGGTGCCGCTGTTTGATGAGCCGATGATGCTGGCTATCTATGAAGATCACCCGTGGGCGAACCGCGATCGCGTGCCGATGGCCGATCTGGCCGGTGAAAAGTTGCTGATGCTGGAAGATGGCCACTGTCTGCGCGATCAGGCGATGGGCTTCTGTTTTGAGGCCGGTGCGGATGAAGATACCCATTTCCGCGCAACCAGTCTGGAAACGCTGCGTAACATGGTGGCGGCGGGAAGCGGTATCACGCTGCTGCCTGCGCTGGCTGTTCCGCACGAGCGTAAACGTGATGGTGTGGTCTATCTGCCGTGCATTAAACCAGAGCCGCGTCGTACCATTGGCCTGGTTTATCGCCCGGGCTCGCCACTGCGCAGCCGCTATGAGCAGCTGGCAGAGGCCATCCGTAGTTCCATGGATGGCCATTTTGACGGCGCGTTAAAACAGACGGTTCAGACCGTTTAGTGCCGCTACCCGATAGGCTTCCGCCATGGTCGGGTAGTTAAAGGTGGTGTTAACGAAGTACTCGATGGTGTTACCACCACCTTTTTGCTCCATTATCGCCTGGCCGATATGAATGATTTCCGCCGCGCGTTCACCAAAGCAGTGAATACCGAGGATCTCTTTCGTCTCGCGATGGAATAAAATCTTCAGCGTTCCCACACTCATTCCCACGATTTGCGCGCGCGCCAGATGTTTAAACTGTGCACGACCCACCTCGTAAGGCACTTTCATGGACGTCAGTTGCTGTTCGGTTTTCCCGACGGAGCTAATTTCCGGGATGGTGTAAATCCCTGTCGGAATATCTTCAATCAGATGTGCGGTAGCTTCGCCTTTCACCAGCGCCTGAGCCGCGATGCGCCCCTGATCGTAGGCCGCTGACGCGAGGCTTGGATAACCAATCACATCACCCACCGCGTAAACGTGCGGCAGCGCGGTCTGGTACATGCTGTTGACCTTCAACTGGCCACGGCTGTCGGTCTCAAGCCCGATGTTTTCCAGCGCCAGCGAATCGGTATTACCGGTACGGCCATTGGCATACAGCAGGCAGTCGGCTTTCAGCTTCTTGCCGGATTTCAGATGCATGATCACACCGTCATCGCAGCCTTCGATTTTCTCGTACTCTTCGTTGTGGCGAATCACCACACCGCTGTTCCAGAAATGATACGAGAGGGAATCCGACATCTCCTGGTCGAGGAAGGCCAGCAGGCGATCGCGAGTGTTAATCAGGTCAACTTTGACCTCCATACCCCGGAAGATCGACGCATATTCGCAGCCAATCACTCCTGCGCCATAGATAATCACATGGCGTGGTTCGTGGTGCAGGCTGAGGATGGAGTCGCTGTCGTAGATACGTGGGTGCGAGAAGTCGACATCGGCCGGATGGTACGGGCGCGAGCCGCAGGCAATCACGAATTTTTCGGCGGTGATGGTTTCAACCGAACCGTCATGGCATTCGAGTGCCAGGGTGTGCTCATCGACAAAATGCGCGTTGCCCTGCAAAATTTCGCAGTGGTTACGCTCATAAAATCCCTGACGCATACGTGTCTGCTGGTTAATGACGGTATCCGCATGATTCAGGATGTCGGCAAAGGAAGAACGAAGAAGTCGGGAGTGGTCGCTGTAAAGAGGGTTCTGGTTAAATTCAATAATACGGCTAACGGCATGGCGGAGGGCTTTGGAAGGGATGGTGCCCCAGTGGGTGCAACCGCCGCCGACATTATGGTAGCGCTCAATGACCGCTACTCTGGCTCCCTGTTTCACCAGACCCATAGCAGCACCTTCGCCGCCGGGGCCGGAACCAATAACTATTGCGTCGTAATCGTAGGAATGTGGCATGGCAAGGCTTACCTGTTCTTATACATAAAAGCAACAGAATCATAACATCATTGCCAGAGTAACCCAATTATCGTTGTGCTTTTTTCCGGCAGTGGAGCACAAACCGCGCGTAAACAATCATTCACAAAGCCAGGCAAACAGATTAATTTTATTCTCTGGTATAGTGCCATCAGGCCTTTGGAAGGATTCAACTATCGTGATGGGCGTAAGAGCACAACAAAAAGAGAAAACCCGGCGTTCGCTGGTGGAAGCCGCATTCAGTCAGCTGAGTGCTGAGCGAAGTTTTGCCAGTTTGAGCCTGCGTGAAGTAGCACGTGAGGCCGGGATTGCGCCAACGTCCTTCTATCGTCATTTCCGTGATGTGGATGAACTGGGCCTGACCATGGTCGACGAAAGTGGTCTGATGCTGCGCCAGCTGATGCGCCAGGCACGTCAGCGTATCGCAAAAGGCGGTAGTGTTATTCGCACGTCCGTATCGACCTTTATGGAGTTCATCGGCAATAACCCCAACGCATTTCGCCTGCTGTTGCGTGAACGTTCCGGGACATCGGCCGCATTTCGTGCCGCGGTCGCGCGTGAAATTCAGCACTTCATTGCGGAACTTGCCGACTATCTTGAACTCGAAAACCATATGCCGCGTGCATTCACTGAAGCGCAGGCCGAGGCGATGGTGACCATTGTCTTTAGTGCGGGTGCCGAAGCACTGGATGTGAGCGTTGAACAGCGCAAGCAGCTCGAAGAGCGACTGGTATTGCAACTCAGGATGATCTCCAAAGGGGCATATTACTGGTATCGCCGTGAACAAGAAAAGTTGGCACATCAAACCGATGAGTGAAGGGTGAGTAATGAAACAGTCAGGTCAGGATAAAGGTACGTTGTTGCTGGCATTGATCGCTGGCTTATCAATTAATGGCACGTTTTCGGCTGTTTTCAGCTCTATCGTACCATTCTCAATTTTCCCGCTAATTGCACTGGTGCTGACGGTGTACTGTCTGCATCAACGCTATCTGAACCGCACGATGCCTGTGGGGTTGCCGGGGCTTGCTGCAGCATGCTTTATTTTAGGCGTGTTGCTGTATAGCACTGTGGTACGTGCAGAGTACCCGGATATCGGCTCAAACTTCCTGCCGGCGGTGCTGTCTGTGGCGCTGGTATTCTGGATTGGCTCGCGGATGCGTGGCCGTAAGCACGAGCTGCCGGAGTAAGTGAATTGGGGGTTGTAGGCCGGATAAGCGCAGCGCCATCCGGCATACAGATTACTTCGCGGTAAGCAATACACCGCACTCCATGTGGTGCGTATACGGGAATTGATCGAACAGAGCCAGACGTTCAACGTTGTGCGTCTGGCTTAATGTTTCCAGATTCTTGCACAGGGTTTCCGGGTTGCAGGAGATATACAAAATACGCGGGTACGCCTGCACCATCTTCTCGGTTTCGCTGTCCAGACCACTGCGCGGCGGATCGACAAAAATCGTCTCACACTGGTAACTCTTCAGGTCGATACCTTGTAATCGATTGAACTCACGCACGCCGTTCATCGCCTGCGTAAACTCTTCTGCCGCCATACGAATGATCTGCACGTTGTCGATATGATTAGCGGCGATGTTGTACTGGGCGGCAGCGACCGACGGCTTAGCGATTTCAGTTGCCAGCACGCGCTCAAAGTTACGCGCCAGCGCCAGTGAGAAGTTACCGTTACCACAGTACAGCTCAAGCAGATCGCCCGTTGACCCTTCTGTCGCCTTCAGCGCCCACTCCAGCATCTGCACGTTCATCGCGGCGTTTGGCTGGGTGAAGCTGTTTTCTACCTGGCGGTAAATCATCTCTTTACCCGCCACCGGCAGACGCTCGTCGATGTAATCCTGGTCCAGCATGATTTTGGTTTTGGTGGCACGGCCAATCAGGTGAACATTGATATTCTGCGCGCGCAGGGCATCGCGCAGGGCTTCTGCCTGCTCGCGCCACTCGTCGTTCAGTGCTTTGTGATACAGCAGGGAGACAATCGCCTGGTTGCTTTGCGTGGTCAGGTAGTCAATCTGGAACAGCTTGTTGCGAAGCACCGGGTTGCTGCGCACGCCATCCATAATGAGGGTCATCAGCTGGTTAATCAGCTCGCTCGCCGCCGGAAAACTGTCTACGCGGATACGGGATTTTGTCTGCTGATCGAAAATGATGTGGTACAGGTCGTCCCCATCGTGCCAGATGCGAAATTCTGCACGCATCCGGTAATAGCTGACTGGGGAACGGAACACCTCTGGAACGGGCGCATTGAAAGGCGTCATCATACTTTGCAGGCGGACAACTTTCTCTGCCAGCTGCGCGTCGTACTGTTCTGTCGGGAGGTGTTCGGGGGTCATGATGCGTCCTGAGTGATAAAGAATTACGCGGGGATTGTAGGCATTGTTCAGGGGATGTCCAGATTTAATGGCTAATAGCTATCTGGACATCTATACGTGTCTAATTGTAGCATTCTGTTTCCGGTCTCCTGAGAGTGAAAAGGGAATCCAGTGTAAATCTGGAGCTGACGCGCAGCGGTAAAGACTGGCGGGATGAGAGTTGTAGACACTGTGAGAACGGGAAGTCTTCATCCATTAAACGCCACCTAGCCCGAAGACCTGCCGGTAACACGTCGCATTTGGTTTCATCATCGCGTGCTATAGATGAGGCCTGCGGCATCCTTCTTATATTGTGGATGCTTTAACAATGATTAAAAAAGTATCGCTGTTGACGGCGCTTTCCGTCACGGCATTTTCGGGCTGGGCGCAGGATAGCTCAGACTCGTTGGTGGTGACTGCAAACCGTTTTGAGCAACCTGTTAATACCGTTCTCGCACCGACGTCAGTGGTGACGCGTGAAGATATCGAACGCTGGCAGGCAAAGAGTGTGGTGGAAATCATGTCACGACTGCCAGGCGTGGATATCGCGCAAAGCGGTGGTATGGGCGCGACCTCTTCTACCTTTATACGCGGGACCGAATCCCGTCATGTTCTGGTGCTGATCGATGGTGTCCCTCTGAATAATGCAGGGATCAGCAACGTTCCTGACCTCAGCCAGATCCCGACTTCCCTGATTCAGCGTATTGAATACATTCGTGGCCCACGTTCGGCCCTGTATGGCTCCGACGCGATTGGCGGTGTAATCAACATCATCACCGGGCGCGACAAACCGGGGGCAGAAATTTCTGCAGGGGTGGGGTCTAAGGGTTACCAGACCTATGATGGCTCTTTCCAGCAGGTGCTGGATAAAACCAAAATTACAATGGCGGGCAACTATACCTATACCCGTGGTTTTGATATTGGCGCAAACGATGCACCGCGCCAGCCTGACCGTGACGGCTTTATGAGTAAGTCACTCTATGGCTCTGTGGAGCAGCAGATCACCGACAGCGTGAGCGGTTTCTTCCGTGGCTTTGGTTACGATAACCGCACGGCGTACGATGGTTACGATACCTACAATGATGATTACACGGCTATAACCGGCACTCCGGATACACGCCAACTGTATAGCCAGAACTGGGATACCGGGCTTCGCTATAGCCAGGGGATTTATCAATCTCAGCTGGTCGCGGGCTATGGTCGTAGCAAAGACCTTAACTATGATCCGAGCAAAGGCCGTTATGCAGCATCTTCCAGCATGGATGATGTTAAGCAATATACCGCTCAGTGGATGAACAACGTGGCCGTCGGTCACGGCAATATCGGCGCAGGTCTGGACTGGCAGAAACAGAAAACCCAGTCGGGAACGGCATCTCTGGATAAAGGCTACGAGCAGCACAATACGGGTGTTTTCCTCTCCGGTATGCAGCAGTTTGATAGCGTGACGCTGGAAGCCGCCGCTCGTAATGATGACAACTCGAACTTCGGCAACCACAGCACCTGGCAAACTAGCGCGGCCTGGGAGTTTATCGAAGGATATCGCTTCATTGCCTCCTACGGTACAGCCTATAAAGCGCCAACCATGAGTCAGATCCACAGTGCGAAGTACGGCAACCCGGATCTTAAACCTGAAGAGAGCAAACAGTGGGAAGGCGGCTTTGAAGGTTTAACCGGCCCGGTGAACTGGCGTGTTAGCGCTTACCGTAACGATGTCGATAATCTGATTGGTTACGATCAGATGAACCGTCCATACAACGTGAACAAAGCACGTATTGAGGGGATAGAGGCCACTGCTCAATTTGATACCGGCCCGATTAGCCATCAGGTCTCATATGATTATGTGGATCCACGCAATGCAAACACCAATGAAGTGCTCAAGCGCCGCTCTAAGCAGCAGGTGAAATATCAACTTGACTGGCAAACCTGGGATGTTGACTGGAATCTTGCATATCGCTATTTGGGTACGCGCTATGACGATGACTTCAGTAGTTTCCCGTCTCGTGAAGTCAAAATGGGCGGTGTAAGTTTGTGGGATGTCGCAGTTTCATATCCTGTCACCTCTCACCTTACAGTTCGTGGTAAAATAGCCAACCTGTTCGATAAAGATTACGAGACAGTTTATGGCTACCAAACTGCAGGACGGGAATACACCTTGTCTGGCAGCTACACCTTCTGATCCGCGTCCCACCGTGCTGGTGTTTGATTCCGGCGTAGGTGGGCTTTCGGTCTATGATGAGATTCGGCATCTCCTGCCGAATCTCCATTACATCTATGCTTTCGATAACGTCGCTTTCCCTTATGGAGAAAAGAGCGAAGAGTTCATTGTTGAGCGTGTCCTTGAAATCGTGACTGCCGTGCAAAAGCGCTATCCTCTGGCGCTGGCCGTTATCGCCTGCAATACGGCGAGTACGGTATCCCTTCCCGCATTACGCGAAAAGTTTCCGTTCCCGGTTGTGGGTGTTGTGCCTGCGATTAAACCGGCCGCACGTCTGACGGCGAATGGGATTGTCGGGTTGCTGGCTACGCGTGGCACGGTGAAGCGTCCTTATACGCGTGAGCTGATCGACCGCTTTGCTAATGAATGCCAGATTGCGATGCTCGGATCTGCGGAGCTTGTCGAAATGGCGGAAGCGAAGTTGCATGGACACGCTGTTCCACTGGAAGAGCTGCGCCGCATTTTGCGTCCGTGGCTGCGGATGCCGGAGCCGCCGGACACCGTTGTCCTGGGATGTACCCATTTCCCTCTTTTACAGGAAGAGCTTCTGGCGGTTCTGCCAGAGGGGACCCGGCTGGTGGATTCCGGTGCGGCAATTGCGCGTCGTACTGCCTGGCTGCTTGAACATGAAGCGCCAGATGCAAAATCTAGTGATGCCAATATCGCTTTTTGTATGGCGATAACAAAAGAGACTGAACAACTTTTACCCGTTTTACATCGTTACGGCTTTGAAATGCTCGAAAAACTAGCGTTGTAGCACGGTTTTGAGCAAAAAAGAGACGGTTGAAAGTTTTTTTCAAAAGAGGGGTTGTCAACGTCTGAGAACTCCCTATAATGCGCCTCCACTGACACGGAACAACGGCTTACAAGCCGCCGGGTTAGCGGGGTTCAGAGATGAACGCCAACAGAGAAAAGCGAAAATAAACGCTTGACTCTGAATGAGGAAAACGTAATATACGGGACCTCGCAACGGTGAGCTGAAAGCCACGTTGCACTGCTCTTTAACAATTTATCAGACAATCTGTGTGGGCACTCAAAGTGACATGGATTCTTA
>NZ_JBSICG010000034.1:0-47572 GCF_056156645.1 Enterobacter sp. Li2LvB3 | reverse complement strand
TGTGGGAGAGGGCATCAGGCCGCATATAATTACAACTTCGCAAACACCTTACGTGCTGCGTCGATGGTGTTGTTGATATCTTCTTTGCTGTGCGCCACAGACATAAAGCCCGCTTCAAAGGCAGACGGCGCCAGATACACGCCTTCTTCCAGCATCAGGTGGAAGAAACGCTTAAAGCGTTCAACATCGCACTTCACCACGTCCTGATAAGAGGTCACGGTTTTTGCATCGGTGAAGAAGATCCCAAACATCCCGCCCACGTGGTTCACTACCAATGGAATACCTGTCTCTTCTGCGGCGTTCAGCAGGCCGTTTGCCAGCTGCGTGGTCAGGTCGGTCAAGGTTTTGTGGATACCCGGTTGCGCCACTTCGTTCAGACAGGCGAAGCCCGCGGCCATCGCGATAGGGTTACCAGAGAGCGTACCCGCCTGGTAAACCGGCCCGGTTGGCGCCAGCGCTTCCATCACGTCCTTACGACCACCAAACGCGCCGACCGGCATCCCGCCGCCGATGATTTTGCCAAGGCAGGTCAGGTCTGGTTCAACGTCGTAGTAAGACTGCGCGCCCGCCAGCGCCACGCGGAAACCAGTCATCACTTCATCGATGATCAGCAGTGCGCCGAATTCGTCGCACAGTGCGCGCAGGCCCGGCAGGAAATCAGGCTGAGGTGGGATGCAGTTCATGTTGCCAGCAACCGGTTCAACGATGATGCAGGCAATCTCTTGCGGATATTGCTCGAAAGCTGCGCGAACGGAGCTAAGATCGTTATAGGTGCAGGTCAGAGTGTGTTTGGCGAAGTCGGCAGGTACGCCCGGGGAGTTCGGCTGGCCCAGCGTCAGGGCGCCAGAACCGGCTTTCACCAGCAGACAGTCTGCATGACCGTGGTAGCAGCCTTCAAATTTGATAATTTTGTCGCGGCCGGTAAAACCACGCGCCAGGCGGATAGCGCTCATGGTGGCTTCCGTACCGGAGTTCACCATACGCACCATATCCATTGTCGGCACCAGTTCGGTCACCAGCTCCGCCATTTTGACTTCCATCTCGGTTGGCGCGCCGAAGCTCAGGCCGCGCTGAGCCGCTTCAATGACCGCATTGCGGATAGACGGATGGTTGTGTCCCAGCACCATCGGGCCCCAGGAGCCAACGTAATCAATATAGGCTTTGCCATCGACATCATACAGATACGCGCCGTCAGCACGTTCGATAAACAGCGGCGTGCCGCCTACACCGGTAAAAGCGCGCACAGGCGAGTTCACACCCCCCGGGATAAGCTCGCGGGCTGCACTGTAGAGGTTTTCAGACTTGCTCATTGCGTCATTCCTGGTTCGTAGAAATAAGGTAAGGTGGCTATTCTAAGTGATTCCCGGAAGGTTATGAAATTTTTGCCCCATTAATGCATAAACAATTGTTAAGGATTTTTCAGGGGACGCGGAAGCTGTGTCTGGTAAAATCCTTGCGGCGATTTGTATGATTAAAAAGAACAGGCAATGAAAGCAGACATCCCCTCATTTGAAGAACAACAATTTGCGCGCGCACGGCACCGTATCAGCATCAGGCGGCTGCTCAATCGCGACAAAACACCGCTGGCTATTTTGCTGGCCGCCGCCGTGGTGGGTACGCTTGCCGGGCTGGCTGGCGTGGCCTTTGAGAAAGCAGTGAATGCCGTGCTCAACTGGCGCATTGGCACAGTGGCAGGGTATGCGGATAACGGATGGCTGGTCTGGGTGTCGGCGTTTGGTTTGTCTGCCCTTTTTGCCATGGCAGGCTATTTTCTGGTACGCAAATTTGCACCAGAGGCCGGTGGTTCGGGTATTCCTGAGATTGAAGGGGCGCTTGAAGAGCTGCGTCCGGTGCGCTGGTGGCGGGTGATCCCGGTTAAATTTATCGGTGGCATGGGCACTCTGGGGGCAGGAATGGTGCTCGGACGAGAGGGGCCAACGGTACAGCTCGGTGGGAACGTAGGGCGCATGGTGGGCGACATGTTCCGGATGCGCAGCGCCGAAGCACGCCATACATTGCTGGCAACCGGGGCCGCAGCCGGGCTATCCGCAGCGTTCAATGCGCCGCTGGCCGGGATCCTGTTCATTATTGAAGAGATGCGCGCCCAGTTTCGCTACAACCTGATCTCAATTAAAGCGGTGTTTACTGGCGTTATTATGTCGAGCATTGTCTTTCGCATTTTTAACGGCGAAGGTGCGGTGATTGAGGTGGGTAAACTCACCAATGCACCGGTGAATACCCTGTGGCTCTATCTGGTGCTCGGCATGGTTTTTGGTGTTGTCGGCCCGTTGTTTAACACCCTTATCTTACGCGCACAGGATATGTTCCAGCGTATTCACGGCGGAAATACTACCAAATGGGTTCTGGTGGGTGGCCTGCTCGGCGGGATGTGCGGCATCCTCGGCGTGATTGAACCGAACGCCGCTGGCGGTGGTTTTGGCCTGATCCCCATCGCGGCGGCGGGTAATTTCAGCGTTGGACTGCTGCTGTTTATGTTTATCTCACGCGTGATCACTACGATTCTTTGCTTCTCCTCCGGTGCGCCGGGAGGCATTTTTGCGCCAATGCTGGCGCTCGGCACCCTGCTTGGGACGGCTTTTGGCACAGCCGCCGCCGCGGGATTCCCGGCGTATCACCTTGATGCGGGAACATTCGCGGTTGCCGGAATGGGGGCGCTGCTGGCTGCTTCCCTGCGCGCGCCGTTGACCGGGATCGTGCTGGTTCTGGAAATGACAGACAATTACCAGCTCATTTTGCCAATGATCATTACCTGTCTCGGGGCGACACTATTAGCCCAATTCCTGGGTGGAAAACCGCTATACTCCACCATTCTTGCTCGTACCCTGGCAAAACAAGAGGCAGAACAGGCCTCGACGCAGAATACTTGAATGAATTACCAGGGTATTAGATAATGAAAAAAAGAATTGGGTGATTTTTGCCCAATCGCAGTAAGCAGTATTCATGGGAGCATAAGATGAGTGATGACGTAGTCGCTGTGCCGCTGGAATTTACCGAAGCCGCAGCCAACAAAGTGAAAACCCTGATTGCCGACGAAGACAATCCGGATCTGAAACTGCGTGTATATATTACCGGTGGCGGCTGTAGCGGCTTCCAGTATGGTTTTACCTTTGACGACCAGGTTAACGATGGTGATATGACTATCGAGAAACAGGGCGTTGCGCTGGTGGTTGACCCGATGAGCCTGCAATATCTGGTGGGCGGTGCGGTTGATTACAGCGAAGGTCTGGAAGGTTCGCGCTTTGTGGTAACGAACCCGAACGCGACAAGCACCTGTGGGTGTGGTTCTTCTTTCAGTATCTAAGACAAAAACGGTAACCTGATGGTTACCGTTTTGCTTTTACCTGCCATTCTCATCCAGCGCAAATGTTGGCAATTTAAGGTGCCAGCGTATTGCCGCTAAACGTATACCCAGCGTCACCACCATCCCCAGCATGGCTGAGATTTCCAGCGGTAAAGCAAAGGTATAGTAGGCCGTAGCGTGAACAATTCCGCCAGCAATGCAGGCTGTTGCGTAGATTTCTGTTCGCAGGATCATCGGGATTTCACGTGCCAGAATATCGCGGATGATCCCGCCGCCCACACCCGTTAAAACGCCCATGCAGATAGCGACCATTGGCCCCGTGCCCGCATTGAAGGCTTTATTGACGCCAATCCCGACAAACACCGCAAGACCCACGGCATCCAGTACCGGCAGTATCCATTTAGGCAGCCTGCGCGGCTGGCGCACCAGCGCAATCGTGAGCAGGCAAGTGACCATCGCCACCACCAGATCGGTAGGGTCTTTTACCCAAAACACCGGGCCATTAGCCAGTGCCATATCGCGGATCGTTCCTCCGCCGACAGCCGTCACCACGCCCAATACCAGCACGCCAAACGGATCCATGCGTAATTTCCCGGCCAGCAGAACGCCGGAGATAGCAAAAACGGCTGTGCCAAGTATATCCAGCCAATACACGAGCATCGTTAAATCCTCGAACTGTTCAGGTCTATATCTACGTTAATGACTCTGTGCCAGTGCGGCGCAGAGCTGTTTTGCGGCGAGGATAATACGCGGGCTGGCGCGTTCAAACCAGTCACTGTTTAGTGGTATCACCGGTATTTTTAACTGGCCCTGCCAGAATTGTTCAACTTTAGGAATTTCGCTTGCACTCCCGACCACCACAATGGCCTGCGGTTGTCGCGCCAGAACTTGTTCCCGGCTGACCTGAGGCCATGGCACCCGGCTCGCAGCAAAGATATTTTCACCGCCACAGACCTCCAGCACCTGATTCTGGATAGAGCCTTGCCCGGTGGTAAACAGCGGCTGGCTACCAAATTGCAGGAAGACGCGTTTTTTCGTGGTCGTATCGTATTTCGCTTTTAATGCAGCATAGTCGCGAAGCATATTTTGAGCGGCAAGCTCAGCTTTTTGCGGCGCAGGGCTAAAAGGTGCCAGGTCGCGCAGCGCCTGAGCAACTTGCTCAATGCTGACCGCATCAATCCACATCACCTTAATTCCCAGCGAGCTCAGCTGGTTGACTTGCCGCTCTGCATTACCCCCGCGCCAGGCTAATACCACGTCTGGTTTAAGCGCCACAATGCGTTCAAGGTTCATACCTTGCCATGTCGAGACTTGCTCAATGCCTGCGGCCTGTGGGGGATAATCCGAAAAACTGCTTACGCCAACGGGCGTGATCCCGGCCGCAAAGGCCAGTTCAGTATTGGCGGGGGAGAGCGTAATCACACGCGGCGCAGCGTAAAGCCATGCCGGTGCGAGCAGAAGCAGGGCGCCCAGCGCCCTAAGGGTGTTCTTACCCACGTGCCAGTTTCTGCACCAGGGTTTCTACCATCACGGTAGATTGTTTTGCCGCAACGGCCAGGAACTCATCAAAGCTCAGGTGAGACTGCTGATCGGCAACGTCGGAGATGGCACGAACCACCACGAACGGTACGCTGAAGTTATGGCAAACGTGCGCAATGGCAGTGGCTTCCATCTCAACGGCAACCGCCTGAGGGAAGTTGTGACGAATTTTCGCCAGACCCACGGAACCGTTGATGAACGCATCACCGCTGACAATCAGACCGCGCACGGCGTTGAGGTTCAGTTCGGCAATGCAGCTTTCTGCTGCAGCAACCAGTTTGTCATCCGCTTTAAAACCTGCCGGGCAACCCGGAAGCTGACCATATTCGTAACCAAAGGCGGTGACATCGGCATCGTGGTAACGCGCTTCATCGGAGACCACAATATCACCCACTTTCAGCGTTGGCGCCAGGCCACCCGCAGAACCGGTGTTAATGATGACATCTGGCTTGCAGCGTTCCAGCAACAGTGTCGCGCCAAGCGCAGCAGCAACTTTACCGATGCCTGATTTCAGCAGAGCAACCTCAACACCATTCAGCTGGCCGGTATAGATCTCACAACCACCAAGAGAGAGGGTCTGACGGTTCTCAATTTTGTCACGCAGCAGCGTAACTTCTTCTTCCATTGCACCAATAATGCCGATTTTCATAGATTTACTCGCGATGTGCCTTGTTAAGATGCATAGTCTATCATGGGCTTTAGTGGAAGCGCATTTCTCACGCGGGGGAGCACATGGCGCAGATCGATTTTCGCACCAAAATTAACTGGCATCGCCGTTTCCGTTCTCCGCAAGGAGACAAGAGTGAACACGAGATCCTGCGCATTTTTGAAAGCGATCGTGGGCGTATCATTAACTCGCCCGCGATACGTCGCCTACAACAAAAAACCCAGGTGTTCCCGCTCGAACGTAACGCGGCAGTGCGCACCCGGCTGACGCACTCGATGGAAGTGCAGCAGGTGGGGCGCTACATTGCCAAAGAGATTTTAAGCCGTCTCAAAGAGCAGCGATTGCTGGAAACGTATGGCCTTGATGAGTTGACTGGCCCGTTTGAAAGCATCGTCGAGATGGCCTGCCTGATGCACGATATCGGGAACCCGCCCTTCGGCCATTTCGGTGAAGCCGCCATTAATGACTGGTTCAAACAGCGTCTTTTCCCCTCTGATGCAATAAGCCAGCCGCTAAGCGATGACCGTTGTATTGTCCGGGACCTGCGTTTACGAGAGGGCGAAGAAGCGCTTAACGAACTGCGACGTAAGGTTCGCCAGGATCTGTGCCACTTTGAAGGGAATGCGCAGGGCATCCGGCTGGTGCATACCCTGATGCGCATGAACCTGACCTGGGCGCAGGTGGGGTGCATCCTTAAATATACGCGCCCGGCGTGGTGGATGGGTGAACCCCCGGTATCACACAGTTATTTGATGAAAAAACCGGGCTATTATTTATCCGAAGAAGTTTATATTGAACGGCTGCGTAAAGAACTTTTACTGACGCCAAATGGCCGCTTTCCCTTAACCTGGATTATGGAAGCCGCAGACGATATTTCCTATTGCGTGGCCGACCTTGAAGATGCCGTTGAGAAAAGAATATTCAGCGTTGAGGAACTTTATCAGCATCTTCATGAAGCCTGGGGAAAACATGAAAAAGGTTCTTTGTTTGCTCAGGTTGTCGAAAATGCATGGGAAAAATCACGCTCAAATTCACTGAGCCGCAGCACAGAAGACCAGTTCTTTATGTATTTGCGGGTCAACACGCTAAATAAGTTGGTTCCCTACGCGGCCTCACGTTTTATTGATAATCTGCCGTTGATTTTTAGCGGGGAATTCAATCATGCGCTGCTGGAGGACGATAGCGATTTTAGCCAACTTCTTGAACTGTATAAGAATGTGGCCATGCGCCATGTGTTCAGCCATCCCGATGTTGAACAACTCGAGTTACAGGGTTATCGGGTGATCAGTGGTCTGCTGGAAATTTATCGGCCGTTGCTACAATTATCGGTCGACGAATTTAGCGAGCTGGTGGAAAAAGAACGCGTGCGTCGTTTACCGATTGAATCCCGGTTGTTCCATAAACTTTCGACCCGGCATCGTCTTGCTTATGTTGAGGCGATTAGCAAGATAGACCGCCATTCTGCTCAGTGGCCAGTGCTGGAATATTATTATCGCAGCCGCCTTATTCAGGACTATATCAGCGGGATGACGGATTTGTATGCCTGGGATGAATACCGCAAGCTGATGGCGGTCGAATAAATGCGGAGTTTTGTAAAGACGGCCAATAAATTTTTACTTTTTCCATAAACTTCATCCCGGAACTAAGCGGTATAAAACGAATCTGAGTTACACAGCAATTTTGCGTTATCTGTAAATCGAGATTGAGAAACATGAAAAAAACCACATTAGCAATGAGTGCACTGGCTCTGAGTTTAGGTTTAGCGCTGTCTCCTCTGTCTGCTTTTGCAGCCGAGACCGCGTCTTCGGCAGCAACCGCGCAGCAGATGCCAAGCCTGGCACCGATGCTCGAAAAAGTGATGCCATCGGTGGTAAGTATTAACGTTGAGGGCAGCACGACCGTCAACACGCCGCGGATGCCGCGTAACTTCCAGCAGTTCTTTGGCGATAACTCGCCGTTCTGCCAGGACGGTTCGCCATTCCAGAGCTCCCCGTTCTGTCAGGGCGGTGGCGCGGGCGATGACAGCCAGGGCGGTAACGGTGGCGCCCAGCAACAGAAATTTATGGCGCTTGGATCGGGTGTCATCATTGACGCAGCAAAAGGCTATGTCGTCACCAACAACCACGTTGTTGATAACGCCAGTAGCATCAAAGTTCAGTTGAGCGATGGGCGTAAGTTTGATGCGAAAGTCGTGGGTAAAGATCCGCGTTCTGATATCGCGCTGATCCAGATTCAGGATCCGAAAAACCTGACGGCGATTAAAATTGCCGACTCCGATGCACTGCGCGTTGGTGATTACACCGTGGCTATCGGTAACCCATTCGGTCTGGGTGAAACCGTGACCTCGGGTATTGTCTCAGCGCTCGGTCGTAGCGGCCTGAATGCGGAAAACTACGAGAACTTTATCCAGACGGATGCGGCGATTAACCGCGGTAACTCCGGTGGCGCGCTGGTTAACCTCAACGGTGAACTGATTGGTATCAACACCGCGATTCTGGCACCAGACGGCGGTAACATCGGTATCGGTTTTGCTATCCCGAGTAACATGGTGAAAAACCTGACCGCGCAGATGGTGCAGTATGGTCAGGTGAAACGCGGTGAGCTGGGTATCCTCGGGACTGAGCTGAACTCTGAGCTGGCAAAAGCGATGAAAGTTGATGCCCAGCGCGGCGCATTCGTAAGCCAGGTGATGCCGAACTCGTCCGCTGCGAAAGCGGGTATCAAGGCGGGTGATGTCATTACCTCCCTGAACGGAAAACCTATCAGTAGCTTCGCCGCACTGCGTGCAGAAGTGGGTTCAATGCCGGTGGGCAGCAAAATTACCCTCGGCCTGCTGCGTGATGGCAAACCTGTAAACGTAAGCCTTGAGTTGCAGCAGAGCAGCCAGAACCAGGTTGACTCCAGCACCATTTTCAGCGGCATTGAAGGCGCTGAAATGAGCAACAAGGGCGAGGATAAAGGTGTGGTGGTGAACAACGTGAAAGCGAATTCACCGGCTGCCCGTATCGGTCTGAAAAAAGGCGATGTGATCATGGGTGCGAACCAGCAACCCGTGAAAAACATCGCTGAATTGCGCAAAATTCTCGACAGCAAACCTTCAGTGCTGGCGTTGAATATTCAGCGTGGCGACTCCTCACTCTATCTGCTGATGCAGTAATCCCCCTAAGCCCCTGCTCGTTGCTGAGCAGGGGTTTTCTCGTTTCTGTGACCCTTTCCACAAGTCCATACTTATTCCCCTGACTTTGTGCATTCGCACAATGCGGCAGTGATTGAACTCCCCTATGCTTGAGCTCTGCTCACAGGAGGGTTACATGGCTGGCTGGCATCTTGATACCAAAATGGCGCAGGATATCGTGGCGCGCACCATGCGCATCATTGATACCAATATCAACGTAATGGATGCCCGTGGGCGCATTATCGGCAGTGGCGATCGTGAACGCATTGGGGAATTGCACGAAGGTGCGCTGCTGGTGCTCTCTCAGGGGCGCGTGGTGGATATCGACGATGCGGTGGCGAAACACCTCCATGGCGTTCGCCAGGGCATTAACTTACCGCTGCGACTTGAAGGCGAAATTGTCGGGGTGATTGGCCTGACCGGGGAACCAGAATCGCTGCGTAAATATGGCGAACTGGTCTGCATGACGGCAGAAATGATGCTTGAGCAGTCGCGCCTCATGCACCTGCTGGCGCAGGACAGCCGGTTGCGCGAAGAGCTGGTCATGAATCTTATTCAGGCGGAGGAGCACACCCCTGCACTCAGCGAGTGGGCGCAGCGTCTGGGCATTGATCTTAATCAGCCGCGCGTAGTGGCGGTGATTGAGGTGGACAGCGGCCAGCTTGGCGTGGACAGCGCCATGGCGGAGCTACAGCAGTTGCAAAATGCGCTGGCAACACCAGAGCGCAACAACCTGGTGGCGATTGTTTCCCTGACCGAGATGGTCGTGCTCAAACCCGCGCTCAATCAGTTTGGCCGCTGGGATGCAGAAGATCACCGTCGCCGGGTTGATCAACTTATCGCCCGGATGAAAGAGAACGGCCAGCTTCGTTTTCGCGTGGCGCTGGGGAACTACTTTACCGGACCGGGCAGCATTGCCCGTTCGTGGCGAACCGCACGCACTACTATGATGGTGGGCAAGCAACGAATGCCCGAGAGCCGTAGCTACTTCTATCAGGATCTGATGCTGCCAGTCTTGCTCGACAGCCTGCGCGGTGGCTGGCAGGCCAATGAACTGGCGCGCCCGTTAGTGCGACTGAAAGCAATGGATAACAACGGCTTGCTGCGCCGTACATTGCAGGCATGGTTTCGCCATAACGTGCAGCCACTGGCAACATCGAAAGCGCTGTTTATCCATCGTAATACGCTGGAATACCGGCTTAACCGGATCTCGGAACTGACGGGGCTGGATCTGGGGAATTTTGACGACAGGCTGCTGCTGTATGTGGCATTACAGTTAGATGAGCAGAGATGAGGGTTTTACCCTCTCCCTGTGGGAGAGGGCCGGGGTGAGGGCATCAGGCCGCACCCAACTTATTTATTGCGAGTTAACTTCTCAAGATCGGCTTCAATTTCGCTGATCTTGTTAGTGACGACGCTTTCCAGATGACGCAGGTCATCAAGGATCTTACGTTTGAGATCGACTTCGGTGCGATCGCGCTGGCAGATCTGATCGAGTTCATCGATCACATAGCGCAGGTTCGGGCTAATTTCCTGAACCTCTTTGTATCCCTGACCGATGCCATCGGCCACGACGGTCTTACGCTGGCGTGGGTATTTGAACTTCACGCTCTTGGCGAAAAACTCTCCTTTATCTTTGTGAAAATAGATTTTCAAAATATCGTTATTGGCTTCCTGACGGAGGCTGTAACGATCAATTTCATCAGGATTGGTAATGCCCAGACTTTTCAGATTATCGTACATAGCGGTACCCTTGATCTCAACATAACCTTTGAATAATTAACGAAAAAATCTATTTTCGCCACCCTCAGATACAAAAAAAGCGGGGTTGCCCCCGCTTTTTGTTATACCCGATTAATCGATGGTGCGCAGCAGTTCGTTGATACCCACTTTGCCGCGCGTTTTCGCATCGACTTTCTTCACGATAACCGCGCAGTAAAGGCTGTATTTGCCATCTTTTGACGGCAGGTTACCGGAAACAACTACGGAGCCCGCTGGGACGCGACCGTAATGCACTTCGCCGGTTTCACGGTCATAAATGCGGGTGCTCTGGCCGATGTAAACGCCCATGGAGATAACAGAGCCTTCTTCCACGATCACGCCTTCAACCACTTCAGAGCGTGCGCCGATGAAGCAGTTGTCTTCGATGATGGTTGGGTTCGCCTGGAGAGGCTCCAGAACGCCACCGATGCCCACGCCGCCGGACAGGTGGACGTTTTTACCGATCTGCGCGCAAGAACCCACTGTTGCCCAGGTATCCACCATGGTGCCTTCGTCAACGTAAGCACCGATGTTCACGTAGGATGGCATCAGCACGGTGTTGCGTGCGATGAATGCGCCCTGACGAACTGCCGCTGGTGGAACCACGCGGAAACCTTCTTTCTGGAAGCGCGCTTCGTCGTAGTCAGCGAATTTCATCGGGACTTTATCGAAGTAGCGGCTTTCTGCTCCGTCGATAACCTGGTTATCGTTGATACGGAAAGAGAGCAGCACGGCTTTTTTCAGCCACTGATGAGTTACCCACTGACCGTTGATCTTTTCTGCTACACGCAGTGCACCGGAATCCAGCAGGGAAATCACCTGGTTAACGGCTTCACGGGTAACGGTATCCACATTTGCCGGGGTAATCTCGGCGCGACGCTCAAAAGCGGACTCAATAACGTTCTGTAACTGCTGCATTGTTTACTCTTTCCATTTCACTAAAAAACACGTCACCCTTTATCGTTTGGATTGAGGGCTGCTGTCAACCGTTGTTGCACTTCAAGTTGCAGGTCATTATTAAGGGCACGCCGGTCGGCGGTCGCGATTATAAATAAATCTTCTACTCGCTCGCCAATGGTTGTAATTCTGGCCCCGTGAAGCGAAATTCCCAGATCGGCAAAAACCTGGCCCACGCGGGCGAGTAGCCCTGGCTGGTCGAGCGCGATCAGCTCCAGGAACGATTTACGATCGGTATGGGTCGGCAGGAAATTGACCTCGGTATCGACGGTAAAGTGCCGTAATTTCGCAGGCTGACGGCGCGGCTGCGGCGGCTGCCAGCTGTGCTGGGTAATCGCCTGCTCCAGGCCAAAGCGTATCCCTTCGTGCCTGTCCGGCGACAACGGGCTGCCATCCGGCTCCAGCACAATAAAGGTGTCCATCGCCATGCCGTCGCGGGTGGTAAAAATCTGCGCGTCGTGAACGCTCAGGTTTCGCCTGTCTAGCTCGGCGCAGACGGCGGCAAACAGATAGGCTCGGTCCGGGCTCCAGATAAAGATCTCCGTACCGCCGCGCGTGGCCTGCGGGCTCAGCAGGATCATCGGCTTCGACAAGTCGTGCTTTAGCAGATGCCGTGCATGCCACGCCAACTGGTTTGGGCTGTGGCGGACAAAGTAGTTGGCACGACAGCGCGCCCATATCTGATGCAACGCCTCTTCATCAATGTTATCCATCCGCAGCAACGCCAGCGCCTGTAGCTGGTGATGGCGCACCCGCTCGCGCATATCCGGGGTATTTTGCATTCCGCGGCGCAGCTGTTTCTCGGTGGCGAAGTAGAGTTCGCGCAGCAGGCTTTGCTTCCAGCTGTTCCACAGCGTTTCGTTGGTGGCACAGATATCTGCCACCGTCAGGCAGACCAGATAGCGCAGGCGGTTTTCCGTCTGCACCTCTTCGGCGAACTGCTTAATCACTTCAGGATCCTGGATATCACGGCGCTGGGCGGTGACCGACATCAGCAGGTGGTGGCGTACCAGCCAGGCCACAAGCTGCGTTTCTCGTGAATTGAGTCCATGCAGTTCGGCAAATTTCAGGACATCCTGCGCCCCGAGTACCGAGTGGTCGCCACCACGGCCTTTAGCAATGTCGTGGAACAGGGCGGCAATCAGGATAAGTTCCGGGTGCGACAGGCGTGGCCACAGCTCAACGCACAGTGGATGACGAGAACGGGTCTCTTCCTGAGCAAAGCTTTCCAGCTTGAGCATGACGCGTATCGTGTGTTCATCCACCGTGTAGGCATGGAAAAGATCGAACTGCATCTGGCCGACGATATGTGACCACTGGGGCATGTAGGCCCACAATACACTGTGACGGTGCATTGGCAGCAGGCCACGGCTCACTGCACCCGGATGACGGAGCATACTGAGGAACAGTGAACGCGCTTCCGGGATATAGCACAGGGGCTGTGTCAGATGACGACGGGCATGGCGCAGATGACGCAGGGTTGTGGAGTAGATCCCGGTGATCGCGCTGTTACGAACCATGGTGTAGAACATGCGCAGGATCGCTTCTGGCTCACGAATGAACAGCGTTTCGTCGCGCAGATCGATAAGTGTGCCGCGCAGCTGGAATTCGTCATCAATCGGGCGCGGTTTTTCGTCTGCCGTCAGCGCCAGGATCGCCTCATCGAACAGTTGCAACAGCATCTGGTTCAGCTCGGTGACGCGGCGAGTCACACGGAAGAAATCCTTCATCATATGCTCGACCGGCTCGTTGCCTTCGCCGCTGTAGTTCAGGCGCTGGGCAACGCTGAGCTGGCGATCAAACAGCAGGCGGTTGTCATAGCGATTCAGTTCCAGATGCAGGGCAAAGCGGATACGCCAGAGCAGGTGCAGACATTCATTCAGTTCATTACGTTCGGCTTCGGTCAAAAAGCCGAACCCTACCATTTCATCCAGTGAGGTCGCGCCGAAATGGCGCCGGGCCACCCACTGCAACGTGTGGATGTCGCGCAGGCCGCCAGGGCTACTTTTGATATCGGGCTCGAGGTTATAGCTGGTGCCGTGGTAGCGCTGATGGCGCTGGTTTTGCTCTTCGACCTTCGCGGCAAAGAACTTTTCAGATGGCCAGAAGCCGTCGCTGAAAATGTGTTTCTGTAGTTCCAGGAATAGCGCAACATCGCCAATCAACAGGCGGGTTTCAATCAGATTAGTGGCAACGGTAAGGTCAGATAACCCTTCGAGCAGGCACTCTTCAAGTGTGCGCACGCTATGACCGACTTCCAGCTTTACATCCCAGAGCAGCGTCAACAGCTCGCCAATTTTTTGCGCCTGGTCGTCCGGCAGCTTCTTGCGGCTTAAGATCAGCAGGTCGATATCGGAAAGCGGATGAAGTTCACCCCGACCATAGCCCCCGACGGCCACCAGTGCGACATCGCTAATCTGCCCGAAACCGTAATCGATCCATAAACGTTGCAGCAGCTGGTCGATAAATTCAGTTCGCGCTTCTATCAACTGTTCGGCAGAGATACCCGCGTCGAAAGCACTGCCCAGCCAGCGCTGGAAGACATCCATATGCGCTTTGATGTCGGCACAGGTCAGCTCACGCTGCGGCCAGACGCCGGGGTTATCGGGCTGATCGGGGAGGGTGGGAAGTGCTGTGTTAGCATACTGTTCGGGTAAAAGATTACTCATCGCGTGCCACCCATAAGAAAAAGCTATCACCATTAAAAAAGCCGGCATTTGCCGGCTTTTTATCATTCGTTGTGCGTCAGTATCGCCGGGATGGTGTCATCCTTGCGCAACGTCATAATTTCGCAGCCGTTGTCTGTCACCACAATAGTATGCTCGTACTGCGCAGACAAGCTTCTGTCTTTGGTTTTCACCGTCCAGCCATCTTTCATGGTACGGATGCGGTAGTCGCCAGAGTTGACCATCGGTTCAATGGTGAAGGTCATCCCTTTTTGCAGCACCACGCCACCGTCATCGGCATCATAGTGCAGAACCTGTGGTTCTTCGTGGAAGACGCGGCCAATGCCGTGACCGCAATATTCGCGAACCACAGAGAAGCCTTCGGCTTCAACGAATTTCTGAATAGCCGCGCCAATGGTGCGCAGACGGATGCCCGGCTTAACCATTTTCAGCGCCAGGTAGAGACTTTCCTGCGTTACTTTGCACAGGCGCTCACCCAGAATAGTTGGTTTGCCGACGATGAACATCTTTGAGGTGTCACCGTGATACTCGTCTTTAATAACGGTGACGTCGATGTTGACGATGTCGCCATCTTTCAGCAGCTTTTCGTCATCCGGAATACCGTGGCAAACCACTTCATTAATAGAGATGCAGACGGATTTCGGGAAACCGTGATAGCCGAGGCAGGCGGAGACTGCCTGCTGCTCGTTCACGATATAGTCATTACAAATACGATCCAGCTCGCCGGTGCTGACGCCCGGTTTCACGAACGGCTCGATCATTTCAAGCACTTCAGCGGCCAGACGACCGGCGACGCGCATCTTTTCAATTTCTTCAGGTGTCTTAATAGAGATAGCCATGTAATCTGTCCATCGGTGTCGATTTTTTCGACAATACTAGTTCAAGTGTCGTCAATGGTATCAGTCAGGCGCACCCCGTGCCAAATTGAGAATCATTAACAGCACACTCAGCCAACAACTGTTGGTGTCTGGCCGTGTTTTGTGGTATAAAGCGCGCCGGACTTCCGATCCATTTCAGATACACAGGCTGGACGGAAGCGACAAATCTCACTTTGTGTAATAACACACACGTATCGGCACATGTTCCGGGGTGCCCTTTGGGGTCGGTAACATGGGATACGTGGAGGCATAACCCCAACTTTTAATATAGAGGTTTTAAACATGGCAACTGTTTCCATGCGCGACATGCTCAAGGCTGGTGTTCACTTTGGTCACCAGACCCGTTACTGGAACCCGAAAATGAAGCCTTTCATCTTCGGCGCACGTAACAAAGTTCACATCATCAACCTTGAGAAAACTGTACCAATGTTCAACGAAGCCCTGGCTGAGCTGAACAAGATCTCTTCCCGTAAAGGTAAGATTCTGTTCGTTGGTACTAAGCGCGCTGCAAGCGAAGCTGTGAAAGATGCTGCTAACAGCTGCGATCAGTTCTTCGTGAACCATCGCTGGTTGGGCGGCATGCTGACCAACTGGAAAACCGTTCGTCAGTCAATCAAACGCCTGAAAGATCTGGAAACCCAGTCTCAGGACGGTACTTTCGACAAGCTGACTAAGAAAGAAGCGCTGATGCGTACTCGTGAACTGGACAAGCTGGAAAACAGCCTGGGCGGTATCAAAGATATGGGCGGCCTGCCAGACGCGCTGTTCGTAATCGATGCAGACCACGAGCACATCGCAATCAAAGAAGCTAACAACCTGGGTATCCCAGTATTCGCTATCGTTGATACCAACTCCGATCCGGACGGTGTTGACTTCGTTATCCCGGGTAACGACGATGCAATCCGTGCTGTTAGCCTGTACCTGAGCGCTGTAGCTGCTACCGTTCGTGAAGGCCGTTCCCAGGATCTGGCTTCTCAGGCGGAAGAAAGCTTCGTAGAAGCTGAATAATAAGGTTTCACCCCTTATTAGTACCGTGTATGAATAGGGGCCAATTATCGGCCCCTTTTTTCAATTTATACTGTTTGGCTTCTGGCCGGGCAGTTCACATCTCCCGAGGATTTAAGAATGGCTGAAATTACCGCATCCCTGGTAAAAGAGCTGCGCGAGCGTACTGGCGCAGGCATGATGGATTGCAAAAAAGCGCTGACTGAAGCGAACGGCGACATCGAGCTGGCAATCGAAAACATGCGTAAATCCGGTGCGATCAAAGCAGCTAAAAAAGCAGGCAACGTTGCTGCTGACGGCGTGATCATCACTAAGATCGACGGCACCTACGGCATCATTCTGGAAGTTAACTGCCAGACTGACTTCGTTGCTAAAGATGGCGGTTTCCAGGCATTTGCGAACAAAGTACTGGACGCAGCTATTGCTGGTAAAATCACTGACGTTGAAGTTCTGAAAGCACAGTTCGAAGAAGAACGTGTTGCTCTGGTTGCTAAGATCGGTGAGAACATCAACATTCGTCGCGTTTCTTCTCTGGAAGGTGACGTTCTGGGTTCATACCAGCACGGTGCTCGCATCGGTGTTCTGGTTGCTGCTAAAGGCGCTGACGAAGAGCTGGTTAAACAGCTGGCAATGCACATCGCTGCAAGCAAGCCAGAATTCGTTAAACCAGAAGACGTGTCTGCTGAAGTGGTAGAAAAAGAATACCAGGTTCAGCTGGATATCGCGATGCAGTCTGGTAAGCCAAAAGAAATCGCAGAGAAAATGGTTGAAGGCCGCATGAAGAAATTCACCGGCGAAGTTTCTCTGACTGGCCAGCCTTTCGTAATGGATCCAAGCAAGTCTGTTGCTCAGCTGCTGAAAGAGCACAACGCTGACGTAACTGGCTTCATCCGCTTCGAAGTGGGCGAAGGCATCGAGAAAGTTGAGACTGACTTCGCAGCAGAAGTTGCTGCAATGTCCAAGCAGTCTTAATGATTGAAAAGGAGCCGCCTGAGGGCGGCTTCTTTTTGTCACCCGTCATACAAAATCAGACAGGTTACTGTATCCCTGCGCTGGTTTGCGACATAACATGTCGCCAGAATTAACCCCATCTTAATCGTTGACAGTCTCAGGAAAGAAACATGGCTACCAATGCAAAACCCGTGTACAAACGCATTCTGCTTAAGCTGAGTGGCGAAGCGCTGCAGGGAACGGAAGGCTTCGGTATTGACGCAAGCATCCTTGACCGCATGGCGCAGGAAATCAAAGAGCTGGTTGAACTGGGCATCCAGGTCGGTGTGGTCATTGGTGGTGGTAATCTTTTCCGTGGCGCTGGTCTGGCGAAAGCAGGTATGAACCGCGTTGTGGGCGACCACATGGGGATGCTGGCAACCGTGATGAATGGCCTGGCAATGCGTGATGCGCTGCATCGTGCCTACGTGAATGCCCGCCTGATGTCCGCTATTCCCCTGAATGGCGTGTGCGATAACTACAGCTGGGCGGAAGCGATTAGCCTGCTGCGTAACAACCGCGTGGTGATCCTCTCCGCCGGTACGGGTAACCCGTTCTTTACTACCGATTCCGCAGCCTGCCTGCGCGGTATCGAAATCGAAGCCGACGTGGTGCTGAAAGCGACCAAAGTCGATGGCGTGTTTACTGCCGATCCGGCAAAAGATCCGTCTGCTACCATGTACGATCAGCTGAGCTACAGCGAAGTACTGGATAAAGAGCTGAAAGTAATGGATCTTGCCGCCTTCACGCTGGCTCGCGACCATAAACTGCCAATTCGTGTCTTCAATATGAACAAGCCTGGCGCGCTGCGTCGCGTGGTAATGGGCGAAAAAGAAGGCACTTTGATCACGGAATAATTTCCGTTGGCGATAAATACAGGTAAGATTCCGCTTTAATTTGTAGTGGTATCTTACCTGGGCGCGCCTTTGGCGTTGTCATGAATTAAACGCGACTATACTTAGCACACCTGTAGCAGCTGTGCTGGCGGATAGTCTGCCTGAGACAAGTTTTCAAGGATTCGTAACGTGATTAACGACATCAGAAAAGATGCTGAAGTACGCATGGACAAATGCGTAGAAGCGTTCAAAAACCAAATCAGCAAAATTCGTACTGGCCGTGCTTCCCCAAGCCTGCTGGATGGCATCGTGGTGGAATACTACGGCACGCCAACCCCACTGCGTCAGCTGGCTAACGTCACTGTTGAAGACACCCGTACGCTGAAAATCAACGTATTCGACCGTTCTATGGGCCCGGCAGTAGAAAAAGCGATTATGGCTTCCGATCTGGGTCTGAACCCAAGCTCTGCGGGCACTGATATCCGTGTTCCACTGCCTCCACTGACGGAAGAGCGTCGTAAAGACCTGATCAAAGTTGTTCGTGGCGAAGCTGAGCAGGGTCGTGTTTCCGTGCGTAACGTGCGTCGCGACGCGAACGATAAAGTTAAAGCATTGCTGAAAGACAAAGAAATCAGTGAAGATGACGATCGTCGTTCCCAGGACGACGTACAGAAACTGACTGACGCAGCCATCAAGAAAATTGATGCGGCGCTGGCAGATAAAGAAGCGGAACTGATGCAGTTCTGATTTCTGTCGTACACTGACAAACGCCGTTCAGAGAGCCTAAGTGGCTTGCTGGCGGCGTTTTGCTTTTATCTGGTCTAACATTTTCCGGGCATCTCATGAAGCATTTAACTCTCCTCGGCTCAACCGGCTCTATTGGTTGCAGCACTCTCGACGTTGTTCGCCATAATCCTGACATCTACACCGTGACTGCCCTCGTGGCCGGAAAGAACGTGCAGCGTATGGTTGAGCAGTGTCTGGAGTTTGCGCCTCGCTATGCGGTAATGGATGACGAGGGCAGTGCTCGCCAGGTGAAAGCCTTGCTGGAAGAGAAGGGCAGTCGTACCGAAGTGTTGAGCGGGCAGCAGGCGGCTTGCGAAATGGCTGCGCTGGATGAAGTTGATCAGGTGATGGCGGCAATCGTCGGCGCGGCAGGGCTTCTGCCGACGCTTGCCGCTATTGATGCCGGTAAAACGGTATTGCTGGCAAATAAAGAGTCATTGGTGACCTGCGGGCGTCTGTTTATGGATGCTGTAAAACAGCGCGGGGCGCGTCTTTTGCCGGTAGACAGCGAGCACAACGCGATTTTTCAGAGTTTACCTCAACCTTTTCAACAGAACCTGGGGTACGCTGACCTGGAGCAAAATGGCGTTGTGTCGATTCTGCTTACCGGGTCTGGTGGCCCGTTCCGGGAAACTCCACTGTCTGAACTGCGCGCAATGACGCCGGATCAGGCGTGTCGTCATCCGAACTGGTCGATGGGGCGTAAGATCTCCGTTGATTCTGCCACCATGATGAACAAAGGTCTGGAATACATTGAAGCTCGCTGGCTGTTTAACGCATCGGCGAAACAGATGGAAGTGCTGATCCACCCGCAATCGGTGATTCACTCGATGGTGCGTTATCAGGATGGGAGCGTACTGGCACAATTGGGCGAGCCGGATATGCGTACACCTATCGCGCACTCAATGGCGTGGCCAAATCGTGTGAAATCGGGCGTAAAACCCCTCGATTTTTGCAAGTTAGGCTCACTGACCTTCAGCGAGCCCGACTATGACCGCTACCCGTGTCTGAAACTTGCCATGAATGCGTTTGACCAGGGGCAAGCGGCGACGACAGCACTCAATGCAGCCAATGAAATTACCGTTGAGGCATTTCTGAATCAGCAAATCCGCTTTACCGATATCGCGGCACTGAATTTGTCGGTGCTTGAGATGATGGATTTGCGTGAACCACAGAGTGTGGAAGAGGTACTGGCAGTGGATGAACAGGCTCGTATTATTGCGCGTAAACAGGTGACACATCTCGCAAGCTGGTGATAAAGCAACCACTAGTGGTCGTGCTATTTGTTAGCGTAGGGCTTCAGTGATATAGTCTGCGCCACCTGATCGCAGGAATTTGACTTTATGTGGTCAGGTAAGCCGTGGTTTGACACGGCTTTTTTATGTATAGGCTTCAGTATTCCTGAGTACCGTTAAATCCTTTTCAGGGACTAAAAACGCGTTATGTTGTCTGCGAATCAACCAATAAGCGAAAACTTGCCAGCTCATGGCTGCCGTCATGTAGCAATCATCATGGATGGCAATGGCCGCTGGGCGAAAAGACAAGGGAAGATAAGAGCCTTTGGGCATAAAGCCGGGGCGAAATCTGTTCGCCGCGCCGTTTCTTTTGCCGCCAATAACGGCATTGATGCGTTAACGCTCTATGCTTTTAGCAGTGAAAACTGGAATCGACCTGCGCAGGAAGTTAGTGCGTTGATGGAATTGTTTGTGTGGGCGCTCGACAGCGAAGTAAAAAGCCTGCATCGCCACAACGTCCGCCTGCGTATTATTGGCGAAACCAGTCGTTTTAACTCACGTTTGCAGGAACGAATTCGTAAAGCAGAAGCGTTGACTGAAAATAATACCGGTCTGACGCTCAATATCGCGGCGAATTACGGCGGACGCTGGGATATTATCCAGGGTGTTCGGCATTTGGCCGAACAGGTTCAGGAAGGGCTGTTGAGACCCGACCAAATTGATGAAGAGGCGCTGGGTCAGCAAATCTGCATGAATGAACTGGCTCCCGTGGATTTGGTAATTAGGACAGGGGGGGAGCATCGCATAAGTAACTTTTTGCTTTGGCAAATAGCCTATGCCGAACTTTACTTTACGGATGTTCTCTGGCCCGATTTTGATGAACAAGACTTTGAAGGTGCGCTGCATGCCTTTGCCAATCGAGAGCGTCGTTTCGGTGGCACCGAGCCTGGTGGCGACAACGCCTGATGGGGGTAGCTTTTGCTGAAGTATCGCCTGATTTCCGCTTTTGTATTAATACCCATTGTCATTGCGGCGCTGTTTTTACTGCCCCCAGTGGGATTCGCGATTGTTACGCTGGTGGTGTGTATGCTCGCCGCGTGGGAATGGGGACAGTTTAGCGGCTTTACTTCGCGTACTCAGCGGGTATGGCTGGCGGTGATCTGTGGCTTTATTCTGGCCCTGATGCTGTTTACGTTGCCTGAATATCATCATGATATTCATCAACCGCTTGTTGCTGGCGCGCTTTGGGTGTCGCTGGGCTGGTGGGTCGCTGCGCTGTTACTGGTGCTTTTTTATCCAGAATCCGCGGCGCTATGGCGTAATTCTAAAGTTTTACGCCTTATTTTTGGCCTGCTCACAATTGTTCCTTTTTTCTGGGGTATGCTCGCGCTGCGCGCATGGCACTATGACGACAACCACTACAGCGGCGCGCTATGGCTGCTCTACGTGATGATTCTCGTCTGGGGGGCTGACTCAGGTGCTTATATGTTTGGTAAACTGTTTGGCAAACATAAACTCGCACCGAAAGTCTCTCCGGGGAAAACCTGGCAAGGATTCATCGGCGGCTTGTTTACGGCAGCGATTATCTCCTGGGGCTACGGCGTCTGGGCGAATCTTGAGGTTGCACCGTCAACCTTGCTGGTATGCTCTATTTTCGCTGCGCTGGCCTCTGTTTTGGGTGATTTAACCGAAAGCATGTTTAAGCGCGAAGCAGGGATCAAAGATAGTGGTCACCTTATCCCAGGACATGGCGGTATACTGGATCGCATTGACAGCCTGACAGCGGCTGTTCCAGTGTTTGCTTGCCTGCTTTTACTGGTATTTGGGACGATTTAACGGAAGGTTTTATGCTGAGCATTCTCTGGAATCTGGCGGCGTTCATTGTTGCACTGGGTGTACTGATTACCGTGCATGAATTTGGCCATTTCTGGGTTGCTCGTCGTTGCGGTGTGCGGGTCGAGCGATTTTCCATTGGTTTCGGTAAATCGCTCTGGAAGCGCACCGACAAGCAAGGCACCGAGTTTGTCCTCGCACTTATTCCCCTGGGCGGTTATGTCAAAATGCTCGACGAACGTGTCGAGCCTGTCGCCCCTGAACTTCGACACAGCGCGTTTAACAACAAAACGGTTGGACAACGCGCCGCCATCATTGCTGCCGGGCCGGTAGCTAATTTCATCTTTGCTATTTTCGCCTACTGGCTGGTGTTTATCATCGGCGTCCCTGGCGTTCGTCCGGTTGTGGGTGAAATTGCTGCCGACTCCATCGCGGCGAGTGCGCAAATTACACCAGGGATGGAACTTAAAGCGATTGATGGCATCGAAACCCCTGATTGGGATGCCGTGCGACTGCAACTGGTAGCCAAAATCGGTGATGCGCAGACCACTGTCAGCGTGTCGCCATTTGGTTCTGACCAGCGGCAGGACAAAGTGCTGGATTTACGTCACTGGAGTTTTGAGCCTGACAAAGAGGACCCGGTCTCTGCACTGGGGATTCGACCGCGCGGCGCGCAGATCGAACCGGTATTAGCCGAAGTACAGGCGAATTCGGCTGCGAGCAAAGCGGGTTTGCAAGCGGGCGACAGGATCGTTAAAGTCGATGGTCAGCCATTAACACAGTGGATGACCTTTGTTAATCTGGTGCGCGATAATCCAGGCACTTCACTCGCACTGGAAGTAGAAAGGCAGGGGAGTCCGCTTTCACTGACGCTTATCCCGGATACCAAATCGGGCGGCAAAAAGGCAGAAGGGTTTGCAGGCGTTGTGCCGAAAGTCATCCCACTGCCAGATGAGTACAAGACAATACGCCAGTATGGGCCGTTCAGCGCCATCCTTGAAGCCACGGATAAAACATGGCAACTGATGAAGCTAACGGTCAACATGTTGGGGAAATTGATAACCGGTGATGTGAAACTGAACAACCTCAGTGGGCCAATATCTATTGCTCAGGGGGCTGGGATGTCAGCGGAATTCGGGGTGATTTACTATCTCATGTTCCTCGCGCTCATTAGCGTGAACCTTGGGATAATCAACCTGTTCCCGCTTCCCGTATTAGACGGGGGTCATCTGCTGTTTTTAGCGATTGAAAAGCTAAAAGGCGGACCGGTATCCGAGCGAGTTCAAGACTTTAGTTATCGCATTGGCTCGATTTTGCTGGTGCTGTTAATGGGGCTTGCACTTTTCAATGATTTCTCTCGGTTGTAAGAGAGTGTTAGGAAGAACGCATAATAACGATGGCGATGAAAAAGTTGCTCATAGCGTCGCTGCTGTTTAGCAGCGCCACCGTATACGGTGCTGACGGGTTCGTAGTGAAAGATATTCATTTCGAAGGCCTCCAGCGTGTCGCCGTTGGTGCGGCCCTCCTCAGTATGCCTGTACGCCCCGGCGATACGGTTAATGATGATGATATCAGTAACACCATCCGTGCTCTGTTTGCCACTGGCAACTTTGAGGACGTTCGCGTTCTGCGCGATGGTGATACGCTGCTGGTTCAGGTAAAAGAACGCCCAACGATCGCCAGTATCACTTTCTCCGGTAACAAATCGGTTAAAGATGACATGCTCAAGCAAAACCTTGAAGCATCTGGTGTCCGTGTTGGTGAATCTCTGGACCGCACCACCCTTTCCGATATTGAGAAAGGCCTGGAAGATTTCTACTACAGCGTCGGTAAATACAGTGCCAGCGTGAAAGCGGTCGTGACTCCGCTGCCACGTAACCGTGTAGACCTGAAGCTGGTATTCCAGGAAGGTGTTTCTGCGAAGATCCAACAGATCAACATCGTAGGGAACCATGCTTTCAGTACCGACGAACTGATCTCAACCTTCCAGCTGCGCGACGAAGTGCCATGGTGGAACGTTGTTGGCGATCGTAAATACCAGAAACAGAAACTGGCGGGTGACCTTGAAACCCTGCGCAGCTACTACCTGGATCGCGGTTATGCCCGTTTCAACATTGACTCTACTCAGGTCAGTCTGACTCCGGACAAGAAAGGTATCTACATTACGATTAACATCACTGAAGGCGAGCAGTACAAGCTTTCTGGTGTTGAAGTGAGTGGGAACCTGGCGGGGCACTCTGCTGAGATTGAGTCTCTGACTAAAATTCAGCCGGGCGAGCTGTATAGCGGTGCTAAAGTGACCAAAATGGAAGACAGCATTAAGAAGCTGCTCGGCCGTTATGGTTATGCGTACCCGCGTGTACAAACTCAGCCTGAAATCAACGACACGGATAAGACCGTTAAACTGCGCGTAAATGTGGATGCGGGTAACCGTTTCTACGTGCGTAAGATCCGTTTCGAAGGCAACGATACCTCCAAAGATTCCGTACTGCGCCGCGAAATGCGTCAGATGGAAGGTGCATGGCTGGGTAGCGACCTGGTAGACCAGGGTAAAGAGCGTCTGAACCGTCTGGGTTACTTTGAAACGGTTGATACCGATACTCAACGCGTACCGGGCAGCCCTGATCAGGTTGATGTTGTCTATAAAGTCAAAGAACGTAACACCGGTAGCTTTAACTTCGGTGTGGGTTACGGTACTGAAAGCGGCGTGAGCTTCCAGGTAGGTGTCCAGCAGGATAACTGGCTGGGTACAGGTTACTCCGTTGGTATCAACGGCACCAAAAACGACTACCAGACCTATTCTGAATTCTCTGTTACTAACCCATACTTCACCGTTGACGGTGTAAGCCTGGGTGGTCGTATCTTCTATAACGACTTTAAAGCAGATAACGCAGACCTGTCCTCCTATACCAACAAGAGTTATGGTGTAGATGGTACGCTCGGCTTCCCGATCAACGAATACAACACCCTGCGTACAGGTTTAGGCTACGTGCATAACGACCTGTCTAACATGCAACCGCAGGTGGCAATGTGGCGTTATCTGGACTCCATCGGGCAGTCAACCAGCAAGACCGGTGACAACAACGGTTTTGCGGCAGATGACTTCACCTTTAACTATGGCTGGACATATAACCGTCTTGACCGTGGTTACTTCCCGACGGAAGGTTCTCGCGTCAACCTGAACGGTAAAGTTACCGTGCCGGGTTCCGATAACGAGTTCTACAAAGTAACGCTGGATACCGCGTCTTACTTCCCAATCGATGACGACCACAAATGGGTTATTCTGGGTCGTACCCGTTGGGGTTATGGCGATGGTTTAGGTGGCAAAGAACTGCCATTCTATGAAAACTTCTATGCGGGTGGTTCCAGCACCGTACGTGGCTTCCAGTCCAACAACATTGGTCCGAAAGCGGTCTATTACGGTGGGAACAAATCGGATAACTGTAATAAATCCTCGTCAACGGAAGTCTGTAGCTCCAATGATGCGGTGGGCGGTAACGCTATGGCGGTTGCCAGCCTGGAGTTCATTACTCCAACGCCGTTTATCAGTGACAAGTATGCAAACTCCGTACGTACATCCGTATTCTGGGATGCGGGTACAGTTTGGGATACTAACTGGGAAAATACCGCTCAGATGCGTGCAGAAGGCATTCCGGACTACAGCGATCCGAGCAATATTCGCATGTCTGCGGGTATCGCATTACAATGGATGTCACCGCTGGGGCCGTTGGTCTTCTCATACGCCCAGCCGTTTAAGAAATATGATGGAGATAAGTCGGAACAGTTCCAGTTTAACATTGGTAAAACCTGGTAATAATCCGCAGCAATGGAATGCACTGGCAGTGTAGCGCTGACAACCGGCGATCGGTAAACGGTCGCCTTGCCACGCAAAGAACGGTACCTTGAGGTACCAATGGGATGGTAAGGAGTTTATTGTGAAAAAGTGGTTATTAGCTGCAGGTCTCGGTTTAGCGATGGTAACTTCTGCTCAGGCAGCAGACAAAGTTGCAATCGTCAATATGGGTAGCTTGTTCCAGCAGGTTGCGCAGAAAACAGGCGTTTCCGCAACTCTGGAAAACGAGTTCAAAGGCCGTGCAAGCGAACTGCAAGGTATGGAAAACGATCTTCAGTCCAAGATGCAGCGTTTGCAGCGTGATGGTTCTACCATGAAAGCAGCCGATCGCAGCAAAATGGAAAAAGACGTAATGGCTCAGCGCCAGACTTTCTCCCAGAAAGCACAAGCTTTCGAGCAGGATCGTCAGCGTCGTTCTAACGAAGAACGCGGCAAACTGGTGACTCGCATTCAGACCGCTGTTAAAGCCGTTGCCGCCGATCAGGGTATCGATCTGGTTGTGGATGCGAATGCCGTTGCTTACAACAGCAACGATGTTAAAGACATCACCGCTGATGTTCTGAAACAGGTTAAATAAGTAATGCCTTCTATTCGACTGGCTGATTTAGCTCAGCAGTTGGATGCAGAATTACACGGTGATGGCGATCTCGTCATCACCGCTGTTGCGTCCATGCAATCTGCTAAAACTGGCAACATTACCTTCATGGTAAGCCCTAAGTACCGTGAACATCTGGCTCAATGCCAGGCGTCTGCCGTTGTTCTGACGCAGGACGATCTTCCGTTTGCCACAGGCGCTGCGCTGGTAGTGAAAAATCCCTACCTGACGTATGCACGCATGGCTCAAATTCTTGATACCACGCCGCAGCCGGCACAGAACATTGCTGCCAGTGCAGCAATTGATTCAACGGCGCAGCTGGGTAACAACGTTTCAATTGGCGCAAACGCCGTTATCGAATCCGGGGTTGTGCTCGGTGATAACGTGGTGATTGGCCCGGGTTGTTTCGTTGGGAAAAATACGAAAATTGGTGCGGGTTCCCGTTTATGGGCCAATGTGTCCGTTTACCACGAAGTCGAGATCGGCGAAAATTGCCTCGTTCAGTCCAGTACCGTGATCGGTTCTGACGGATTCGGTTATGCCAACGATCGTGGTAACTGGGTTAAGATCCCGCAGCTTGGTCGCGTGATTATCGGCGATCGTGTTGAGATCGGTGCCTGTACCACCATTGACCGTGGCGCGCTTGACGACACCATTATTGGTAACGGTGTTATCATCGATAACCAGTGTCAGATTGCACATAACGTTGTGATTGGCGACAATACTGCCGTTGCTGGTGGCGTCATTATGGCGGGCAGCCTTAAAATTGGTCGCTACTGTATGATTGGTGGTGCCAGCGTGATTAACGGGCATATGGAAATATGCGACAAAGTCACGGTGACCGGAATGGGCATGGTGATGCGTCCTATCACTGAGCCAGGCGTCTATTCCTCTGGTATCCCGCTACAGCCTAATAAGGTGTGGCGCAAAACCGCAGCTCTGGTGATGAATATTGATGATATGAGCAAGCGACTCAAGGCTCTTGAGCGCAAGATCGATCAACAAGACTAAGCGTTCATCCAATAAACGCTAAATTTCCCGGCCTGTCGGCTTTCTTATAAACCGGCAGGCCGTGTTATTATTGCTATTCAGTACATTTTGACAGGAAGAGTATTTTGACTACTGACACTCATACTCTGCATATTGAAGAGATTTTAGAACTTCTGCCGCACCGCTACCCATTCTTGCTGGTAGACCGTGTGCTGGATTTTGAAGAAGGTCGTTTTCTGCGCGCAGTGAAAAATGTCTCCGTTAATGAGCCATTCTTCCAGGGGCACTTCCCTGGTAAACCTATCTTCCCGGGTGTGTTGATCCTGGAAGCGATGGCACAGGCTACTGGTATTCTGGCGTTTAAAAGCGTTGGTAAGCTGGAGCCTGGTGAGCTGTATTACTTCGCGGGTATCGATGAAGCACGCTTTAAGCGTCCAGTCGTGCCTGGTGATCAGATGATCATGGAAGTCACTTTTGAAAAAACACGCCGCGGCCTGACTCGCTTCAAAGGTGTAGCTCTGGTTGACGGTAAAGTTGTTTGCGAAGCGACAATGATGTGCGCGCGTAGCCGGGAGGCCTGATACGTGATTGATAAATCCGCCTTTATTCATCCTACCGCTATTGTGGAAGTCGGCGCCATTATTGGTGCTAACGCTCACATTGGCCCGTTTTGTATTGTTGGACCCCATGTCGAAATTGGTGAGGGTACAGTACTGAAATCTCATGTTGTGGTGAATGGTCATACGACTATTGGCTGCAATAACGAGATCTATCAGTTCGCCTCCATCGGCGAAGTTAACCAGGATCTGAAATATGCTGGTGAATCGACCCGTCTGGAAATCGGCGATCGTAACCGTATTCGTGAAAGCGTCACCATTCATCGTGGAACAGTACAGGGTGGTGGATTGACGAAGGTGGGCAGCGACAACCTGTTTATGGTTAATGCACACATCGCGCATGACTGTACTGTGGGTGACCGCTGTATTCTTGCCAACAACGCAACGCTGGCAGGACACGTATCGGTTGATGATTTCGCAATTATTGGCGGCATGACCGCAGTTCATCAGTTCTGCATCATTGGTGCACACGTGATGGTCGGCGGTTGCTCCGGCGTGGCGCAAGACGTCCCGCCGTATGTAATTGCGCAGGGCAACCATGCAACGCCGTTTGGCGTTAACATCGAAGGCCTCAAGCGTCGTGGTTTCAGCCGCGAAGCCATTACAGCCATCCGTAACGCGTACAAACTGCTGTACCGTAGCGGTAAAACGCTGGAAGAGGCGAAGCCGGAAATTGCCGAGCTGGCGAATAAGTACCCTGAAGTGAACGAGTTCATGGAATTCTTTGAGCGTTCAACGCGTGGTCTGATTCGTTAATGGTCGACAGTCGTCCGCTTACGATAGCCCTGGTCGCCGGAGAAACCTCCGGCGATATTCTTGGTGCAGGTCTTATCCGCGCACTCAAGGCGCGTGTACCCAATGCTCGCTTTGTTGGAGTAGCTGGCCCGCTGATGCAGGCTGAAGGCTGTGAAGCCTGGTATGAAATGGAAGAACTGGCGGTGATGGGCATTGTTGAAGTGCTCGGTCGTTTACGCCGTCTTCTGCATATTCGTGCCGATCTCACCCGCCGTTTTACCGACCTCAAACCTGATGTGTTTGTCGGTATCGATGCGCCTGATTTCAACATTACCCTTGAAGGGAACCTGAAAAAACAGGGCATCAAAACCATTCACTATGTCAGTCCGTCCGTCTGGGCGTGGCGACAGAAACGTGTTTTCAAAATTGGTAGATCCACCAATCTGGTGCTGGCTTTTCTGCCTTTCGAAAAAGCGTTTTATGACAAATTTAATGTCCCGTGTCGTTTTATCGGTCATACCATGGCGGATGCTATGCCGCTTGAGCCAGATAAAAATGCGGCGCGCGACGTTCTGGGCATTGCGCATGATGTGCACTGTCTGGCGTTATTGCCAGGAAGCCGGGGCGCTGAAGTGGAAATGCTTAGTGCCGATTTCCTGAAAACGGCGCAGATTCTTCGCCAGACATACCCCGACCTTGAAGTGGTTGTGCCACTGGTTAATGCTAAGCGCCGTGAACAGTTTGAGCGCATTAAAGCCGACGTTGCGCCCGATCTCCGTGTTCACATGCTGGACGGGAAGGGGCGTGAAGCGATGGTCGCCAGCGATGCCGCACTGCTGGCATCTGGCACGGCTGCGCTGGAGTGTATGCTGGCGAAATGCCCGATGGTGGTGGGCTATCGCATGAAGCCATTCACCTTCTGGCTGGCAAAACGTCTGGTGAAAACCGACTACGTTTCATTACCAAACCTGCTTGCCGGGCGCGAGCTGGTGAAAGAGCTATTGCAGGATGAGTGCCAGCCACAGGCGTTGGCCGATGCGCTATTGCCGCTTCTTGCAGACGGTAAAACCAGCCACCAGATGCATGATACATTCCGGGAATTGCATCAGAAGATCCGCTGTAATGCCGATGAGCAAGCGGCTGACGCGGTGCTGGAGCTAGCAAAATGATGGAATTTATTTACCCGCACACGCATCTCGTTGCCGGTGTGGATGAAGTCGGACGCGGTCCGTTGGTTGGCGCGGTGGTCACCGCAGCGGTGATCCTCGATCCTGCGCGTCCGATTATTGGCCTGAACGACTCAAAAAAACTGTCTGAAAAGCGCCGGTTGGCGTTGTTTGACGAGATTAAAGAACATGCGCTGGCCTGGAGTCTGGGGCGCGCAGAGCCGCATGAGATCGATGAACTGAACATCCTGCACGCCACCATGCTGGCGATGCAGCGTGCGGTGGCAGGCCTGAAAATTGCTCCCGAATACGTTTTGATCGACGGTAACCGCTGCCCAGCATTGCCTGTGCCATCCATGGCGGTCGTCAAAGGTGATAGCCGGGTAGCAGAAATCAGTGCGGCATCTATCATTGCCAAAGTGACACGCGATGCCGAAATGGCCGCGCTGGACCTCACTTATCCCCAGTATGGTTTTGCCCAGCACAAGGGATATCCAACCGCTTTCCATCTGGAAAAGCTGGCTGAACATGGCGCAACTGAACATCATCGGCGCAGTTTTGGCCCGGTGAAACGTGCGCTGGGACTGGTGTCCTGAATCAAGACGCAAGCAATTAAGTAACGCGGAATCTGAAGATGGCTGAACCACGTTTCGTACACCTGCGGGTGCATAGCGACTACTCCATGATCGATGGGCTGGCAAAGACCGGGCCGCTGGTGAAAAAGGCGGCCGCTCTGGGTATGCCTGCGCTGGCGATCACCGATTTTACCAACCTGTGTGGCCTGGTGAAGTTCTACGGAACGGCGCATGGCGCAGGGCTAAAACCTATCGTCGGGGCGGATTTTCATGTGCAGAGCGAACTGCTTGGCGATGAAATGACGCAGATAACCGTGCTGGCTATGAACAACACGGGTTATCAGAACCTCACTTTGCTTATCTCAAAAGCGTATCAGCGCGGTTATGGCGCGTTGGGGCCATGGATTGACCGCGACTGGCTGGCTGAGCTGAACGAAGGTTTGCTGCTGATTTCAGGCGGCCGCATGGGTGATGTCGGACAGAGCCTTCTGCGTGGCAATACTGCACTGGTTGATCAGTGCGTTGCATTCTATGAAGAGTATTTCCCGGATCGCTACTATCTGGAGCTGATCCGTACCGGGCGTGCGGACGAAGAGAACTATCTTCATGCGGCGGTTGCACTTGCCGAAGAGCGTGGTTTGCCCGTTGTGGCCACTAACGATGTGCGTTTTCTTGAACCGGGTGACTTTGATGCCCACGAAATTCGCGTCGCTATCCACGATGGTTTTACCCTCGACGACCCAAAACGTCCGCGTAACTACTCGTCGCAGCAGTACATGCGCGACGAAGACGAGATGTGCGAGCTCTTCTCTGATATCCCGGAAGCGCTGGAAAACAGCGTGGAGATTGCCAAACGCTGTAATGTTACCGTGCGTCTGGGTGAATATTTCCTGCCGCAGTTCCCGACAGGCGACATGACCACGGAAGATTTCCTGGTTGTGAAATCGAAAGAAGGCCTGGAAGAGCGTCTGGAATTCCTGTTCCCGGATGAAGCCGTCCGCAAAGAGAAACGTCCGCCTTATGATGAGCGTCTGGATATTGAACTCCAGGTGATCAACCAGATGGGCTTCCCGGGTTACTTCCTGATCGTTATGGAGTTTATCCAGTGGTCGAAAGATAACGGCGTGCCGGTAGGTCCGGGACGTGGTTCCGGTGCGGGCTCACTGGTTGCTTACGCGCTCAAAATTACCGACCTCGATCCGCTGGAATTTGACCTGCTGTTCGAACGTTTCCTTAACCCGGAACGTGTCTCCATGCCTGACTTCGACGTTGACTTCTGTATGGAGAAACGCGACCAGGTTATCGAACACGTGGCGGACATGTATGGCCGTGATGCGGTATCGCAGATTATTACCTTCGGTACCATGGCGGCGAAAGCGGTTATCCGCGACGTGGGCCGTGTACTGGGCCATCCGTATGGCTTCGTTGATCGTATCTCGAAACTGGTCCCGCCCGATCCGGGCATGACGCTGGCGAAAGCGTTTGAAGCCGAACCGCAGCTGCCGGAAATCTACGAAGCTGACGAAGAGGTCAAAGCGCTGATCGATATGGCGCGCAAGCTGGAGGGCGTCACGCGTAACGCCGGTAAACATGCAGGTGGTGTGGTTATCGCGCCCACCAAAATTACCGACTTTGCACCGCTCTATTGTGACGAAGCTGGCCAGCACCCGGTTACCCAGTTTGACAAAAACGACGTGGAATACGCGGGGCTGGTGAAGTTCGACTTCCTCGGCCTGCGTACGTTGACGATCATCGACTGGGCGCTGAAGATGATCAACCCGCGCCGCGAAAAGCAAGGTCTTGAGCCAATAGACATTGCCGCCATCCCACTGGATGACAAGAAAAGTTTCGATATGCTGCAGCGCTCGGAAACCACGGCGGTTTTCCAGCTTGAATCCCGCGGTATGAAAGACCTGATCAAGCGTCTGCAACCTGACTGCTTCGAAGATATGATCGCACTGGTGGCCCTGTTCCGTCCGGGCCCACTGCAATCAGGGATGGTAGATAACTTTATCGACCGTAAGCACGGGCGCGAAGAGATTTCCTATCCTGACGTGCAGTGGCAGCACGAGTGTCTGAAGCCGGTACTGGAGCCGACGTATGGCATTATCCTGTATCAGGAACAGGTTATGCAGATTGCCCAGGAGCTTTCCGGCTACACCCTTGGCGGCGCAGATATGCTGCGTCGTGCGATGGGTAAGAAAAAGCCGGAGGAGATGGCCAAGCAGCGCGGCACCTTTGAAGAAGGGGCAAAAAGCCGCGGTGTTGACGGCGAACTGGCGATGAAAATCTTCGACCTGGTGGAAAAATTCGCCGGGTACGGATTTAACAAATCTCACTCTGCCGCCTATGCTTTGGTTTCGTACCAGACGCTGTGGCTGAAAGCGCACTATCCGGCTGAATTTATGGCGGCGGTAATGACTGCCGATATGGACAACACCGAGAAGGTGGTTGGCCTGGTAGACGAATGCTGGCGCATGGGGCTTAAGATCCTGCCGCCGGATATCAACTCTGGTCTGTACCATTTCCACGTTAACGAACACGGGGAAATTGTATACGGGATCGGCGCGATCAAAGGTGTGGGTGAAGGCCCGATCGAGGCGATCATCGAAGCGCGTAACAACGGCGGTTATTTCCGTGAGTTGTTCGATCTTTGCGCCCGTACCGACACCAAAAAACTGAACCGCCGCGTGCTTGAAAAACTGATCATGTCTGGCGCGTTCGACAGACTCGGGCCGCACCGTGCGGCGCTGATGAACTCGCTCGGCGATGCGCTGAAAGCAGCCGATCAGCACGCAAAAGCGGAAGCCATTGGCCAGGCAGATATGTTTGGCGTACTGGCAGAAGAGCCAGAGCAGGTTGAGCAGTCGTATTCCAACTGCCAGCCGTGGCCAGAACAGGTCGTACTGGATGGGGAGCGTGAAACCTTAGGTTTGTACCTGACGGGTCACCCAATCAACCAGTACATCAAAGAAATTGAGCGCTATGTCGGAGGCAACAGGCTAAAAGACATGCATCCGACAGATCGTGGTAAAATCACCACGGCTGCGGGGCTCGTGATTGCTGCAAGGGTTATGGTCACCAAGCGCGGCAATCGAATCGGCATCTGTACGCTGGATGACCGTTCCGGGCGTCTGGAGGTGATGTTGTTCACCGACGCGCTGGATAAATACCAGCATTTGCTGGAAAAAGACCGCATACTTATCGTCAGCGGACAGGTCAGCTTTGATGACTTCAGCGGGGGGCTTAAAATGACCGCCCGCGAAGTGATGGACATTGACGAAGCCCGGGAAAAATATGCTCGCGGGCTTGCTATCTCGCTGACGGACAGGCAAATTGATGACCAGCTTTTAAACCGACTCCGTCAGTCTCTGGAACCCCACCGCTCGGGGACCATTCCAGTACATCTCTACTATCAGAGGGCGGATGCACGTGCGCGGTTGCGCTTTGGTGCAACGTGGCGTGTCTCTCCGAGCGATCGTTTACTTAACGATCTCCGTGGCCTCATTGGTTCGGAGCAGGTGGAACTGGAGTTTGACTAATACAGGAATACTATGAGTCTGAATTTCCTTGATTTCGAACAGCCGATTGCAGAGCTGGAAGCGAAAATCGATTCTCTGACCGCGGTTAGCCGTCAGGATGAAAAACTGGATATTAACATCGACGAAGAAGTGCATCGTCTGCGCGAAAAAAGCGTAGAACTGACGCGCAAAATCTTTGCCGATCTCGGCGCATGGCAGATTGCCCAGCTGGCGCGTCACCCACAGCGTCCGTACACCCTGGATTATGTCCGCCTGGCGTTTGATGAGTTTGACGAACTGGCAGGCGATCGCGCTTATGCCGACGACAAAGCTATCGTTGGTGGAATCGCCCGTCTGGACGGACGCCCGGTGATGATCATTGGTCATCAGAAAGGTCGTGAAACCAAAGAAAAAATTCGCCGTAACTTCGGGATGCCTGCACCAGAAGGCTACCGTAAAGCCCTGCGTCTGATGGAGATGGCTGAGCGTTTTAACATGCCAATCATCACCTTCATCGACACCCCGGGTGCTTACCCTGGCGTGGGCGCTGAAGAGCGCGGTCAGTCTGAAGCCATTGCACGCAACCTGCGTGAAATGTCTCGTCTGAGCGTTCCGGTCATCTGTACCGTTATCGGTGAAGGTGGTTCCGGCGGCGCGCTGGCAATTGGCGTGGGCGATAAAGTGAATATGCTGCAATACAGCACCTATTCTGTTATCTCCCCGGAAGGCTGTGCATCTATTCTGTGGAAGAGTGCGGACAAAGCGCCTCTGGCTGCCGAAGCGATGGGCATCATTGCTCCGCGTCTGAAAGAGCTGAAGCTTATCGACTCCGTTATCCCAGAGCCTCTGGGTGGCGCGCACCGTAAGCCGGAAGTGATGGCTGCTTCCCTGAAAGCACAGCTGCTGGCAGACCTGGCAGACCTCGATGTGCTCAGCAAAGAAGACCTGCTGAACCGCCGTTATCAGCGTCTGATGACCTACGGTTACGCATAATCTTCACAATTATCTGAAAAGCCGCACAATGTTGCGGCTTTTTTTATACCTGCGGTTTACCCTGGCTATGCTTAGCTAATGTTTTTCAAGGAGGTAAACCATGAACATTATTGCCATCATGGGGCCACATGGCGTCTTTTATAAAGACGAGCCCATCAAGGAGCTGGAGCAGACACTACAGTCTCGCGGATACCAGCTTATCTGGCCGCATAACAGCGCCGATCTGCTGAAGTTCATTGAGCACAACCCGCGTATCTGCGGTGTTATCTTTGACTGGGATGAGTACGACCTGGAGTTGTGCAGCGAAATTAACAAGCTTAACGAATATCTTCCGCTGTATGCCTTTATCAATACCCATTCCACGATGGACGTCAGCGCACATGATATGCGTATGGCTTTGTGGTTCTTTGAGTATTCACTCGGCGTTGCGGAAGATATTGCGACCCGCATTCAGCAATACACCCGTGAGTACCTCGACAACATTACGCCGCCGTTCACCCGGGCGCTGTTCACATATGTGAAAGAAGGTAAATACACATTCTGTACGCCAGGCCACATGGCGGGAACGGCGTATCAGAAAAGCCCGGTAGGCTGTCTGTTCTATGATTTCTTTGGTGGAAATACCCTTAAGGCGGATGTGTCGATTTCGGTCACTGAACTGGGATCTCTGCTTGATCACACTGGCCCGCATCTTGAGGCCGAAGAGTATATTGCGCGCACTTTTGGGGCTGAACAGAGCTACATGGTGACCAACGGCACCTCGACGTCGAATAAAATCGTCGGTATGTATGCCGCACCCGCCGGAAGTACGCTGCTGATTGACCGTAACTGCCATAAATCGCTGGCCCATTTATTGATGATGAGCGATGTCGTCCCGCTCTGGCTATCGCCCACGCGTAATGCGCTCGGTATTTTGGGGGGGATCCCGCGCCGTGAATTTAGTCATACGGCCATTGAAAACAAGGTGGCCTCAGTTTCCGGTGCAAGCTGGCCCGTTCACGCAGTGATAACCAACTCGACTTACGACGGCCTGCTGTACAACACCAACTGGATCAAGCAAACGCTGGATGTTCCCTCGATACACTTTGATTCCGCCTGGGTGCCTTACACCAACTTCCACCCGATCTATGCGGGAAAAAGCGGAATGAGCGGTGAGCGTGTGCCAGGGAAAGTGTTCTTCGAAACGCAGTCGACCCACAAAATGTTGGCTGCGTTTTCTCAGGCTTCGCTTATCCACATCAAGGGCGAGTATGACGAAGAGACATTCAACGAAGCCTTTATGATGCACACCACCACGTCGCCAAGCTATCCACTGGTGGCCTCTATTGAAACGGCGGCGGCAATGCTGCGTGGCAATCCGGGCAAGCGTTTGATCAATCGTTCGGTGGAACGGGCGCTGCATTTCCGCAAAGAAGTTCAGCGTCTGAAAGAGGAGGCCGATGGCTGGTTCTTTGACATCTGGCAGCCGGAGGAGATTGAGGAGGCAGAGTGCTGGCCGGTTTCCCCTGGCGAAAACTGGCACGGATTCCGCGATGCGGATGCTGACCACATGTTCCTCGACCCGGTAAAAGTGACGATCCTGACTCCGGGTATGGATGAACAAGGCAATATGAGCGATGAAGGGATCCCCGCTGCGCTGGTGGCGAAATTCCTTGATGAGCGCGGAGTGGTGGTAGAGAAAACCGGGCCGTATAACCTGCTATTCCTGTTCAGTATAGGGATCGATAAAACCCGCGCGATGGGGCTGCTGCGGGGGCTGATGGAGTTTAAACGCGCTTACGATCTGAACCTGCGGGTCAAAAACATGCTGCCGGATCTCTACGCGGAAGATCCTGATTTCTACCGCAATATGCGTATTCAGGATCTGGCCCAGGGGATCCACAAACTGATCCGCCAGCACGATCTGCCGCGTCTGATGTTGCAGGCTTTTGACGTTCTGCCGGAAATGAAGCTGACGCCGCATAATGCCTGGCAGCGTCAGGTCAAAGGCGAGGTGCAAACCGTCGAACTGGAAAACCTGGTCGGGCGAGTGTCGGCCAATATGATCCTGCCTTATCCGCCGGGTGTTCCACTTCTGATGCCGGGTGAGATGATCACCGAAGAGAGCCGGGCGGTACTCGATTTTCTGCTGATGCTGTGTTCTGTAGGCCGGCACTATCCGGGCTTTGAAACGGACATCCACGGTGCGAAACGTGATGAACAGGGCGTTTACTGGGTCAGAGTCCTAAAATAAGTGGGACTACTTGCGTGGTCCGGGTTTTAGGTTGTAACGTTCTGGCTTCATAAAAAGGAGAAGCTATGCTGGGTTTAAAACAGGTTCATCATATAGCGATCATTGCGACCGATTACGAGAAAAGTAAGTCTTTTTACTGCGATATTCTGGGCTTTACGCTGTTGAGCGAAGCCTATCGCGAGGAGCGTGACTCCTGGAAAGGCGATCTCGCGTTAAACGGGCAGTATGTGATTGAGCTGTTTTCTTTTCCTTTCCCGCCAGCACGCCCCTCGCGCCCAGAGGCCTGTGGTCTTCGGCATCTCGCCTTTAGCGTAGGTGATATCGATAATGCGGTGAAGCACCTTGAAACCCACGGTGTGAAATGCGAGGCGATTCGCATCGATCCTTTTACGGATAAGCGATTTACCTTCTTCAACGACCCGGATGGTCTGCCGCTGGAGCTTTACCAGCAGTAATATCCGTCATGTGTGATAATGCCCGTCTTGTTCGGGCATTTTTTTGCGCAAACCTTTTATGACCTTACCTGCGATCGCTCATGCTGTTTCACCGTACCGCCAGCTGCTGGTGGGGTTTAGCGGTGGGCTGGATTCAACCGTTCTGCTTCATCGCCTTAAATGCTGGCGCGATCAAGAGCCTGACGTCCAGATCAGGGCGATACATATTCATCATGGGTTGAGCCCCCATGCGGATGCCTGGGTGGCGCATTGCGAGGCGCTGTGCGCAGCATGGGCGATTCCGCTGAGTGTTGAGCGGGTGATACTCAAGGATGAAGGGCTGGGCATCGAGGCGCAAGCGCGTAAAGCCCGTTACGCTGCTTTTGCCGGTGCAATTCAACCGGGTGAAGCGCTGGTAACGGCGCAGCATCTGGACGATCAATGCGAAACCTTTTTGCTCGCGCTTAAGCGTGGAAGCGGCCCGGCGGGATTGTCCGCCATGCCTGAGCGGGCGGATTTTGCTGGCACCGTGTTAATTCGCCCATTACTGGGTGAGACGCGTGCCTCGCTGGAATCCTGGGCCCGAAAGAATGACCTGCGCTGGATTGAAGATGAAAGCAATCAGGACGACAGCTATGACCGTAACTTCCTGCGTCTTCGTGTTTTGCCGCAGCTGACTGAGCGTTGGGGGCATTTTGCCGAAGCCACGGCGCGAAGCGCGATGCTGTGCGCTGAACAGGAAAGTCTGCTGGACGAGTTGCTGAGTGAAGAGTTGGCTGAGCTGATCTCTGCTGATGGCGCGCTGTCTATCGTACCAATGGAAACACTGAGTGCAGTACGCCGTGCAGCCCTGCTGAGACGCTGGCTGGCATCGCATAACGCCCCAATGCCATCGCGGGCAATGCTGAACCGTCTCTGGGACGAGGTTGCTCAGGCGCGTGACGATGCCACACCTTGTCTGCATCTGAATGGGTTTGAGGTAAGACGCTATAAAGGGCAGCTCTGGTGGATTAAATCAACCCCTTCACTGTCTGATGTGGTGCTCGACTGGCCACGTTCTGGCGAAGTGCTGGTGTTGCCCTATGGCGCGGGAAAAGTTTCCCTGGCGAATGCGGGCCATGTGCGTCTACCGAAAAACGATGAACCTGTTACCGTACGCTTTAAAGCCCGTGGGATGCTGCATATTGTTGGAAGAAACGGCGGGCGTAAGCTGAAAAAGATATGGCAGGAGTGCAATGTTCCACCCTGGCACCGTGATGCCACGCCTTTGCTTTTCTACGGTGAAACGCTGATTGCGGCTGCGGGTGTCTTTATTACCGAAGAGGGCTGGGCAGAAGAGGGGGTGCGTTTTGAATGGCACGCGTAACGGGCAGCCAGGCTGCCCGTTAAGGGTAATCAGGACTCGCTCACCACGACAGTGCCGATTTCCGGGTGGCTGAAGCTGGCAATTTTGTCCAGGCGAAGCTCACGCGTTGCTCCGGCATCTTCAACTATCAGATATTCCACATTCTTTCGTGAAACCAGGTCGCTGGCTTTCGCCTTCAATACTTCGCCATCTTTTAGCTCCAGCGTCAGTATTAAATGATGCTGGCAGGCGAGTTCGAGGTTGTCATAGTCATCACAATTGATGGGTTGATAAGTATCATTCATCGACATAATCGCTCACCAGTAAATTCGCCGCAGCATATGCTGCTTTTTCCCTGACCGATTCTGAAAGGCTCTCATCAGAGGCCACTTCATTAAGCACTTTCAATACACAGCCCAACGCGTCCGGGATGTATCCCAGATCCCCGCTGGCGATTTCCGCATACCTTTTGCGAATTAACTCACAATAATTATTCACATCCCCTCCCGCCAGCGCACTGACTTACTGTGAGATATCATTAAGCCTACGAAGATAAACTCGGTTTAGCAAGGTGACTATACCATACTCATTCAAGCAATATCAGCGCCTTGATAGTGATGCATTCATCACCTGGTAACAGCCTTTTCGCGCTATTTTCGCTACAATGTGCGCCTGATTCGAAAGGAGTTCTCTCATGGCGCTGAAAGCGACAATTTATAAAGCTGTGGTCAATGTGGCGGATCTTGACCGCAACCAGTTTCTCGATGCGTCATTGACGCTGGCGCGCCACCCTTCTGAAACTCAGGAACGCATGATGCTGCGCCTGCTGGCATGGATTAAGTATGCCGATGAGCGTCTGCAATTTACGCGTGGCTTGAGCGCGGAGGACGAGCCAGAAGCCTGGCTGCGCAACGATCACCTGGGTATCGATTTGTGGATTGAACTCGGCCTGCCGGATGAGCGTCGTGTGAAAAAGGCCTGTACCCAGTCCGCTGAAGTGGCGTTGTTCGCGTATAATCAGCGAGCTGCGGAGATCTGGTGGCAGCAAAGCAAGAATAAGTGCGGACAGTTTAAAAATCTCACTGTCTGGTACCTGGATGATGAGCAACTGGCCCAACTGAGCGAGTTTGCCAGCCGTACGATGGTATTGCAGGCGACGATTCAGGACGGCGCAATCTGGCTTTCTGATTCTCAGAATAATCTGGAAATTCATCTCGCGGCGTGGCAACCCTCCGCATGATTGTCTTATCCCGGAATGTCAGTATTCCTGATAACGAGCTGGAGATCACTGCGATCCGTGCTCAGGGTGCCGGTGGGCAACATGTCAATAAGGCTTCAACGGCCATCCATTTGCGCTTTGACATCCGGGCCTCCAGCCTGCCAGAGTATTATAAAGAAAGTCTGCTTGCCGCCAGCCATCATCTGATTACCAGCGATGGCGTGATTGTGATTAAAGCGCAGGAGTACCGCAGCCAGGAGTTAAACCGGGAAGCGGCGATCTCCAGGCTGGTAGCAGTTATTAAAGAGTTAACCGCAGTACAGAAAAGCCGCCGGGCTACGCGACCAACCCGCGCATCAAAAGAGCGCCGGTTGTCGTCGAAGGCGCAAAAATCCACAGTGAAGGCACTACGCGGTAAAGTTCGTCGCCCCACAGAGTGACGAAAAGGAACATTATTTTTCATAAGGATGTCATTGTGAAAAAAGCACTATTGTCAGCATTGGCAGTGAGTACGCTCTTTGCACTTTTCGGGTGTAACAACCGTGCGGAAACGCAGGCATTACAGCCAACGCAGTCTGAAGAATTAAAACCGATGCAGCAGAGCTGGCGCGGTGTACTGCCGTGCGCTGATTGTGAAGGTATCGAAACCTCGCTATTCCTGGAAAAAGACGGTACCTGGGTCATGAACCAGCACTATCAGGGCGCGAAAGGTCCTTCTTCCTTCGCCACCTATGGCACATGGGCACGCACCGCTGAGAAACTGGTCCTGACGGATACGACAGGCGAGAAAACCTGGTTCCGCCCTAAAGGTGAAGGGATGGAGATGCTCGATCGTGAAGGCAATCCGATTGAGTCGCAGTTCAACTACACGCTGGCCCCTGTAAAAGCGGCACTCCCGGCCACGCCGATGGCGATGCGGGGGATGTATTTCTACATGGCTGATGCGGCGATATTTACCGACTGTGCGACAGGTAAGAAAGTCAGCGTGGCGAACAATGCCCAGCTGGAGCGTGATTTTGCAGTAGCGCGTGGCAATGACAGTAAACCGGTATTACTGACGGTTGATGGTCATTTTACGATGGAGCCAAACCCGGATAGCGGAGAGATGGTGAAAACGCTGGTGGCGGATAAAGACGCGAAATTCCTGGCGGGCAAAAATTGCAGCAGCAAATAAGCTGAGTTAATCCATTAAAAAACCCCGCATGTGCGGGGTTTTTTGTTTCTTAACCTTTGATGGCTTTTACCAGGTAATCAAGGATTTCACCGGTCTTGATCATCTGCTTCTCGCCGTTGCGACGGTATTTGTATTCAATATCATCGCTGTCGAGGTTACGGTCGCCGATAACCACAGTATGTGGAATACCGATCAGCTCCATGTCAGCAAACATCACGCCAGGACGCTCTTTACGGTCGTCCATCAGCACTTCAATACCCTGCGCGCGCAGCTCGCCGTACAGTTTTTCGGCCAGCTCCTGCACACGGTAAGACTTGTGCATGTTCATTGGCAGAATCGCTACCTGGAATGGTGCGATGTTATCTGGCCAGACGATGCCACGCTCGTCGTAGTTCTGCTCAATCGCCGCCGCGACCACACGCGTCACCCCGATACCGTAGCAACCCATGGTCAGAACCTGGTTACGACCATCTTCACCCTGAACGGCTGCATTCATCGCGCGGGAGTATTTATCACCCAGCTGGAAGATGTGGCCCACTTCGATGCCACGTTTGATCATCAGAGTACCCTGGCCATCCGGGCTTGGGTCACCGGCAACCACATTACGAATATCCGCCACTTCTGGCGTCGCAACATCGCGATCCCAGTTGATGCCGAAGTAGTGCTTACCATCGATGTTTGCGCCAGCGGAGAAGTCGCTCATTGCCGCAACTGTACGGTCAACAACCACCGGGATTGGCATATTCACTGGACCCAGGGAACCTGGGCCTGCGTTTACAACCGCGCGGATTTCCGCTTCTGTTGCGAAAGTCAGCGGGCTGGCAACCTGCGACAGTTTCTCGGCTTTTACTTCGTTCAGTTCGTGATCGCCGCGAACCAGCAGGGCGACCAGCGGGCTCTTGCTGCCTTCAACCGCTTTCACCAGCAGGGTTTTAACCGTTTTCTCGATCGGCAGATTGAATTGTTCCACCAGTTCGGCAATGGTTTTCGCGTTTGGCGTATCAACCAATTTCATCTCTTCAGTAGCTGCGGCGCGTGGTGCTTTTGGTGCCAGGGCTTCAGCAAACTCGATGTTAGCGGCGTAATCAGAGGAGTCAGAGAAGATAACATCGTCTTCACCGCTCTGAGCCAGTACCTGGAATTCATGCGATGCGCTACCACCGATAGAGCCGGTGTCAGCCTGTACCGCACGGAAATCCAGATCCATGCGGGAGAAGATTTTGCTGTACGCTTCGTACATCTTGTCGTAAGTCTCTTGCAGAGATTCCTGAGACGTGTGGAAAGAGTACGCATCTTTCATCAGGAATTCGCGGGAGCGCATTACGCCAAAGCGCGGGCGCACTTCGTCACGGAATTTGGTCTGGATCTGGAAGAAGTTCAGCGGCAGCTGTTTATAAGAGCTCAGCTCATTACGGATAAGATCGGTAATGACTTCTTCATGCGTTGGGCCTAGGACAAACGGACGATCGCCGCGATCGGCAATACGCAGCAGTTCAGGACCGTACTGTTCCCAGCGACCGCTCTCCTGCCATAGCTCAGAGGGCTGAACTACCGGCATTAACACCTCGATAGCACCGGCGTTGTTCATCTCTTCACGCACGATGTTTTCGACTTTTTTCAGGACGCGCACGCCGGTCGGCAGCCAGGTGTATAACCCGGAGGCCAGCTTGCGGATCATCCCGGCGCGCAGCATCAGCTGGTGGCTGATCACCTCGGCGTCGGCAGGTGTCTCCTTCAGAGTGGAGAGCAGATATTGGCTAGTACGCATGTTGTTACGGTTCCGTTTCGACGAGTAGGACAGACTGAATGCTCAACCTGACACAAAAAAAGTGGTTTAGTTTACCAGTGTGGCAAAGATGCCAAAAGAGAGGAAAATAAAATTACCTGGGTTCCAGGGCAAAGACTTCAAATCCCGCCTCAGTCACGCGCCAGCGAACGTTAAAATCCAGCAGCCACACGGCATAGGTTTTCCCGGTTTCCTCTCCCTTACGGTAAGCCGGACGTGGATCCTGAGCCAGAACGTCAACGATAAAATCGCGCAGGCGAGGATAGTGCTTTTCCAGCAGCGTTATCTGGGCGGTTAACTCTGGTGTGAAGCGAACGGGCATATCTGCCTGCGGTGCTTCCTGGGCATAGCTTGCGCGCGCATCCGGCAGGGCTTCAGCAAAGGGCAGGTAAGGCTTGATGTCTATAACTGGGGTGCCATCCACAAGATCAAGGCTTCCTAATTCCAGTATGACCTGATCTTTCTGCGTCCGAATGCCTTTCAGCTCGACCAGAGACATGCCAATGGGGTTCGGGCGGAAGGTGGAGCGGGTCGCGAACACGCCCATTCTGGCATTTCCACCCAGACGCGGAGGGCGAACGGTTGGACGCCAGCCACCTTCCATCGTCTGGTGAAAGACAAATACAACCCATAAGTGGCTGAATGCCTCGAGCCCGCGTACCGCATCGGCCTGATTATAAGGCGCGATGAAGTGAAGTTCGCCACCGCGGCTTTTGACCAGACCAGGCTGGCGCGGCACGGCGAACTTCTCTTTATAAGGTGAGCGGATAATGCCTATCTGCTCGAACTGAAATGAACTCATTTCGCCGAAATGGTAAGCGCAGTACCAAGACAAACCGCCTGACGGTAGCAGCCTGGTGTACCGCTGGTCACTTCACAGCTGTGCAGCAGTACCGCGTTGGCTTTCATTTTTGCGGCGTTAATCTGCAGGCGTTTACGAGCAGTTGGGATGTTTGGTGGAGAGTCCTGATTAGTTGCCTGGCAGGATTCACCGCTCACATCGCCCAGTTCACGGAAAGGCTTGCCCACGAGATCGTCGGCTTTAGTAATAATGCGCACCGGCGCAGGACGTGGCGCTTTCGGTTTTGCTGGCTCTGCCTTTGGCGGGGTTGCAGTGCTTTGAACAGGCTCAACAGGAGATCTGCTTAGCATAGAACAGCCGCTCAGCATCAGTGCTAAAAGACAGATCGGTAAAGCACGCATAATAGTTCCTCAATGGATAATCAAATCGTCAGATATTGAATCAGTTGCCTGCATAAATGACAAGACGGGCTTTCGCCCGTCCTGATGATATTACACTGATGTGAGATTACCAGCCTTTAACAGCGCCGCCGTTAAACACCTTGTTGGCTTCCTGGTAAACTTCGTCAGACTGATAAGCCTGAACGAATTTCTTCACGTTTTCCGCGTCTTTGTTGTCTTCGCGAGTCACGATCAGGTTTACGTATGGAGAGTCTTTATCTTCAACGAAGATACCGTCTTTTGCCGGCGTCAGGCCAATCTGGCTTGCGTAGGTGGTGTTGATGACAGCCAGGGCAATCTGTGCGTCGTCCAGAGAACGTGGCAGTTGCGGCGCTTCCAGCTCAACAATTTTCAGATTTTTCGGGTTCTCAGTCACGTCAAGAACGGTCGGCAGCAGGCCAACACCGTCTTTCAGTTTGATCAGGCCCACTTTCTGCAACAGCAGCAGGGAACGACCGAGGTTAGTCGGGTCGTTAGGCACCGCGACCTGGGAGCCTGGCTGCAGTTCGTCCAGGGTTTTAATTTTCTTGGAGTAACCGGCAATTGGGTAAACGAAAGTGTTACCTGCCGCAACCAGCTTGTAACCACGGTCTTTGATCTGCTGATCCAGGTATGGTTTATGCTGGAAGGCGTTAGCGTCGATATCACCTTTGCTCAGCGCTTCGTTCGGCAGAACGTAGTCATTGAAGGTAACCAGCTCTACGTCCAGACCGTATTTTTCTTTAGCCACTTTCTGAGCGACTTCAGCAACCTGCTGCTCTGCACCCACAATCACGCCCACTTTAATATGGTTTGGATCTTTTTCGTCCTGACCGCAACCCACCAGTGCCAGAGAGCCAATCAGCGCGCCTACCGCTGCAAAGGTCTTTAATTTAAACGCCATGTTATATCCTTAACTCGTCGAGTTTGTGTTGTGTGTAACGTTATTTGTGAGTAACAGCCCGGACGATGCGATCGCCAGAGAATTGGATTAAGTAAACCAGAACAACCAGCAATACCAGAACAGTATTCATTACGGTAGCGTTATAGCCAATATAACCGTACTGATAGCCAATCTGCCCTAAACCACCGGCGCCGACAGCACCGCCCATCGCGGAATAACCGACCAGCGTAATGAGGGTGATCGTTGCGGCGTTCACCAGACCCGGCAGCGCTTCAGGCAGCAAGACTTTGCGAACGATCTGCATCGGGGTCGCACCCATGGCACGTGATGCTTCAATCAAACCTGTCGGGATCTCCAGCAATGCGTTCTCAACCATACGGGCGATAAACGGTGCAGCACCGACGGTCAATGGGACGATTGCGGCCTGCAAGCCGATGGAGGTACCCACGATCACACGGGTGAAAGGAATCATCCATACCAGAAGAATAATGAACGGAATGGAACGGAAGATGTTCACCAGAGCAGAAAGGGTACGATAGAGCTTCGCGTTTTCAATAATTTGCCCCGGGCGAGTTACATACAGCAGTACGCCGACCGGCAGACCAATGACGAAACCAAAAAAGCCCGATACAAAGGTCATTGCCAGCGTTTCCCAAACGCCGCGAACCAGCAGCCACATCATCGGTTCAGACATAACCCAATACCTCTACTTTTACATGGTGTTCTTGCAGCCAGGCGATTGCGCCTTGCGTTTCTTCTTGTGTGCCGTGCATTTCCGTCAGCATGATGCCGAACTTCACGCCGCCGGCGTAATCCATCTGCGCGCTAATAATGTTGTTGTTCACGTTAAAGCGACGCGCGGTTTCGGAAAGCAGTGGTGCATCCACGGACTGACCGGTGAATTCCATACGCAACATTGGCACGCTGTCGGCAGCTGGCTCTGCTTTTAAACGCGCCAGATAATCTTCCGGAATATCCAGATGCAGCGTGGATTGAATAAACTGTTGCGCGAGCGGCGTTTTCGGATGCGAGAACACTTCACTTACGGTGTCTTGCTCAATCAGTTCACCATTGCTGATCACGGCTACGCAGTCACAGATGCGTTTAACCACGTCCATCTCATGAGTAATAAGAAGGATGGTCAGGCCCAGACGACGGTTAATGTCTTTCAGCAGTTCCAGAATAGAACGTGTGGTTGCCGGGTCTAATGCGCTGGTGGCTTCATCGCACAGCAGCACTTTAGGATTACTGGCCAGCGCACGGGCGATTGCCACACGCTGTTTTTGGCCACCGGACAGGTTTGCCGGATAGCTGTCGTGTTTATCTGCCAGACCAACCAGGTCCAGCAGTTCGGTGACGCGACGCTTAACTTCTTCTTTAGGCGTGTTGTCCAGCTCCAGCGGCAAAGCGACGTTGCCGAACACGGTGCGGGATGCCAGCAGGTTGAAGTGCTGGAAGATCATGCCAATCTGGCGACGCGCTTTTGTTAATTCTTTCTCTGAGAGTGCGGTAAGTTCTTGTCCGCCAACTTCTACGCTGCCCTGGCTTGGGCGCTCAAGCAGGTTAACACAACGGATCAGCGTACTTTTACCCGCACCCGATGCGCCAATGACGCCATAAATTTGACCAGCAGGAACATGCAGGCTGACGTTGTTCAGCGCCTGAATGGTTCGGTTCCCCTGCTGGAACACTTTGGTGATATTGGAAAGTTTAATCATTAGATTATTTTTATCGTATGTAAGTTAGCCGTGGCATTTTATTCTGCCGGATACGGGTGATGACCGTAAACAAAATGGATGTTAAGGCATCCAGACGTCTAAATCAATCCAACTCTGTGCGATGAGCACTTTATTGCGCTGTGATTCATGAGATACTAACCGGACACGCCTTTTTCAGGAGCAAACCGGTGGCAAAATCAGTACCCGCAATTTTTCTCGATCGTGATGGCACCATTAATGTGGATCACGGTTATGTCCATGAGATTGACGCGTTCGAGTTTATCGAAGGCGTAATAGATGCAATGCGCCAGTTAAAAGAGATGGGCTATGCGCTGGTGGTTGTCACCAACCAGTCTGGTATTGCTCGCGGTAAATTCACCGAGGCGCAGTTTGAAACGCTAACGGAATGGATGGACTGGTCGTTAGCCGATCGTGGTGTCGATCTCGACGGTATCTATTATTGCCCGCACCACCCACAGGGAACAGTAGAAGAGTATCGTCAGACCTGCGACTGTCGTAAGCCGCATCCGGGTATGTTTATCTCTGCGCAGGAATTTCTGCACATTGATATGGCTGCTTCTTATATGGTGGGCGATAAACTGGAAGATATGCAGGCCGCAACCGCAGCCGGCGTAGGCACCAAAATATTAGTTCGCACCGGCAAGCCAGTGACGCCAGAAGCAGAGAATGCAGCGGATTGGGTGATTAATAGCCTGGCAGAGCTGCCAAAAGAGATTAAAAAGCACCAAAAATAGGCGTTTTGGCTAAAAGGTGAGCGGTTGAAATAAAATTGTATTTTTCCGCTTGTCATTCCTCGGAAGC
>NZ_JBSICG010000033.1:0-49436 GCF_056156645.1 Enterobacter sp. Li2LvB3 | reverse complement strand
CTGAACCACAGGTTTTTATAGGCAGGGTAAGGCGAAGTCAGGCCGCACTCCATGTCATAATAAACTCTGCAATCCCGTCCACATCATTCAAATCAAGAACCGGTACTGGCAGGTCTAACCCTATATCGCTGGCCACTGCAATAACATGTTCATCCAGCGTTAATTCAGCGATATCGTGCCCCGCATCGCGTCTGAAAAGCAGTATTTTCGGTACTGCTTCATGTTTAAATCCTTCCACCAGGACCAAATCCAGCAACGAATGATCCATCCGGCTGACCAGATAAGCGAGATCCAGCGGTGCCTCATCAGGCGTTTCAGTCATTAATGCCCAGCGCTGGGTACTTGCCACCATCGTCTGCGCTGCGCCTGCTTTGCGAAGTTCGTAACTGTCTTTACCGGGTTTATCTACGTCCATATTGTGATGAGTATGTTTGATTAACCCCGGGCGGATCCCTTTATCGCAAAGGGCAGGTATCAGTTTTTTCAGGAGTGTGGTTTTACCTGTTCCACTCCAGGCTGAAATGGCCAAAATCGGTGTCATCGTTTCACCTGCATCAGCTGAAGATCTTCCGTTGTGTTCACATTGATAAACGCCGACTTCAAATCGCTAAAATCAACAGAATGCCCGCCAGACTGGCGCATAAATACCATCACTCGCCTTTCACCCGCCGCAAGATAAGTTTGCAGGTCATGGACTAACGCTTTGTTAATTAATGCAATTGTTGGATGATCCCGTTCACCATCATGTACCCAGACAACGGGTGATACGCCTCGTTGCATCGCCATGCGCTCAACAAGGCAAGACGGAATAAAAGGCGTATCACACGAGCAAAAAAGAAACCACTCCCCCTGAGATTGCTGCATCACCGAGAGCATTCCAGCCAAAGGACCCGGGTAATCAGCAAGCTTATCCTGATAGATTGCAAATCCGCTACGCTCATAAATATCGATATTGCGGTTAGCGCTAATGGCGATTGATGCGACCTGGCCTGACAGAGTGTCGGCGACATGTTTCCATAAGGGCTTACCGTTTAGCTCCTCAAGCCCCTTATCTTTCCCTCCCATACGCGTTGCTCTTCCGCCTGCCAGAACGACACCGGTAATTTCCTGATATCGATTCACGAATATCGCCTCTTTTATTGTGGGATTGACCCTGCTAACGTGTCTTTCTAAATGAAAGGAGCACCACCATGAAATGTAAACGTCTGAATGAAGTTATTGAACTCCTCCAGCCGGCCTGGCAAAAAGAGCCAGAGCTGAACCTGATGCAATTTTTGCAGAAACTGGCGAAAGAGTCAGGTTATGACGGTGAATTGACAGACCTTTCTGATGACATCCTGATCTATCACCTTAAAATGCGCGACTCTGCAAAAGATGCTGTTATTCCGGGTATTCAGAAAGATTATGAGGAAGATTTTAAAACCGCATTACTGCGCGCACGTGGCGTAATTAAAGAGTAAAAGCTTGTAAGCGGCGACTCCGAAATCGCCACAAGATGATATCCTGAATCATTCGTATATTTTCCGGATGATCGGATGAACGACCAGGCTTTTACTTTCCAGACATTGCACCCGGATACCATTATGGATGCCCTTTTTGAGCAGGGTATTCGGGTGGATTCCGGGTTAACTCCCTTAAATAGCTACGAAAACCGCGTCTATCAATTTCAGGACGAGGATCGGCAGCGTTTTGTCGTTAAATTTTATCGCCCCGAGCGCTGGTCCGCGGAGCAAATCCAGGAAGAACATCAGTTTGCCCACGATCTGCTGGAGGACGATGTCCCTGTTGCCGCGCCGCTGAAATTCAATAACCAGACGTTGCTCACTCACCAGGGATTCTACTTTGCTGTATTTCCCAGCCTGGGTGGCCGCCAGTTCGAAGCCGACAATATCGATCAAATGGAATGGGTTGCGCGTTATCTTGGGCGAATCCATCAGACTGGCCGTAAAAAACCGTTTATTGCTCGCCCGACCATGGGCATTCAGGAATATCTTCAGGAGCCACGTCAGGTATTCGAATCGTCAGCACTTATCCCGGCAATGCTGAAAGATAATTTTCTCGCTGCGACGGATAAACTAATCGATGCGGTGAAGTCATGCTGGCGCGACGATATTCCAGTGCTTCGTCTGCATGGGGATTGCCATGCCGGTAATATTCTCTGGCGTGATGGCCCACTGTTTGTTGACCTGGACGATGCCCGAATGGGGCCAGCCGTTCAGGATCTGTGGATGCTGCTCAATGGGGACAAAGCCGAGCAGCGTATGCAGCTTGAAACCATCATTGAAGCTTATGAAGAGTTTAGTCCCTTTAATTCAGACGAAATTGCCCTGATTGAACCTTTACGTGCGATGCGTTTTGTTTATTATCTCGCATGGTTAATCAGGCGTTGGGATGACCCCGCATTTCCCCGAAATTTCCCGTGGCTTACCGGGGAGGATTACTGGCGCAACCAGATATCCACATTTACCGAGCAGGTTAAGGTTCTTCAGGAACCCCCTCTGCAATTAACGCCGATGTATTAATTGGACACACCCAGGAGAAAGTTGATCATGAAAAAAATTTGGCTGGCGCTGGCAGGTATGATTCTGGCATTTAGCGCTTCTGCTGCTCAGTTTACTGACGGCAAGCAGTTCATCACGCTCGAGAAGCCAGTAGCGGGTGAGCCACAGGTTCTGGAGTTCTTTTCGTTCTATTGCCCGCACTGCTATGAGTTTGAGCAGGTGCTGCATGTTTCTGACAACGTGAAGAAAAAGCTGCCGGAAGGCACCAAAATGACCAAGTACCACGTTGAGTTCCTGGGCCCATTGGGCAAAGACCTGACTCAGGCGTGGGCGGTTGCCATTGCCCTGGGTGTGGAAGACAAGATCACCTCCCCAATGTTTGAAGCTGTGCAGAAAACCCAGACTGTGCAAACGACTGCTGATATCCGTAAAGTATTCGTTGATGCGGGTGTGAAGGGCGAAGATTATGACGCGGCCTGGAACAGCTTCGTGGTGAAATCTCTGGTTGCTCAGCAAGAGAAAGCGGCAGCCGACCTGCAATTGCAGGGGGTTCCGGCGATGTATGTTAACGGCAAATACCAGCTGAACATGCAGGGCATGGATACCAGCAGCATGGATATCTTCGTACAACAGTATGCCGATACCGTGAAATATCTGGTTGAGAAGAAGTAAGAAAAAAACGCCGGTCAGTGACCGGCGTTTTTATATGAAGATTTTATGTTGTTTATCTGCTCGTCTTTATCTTTCCAGAGTGTATTGAGCCAAAGCTGGAAACGACGTTTGAAATTCTTATCGTTAACGTAATCACCATGCAGCTCTGCATCCACAGGCACCAGATCGACCCGCACCACAATCCGCGTTAATTTGCCGCTGAGCATATCGTAGAATGGCGTCTTATCGTTTTCCGGATAGCATAAGGTGACGTTAAGCAGCTTATCGAACTGTTCCCCTAATACGTTAAGCGCCATCGCAATTCCTGCGGCCTTCGGTGGTAATAAGTTCTGGTAAGGTGAGCGCGTTTGCTGGCGTTTTTCTTCAGTAAAACGCGAGCCTTCAACAAAGTTAACGATGGTCGTCGGATGCGCCCGAAACTTTTCGCATGAGCGGCGCGTGGTTTCTACATCTTTACCGCGGCGTTCTGGATGGCGGATCAGATAGCTGCGCGAATAGCGCTTCATAAACGGCATATCCAGCGCCCAACAGGCCAGACCAATAAAAGGAACCCAGGCTAGCTGCTGTTTCAGGAAGTATTTGTTCATTGGGATATGTTTGCGGAACAACACGCATAAAATCACGATATCTGCCCAGCTATGGTGATTGCAGATAAGCAAATACCAGTTCTTTTTGTTCAGTCTGTCCAGACCTTCAACATCCCACTTCAGGCGGGGATTCAGGTAAAGCAGTATGGCCAAACCTTCGCACCAGCAGTACATCATAAAATTACAAAATGTAGAAACCGCGCGCCAGACTGCGGGAACAGGCAACAGCAGTTTAATTATTCCGGCGACAATAATCGGCACCGAACAGGCGATGGTAACCAGAATAGTTAAAATGATGCTTAACAGTAATGTTATCGCAGCAAGTAATCTCAACATAATGAGCATTTTCAGATAGTTATCTATAAGGTGCGGCCGGTTTCCGGCGCTGGGCGCTGATTTTACCAGAAAACAGACACAATAATGGCGCTTTCATACCGCGAGCCTGAGGCTTTTACTCAGCAGCAGACGATTCCACTATGATGGTGGGAATGGCAAGGCTTATATCCACATGGAGTAAATTGTCATCAGTTGACGAAAGAGATCCCGGATCAATAATCAACTAACTGATATTAAATATAAAAATAGAATGTGGTATATAATTTTCATGGCTGTTATTCATATGAAGCAAAAATATGCACAAACTTATCCACAGATTGAAATTTGCGAGCGATCCTCACGATCGCAAAATCTTTTCCTGTTATCAGCGCTAAAAACTGATGTTTTCATCCTTCTGTGGCATCCTTTACCCATAAATTGATTAAAGGCACGGACATTATGGTTCAGATCCCAGAAAACCCTCTTATTCTCGTCGATGGCTCTTCTTACCTGTATCGGGCGTATCATGCGTTTCCTCCTCTGACCAATAGCGCAGGAGAGCCTACCGGCGCGATGTATGGCGTGTTAAACATGCTGCGCAGCCTGATCCTTCAGTATCAACCGACCCATGCGGCCGTTGTTTTTGATGCGAAGGGCAAAACCTTCCGTGATGAATTATTCGAAGACTACAAGTCTCATCGTCCGCCAATGCCTGACGATCTGCGCGCACAAATAGAACCGCTGCACACGATGGTGAAAGCGATGGGTCTGCCGCTGCTGGCGGTGTCCGGGGTAGAGGCTGATGACGTAATCGGCACGCTGGCGCGTGAAGCCGAAAAACTGGGCCGTCCCGTGCTTATCAGCACCGGCGATAAAGATATGGCGCAGCTGGTGACGCCAGGGATCACCCTGATTAACACCATGACGAACACCATTCTGGGGCCAGAAGAAGTTGTCACCAAATACGGTGTGCCGCCCGAACTGATCATCGATTTCCTTGCCTTAATGGGCGACTCCTCCGATAACATTCCGGGCGTACCGGGTGTGGGTGAAAAGACGGCTCAGGCGTTGTTGCAGGGGCTTGGCGGGCTGGATACGCTTTACGGCGAATCAGATAAAATCGCGAGCCTGACATTCCGCGGCGCGAAGACGATGGCGGCTAAGCTTGAGCAAAATAAAGATCTGGCTTACCTCTCTTATAAACTGGCAACCATCAAAACTGACGTTGAGCTGGAGCTGGGTTGCGAGCAACTTGAAGTGCAGCAACCGTCAGCGGACGATCTGCTCAGTCTGTTTAAAAAATACGAATTCAAACGCTGGACGACAGACGTCGAAGCAGGCAAATGGATGCAGGCGAAGGGTGCTAAACCTGCGGCAAAACCAAAAGAAACCCTCGAAGTTGAGGTTGAAGTAGAAGAAGAGCCGGTGAGCGCCCTGTCTTCTGAACACTATGAAACCCTGCTTGAAGAAGCGCAGTTAATTGCGTGGATTGAAAAACTGAAGAAGGCACCGGTCTTCGCGTTCGATACTGAGACGGACAGCCTCGACAACATCTCCGCCAATATGGTTGGCCTCTCGTTTGCAACGGAGCCGGGCCTGGCTGCATATGTCCCTGTGGCGCATGACTACCTGGACGCACCGGATCAAATTCCTCGCGAGCGCGTGCTGGAATTGCTCAAACCTCTTCTTGAAGACGACAAAGTCCTTAAGGTGGGGCAAAACCTTAAATATGACCGTGGCATCCTGCAAAACTACGGTATTGAGCTGCGCGGTATTGCCTTCGACACCATGCTGGAATCCTACATTCTGGACAGCGTTGCAGGCCGTCACGATATGGACTCCTTGTCCGATCGCTGGCTGAAGCACAAAACCATTACCTTTGAAGAGATTGCCGGTAAGGGTAAAAACCAGCTGACCTTTAACCAGATTGCGCTGGAAGAAGCAGGCCGCTATGCGGCAGAAGATGCCGACGTAACGCTGCAACTGCATCTGAAGATGTGGCCAAAGCTTCAGAAGAACGAAGGCCCGCTGAGCGTATTCCAGCATATCGAAATGCCGCTGGTGCCGGTGCTGTCCCGTATTGAACGCAACGGCGTGAAAATCGACCCAACGGTGCTGCATAACCACTCGGGTGAGCTGGCGCAACGTCTTACCGAGCTTGAGCAAAAAGCGCATGAGCTTGCCGGCGAGGCGTTTAACCTGTCATCGCCGAAACAGCTGCAAACTATCCTGTTTGAAAAACAGGGCATCAAGCCATTGAAGAAAACCCCTGGCGGCGCACCATCGACCTCTGAAGAAGTGCTTGAGGAGTTGGCGCTGGATTATCCGCTGCCAAAAGTGATCCTCGAGTATCGTGGGCTTGCGAAGCTTAAATCGACCTATACCGATAAGCTACCATTGATGATTAACCCGAAAACAGGGCGTGTGCATACCTCCTATCATCAGGCGGTTGCTGCGACCGGGCGACTTTCATCGACCGATCCAAACCTGCAAAACATCCCGGTTCGTAATGAAGAGGGGCGTCGTATTCGCCAGGCGTTTATTGCCCCGGATGATTACCTGATTGTCTCTGCGGACTACTCGCAAATTGAACTGCGTATTATGGCGCATCTGTCGCGTGATGAAGGTTTGCTGACTGCATTTGCCGAAGGGAAGGATATTCATCGCGCTACCGCAGCAGAGGTGTTTGGCCTGCCGCTAGAAAGCGTGACGAACGAGCAGCGCCGTAGTGCAAAAGCGATCAACTTCGGTCTGATTTATGGCATGAGCGCATTCGGGCTTTCGCGTCAGCTCAACATTCCGCGTAAAGAGTCGCAGAAGTATATGGATCTCTACTTCGAGCGTTACCCGGGTGTGCTGGACTATATGGAGCGTACTCGCGCCCAGGCGAAGGAGAAAGGCTACGTTGAAACTCTGGAGGGCCGTCGTCTTTATCTGCCGGACATTAAATCCAGCAATGCAGCTCGCCGTGCCGGCGCAGAGCGTGCAGCGATCAATGCCCCGATGCAAGGTACCGCAGCTGACATCATTAAACGTGCAATGATTGCCGTTGATGCCTGGCTGGAACACGAGAAACCGCGTGTGCGCATGATCATGCAGGTGCACGATGAACTGGTGTTCGAAGTGCATAAAGATGACCTGGCTGCTGTGTCGAAAAAGATCCACGAACTGATGGAAAGCAGCATGAAACTGGATGTGCCATTGCTGGTGGAAGTGGGCAGTGGGGAAAACTGGGATCAAGCTCACTAAGGGTCAGGCGAATAACGTGCTTTTTATGTAACTTAGCAACATAACCAGGTGCGTTTTGTGATGATCATTAGAATTCCCTATGTAAAGAATGAAAAAAAACTACGAAAAGTGCTTTTTCGATCGATAAAAAAAGAGTAGAGTTAACGACGTAGGGTACAGAGGTAAGATGTTCTATCTTTCAGACCTTTTACTTCACGTAATCGGATTTGGCTGAATATTTTAGCCGCCCCAGTCAGTAATGACTGGGGCGTTTTTTATTGTGCCAAAGAAAATTGCGGGCAAAAAAAAGCGCGGTCATTGCCGCGCGCGTTATTACTCTTCTTCCGCTTCTGTCGCGGGCTCCAGCTCGTTGAACCAGCCATCAAGCTTCTGACGCAGTTTGTCGACACCTTGCTTTTTCAGCGAGGAGAATGGCTCAACCTGCACATCGCCATTAAATGCCAGTACCGCTTCGCGAACCATATTCACTTGTGCTTTACGTGCGCCGCTCGCCAGTTTATCGGCTTTCGTCAGCAGCACGAGCACCGCAATATCACTCGCCACGGCCCAGTCGATCATTTGCTGATCGAGGTCTTTCAATGGATGGCGAATATCCATCAGAACCACAAGACCTTTAAGACACAGGCGTTTTTCCAGGTATTCACCCAGCGCACGTTGCCATTTGATCTTCATCTCTTCCGGTACTTGCGCGTAACCATAGCCTGGCAAGTCGACCAGACGTTTACCGTCAGCCACTTCAAACAGGTTGATCAACTGAGTACGGCCAGGCGTTTTTGACGTACGCGCCAGGCTTTTCTGATTGGTCAGCGCATTCAGGGCGCTGGATTTCCCCGCATTGGAGCGGCCAGCAAATGCAACTTCAATCCCTGTATCAGAAGGTAAGTGGCGAATATCAGGCGCACTGGTAACAAAATGCGTCTGTTGGTAGTTCCAGGTAGTCACGTGGTCGTCTCCAGAAATCGTAATCTGTGGGGGATTATACCTGAATGCGGGCAAAAGGCTTTTCTCATCGTAATAACCCTGTAGGCCATAACCGCAGACGGTGTAGGAGATCTGCCATAGATGCTATGGGAGATCTCAGAGAAATCGCAGGTGTTAAAAAACACAAACCATTTAAAATCATAAAGTTAATTATGGGTAATTTTCTTAAAATCCACTTTTGTACCTTTCTGTTGCTTGTTAGTTTAATGGAACAAGGTAAAGTGTGCGGCAAGGCGAGGATGCCAACAGGATAACGACTTAAGGATAAGGGTCAGGAGCGCCAGGAGGCGAAGACTCAGGATTGTCAGGATGACAAGCGCCTGGAGGCGTTTAAAACAGGAAAGGGAACCGTATCACGGACGGTATCTGCCAAAGGATAAAACAGGGTTCGTTGTAGGCAAACAAGGAATGTCTGACCCGTTAAGGGTTGTGAGTCAGGAAAAAAGGCGACAGATTGCTCTGTCGCCTTTTTTCTTTGCTTGCTTTCTGCTAGATTTCGCCGCAATTCTATACTGAAGAAAACGACTTAAAGATAAAACATCATGAAAAAACCGACCTCCGTAGCGGGCGCAAAACGCCCTGCAAAAGCACGCCGCAAAACGCGCGAAGAACTGAACCAGGAAGCGCGCGATCGTAAACGCGATAAAAAGCATCGTGGTCATGCTGCGGGCAGCCGTGCGAACGGTAGCGGTGAATCGTCCTCTTCTGCGAAAAACAAGCAGCAGAAAGATCCGCGTATCGGCAGTAAAACTCCCATTCAACTGGGCGTGACAGACACCCCGGTCACTAAGCAGCACAAACCAAAGAGCGAGAAACCTATGCTTTCACCGCAGGCTGAGCTGGATATGCTGGAGAATGATGAGCGCCTGGACGCGCTGCTGGAACGTCTTGAAGAGGGAGAGGCCCTGACCGCTGAAGAACAGTCGTGGGTTGATGCCAAACTGGATCGTATCGATGAGCTAATGCAGAAACTTGGTCTGTCTTACGACGATGAAGATGACGAAGAAGAAGAAGAGAAGCAGGAAGATATGATGCGTCTTCTGAAGGGTGGAAACTAACATTTGCACCCGGCAGGTACGACAGTCCTGCTTATAACCCTTCCGGTTATATGTTATCTGGTGTGGTTATTCGTTAAACTACGGCGGTTGTCGCGGCGACATAAGTGGCTGCGCACCCGAATGATGGCCCGCAATGGGGCCAGAACGGGCCGCCGTATACGAACGCGACACCAACGGAAGGAGTGAGTATGTCTGTACCATCTATCGACTGGGATTTGGCCCTAATCCAGAAATATAACTATTCCGGGCCACGCTATACGTCATACCCAACCGCGCTGGAGTTCACCGATACCTTCGGTGAGCCTGAATTTCTTCAGGCTGTTGCCCGCTATCCTGAGCGCCCGCTTTCGCTCTACGTCCATATTCCGTTCTGCCATAAGCTCTGCTACTTCTGTGGCTGCAATAAAATTGTTACCCGCCAGCAGCACAAGGCCGATCAATATCTGGATGCACTTGAACAGGAAATCCTGCATCGTGCGCCGCTCTTTGCCGGACGCCACGTCAGCCAGTTGCACTGGGGTGGCGGTACGCCAACTTATCTGAACAAAGCACAAATCAGCCGACTGATGGCGTTGATGCGCGGTAACTTCAATTTTAACGATGACGCTGAAATTTCGATCGAGGTCGATCCACGTGAAATTGAGCTGGATGTACTGGATCACTTACGCGCTGAAGGTTTTAACCGCCTGAGTATGGGCGTGCAGGATTTCAACAAAGAAGTGCAGCGTCTGGTGAACCGTGAGCAGGATGAAGACTTTATTTTTGCCTTGCTGAACCATGCGCGTGATATCGGCTTTACGTCGACCAACATTGACCTGATTTACGGCCTGCCAAAACAGACGCCAGAGAGCTTCGCCTTTACGCTGAAGCGTGTGGCTGAGCTCAATCCCGATCGCCTGAGTGTCTTTAACTATGCGCACCTGCCAACGTTGTTCGCCGCGCAGCGCAAAATCAAGGATGCGGATCTACCTTCTGCCCAGCAGAAGCTGGATATTTTGCAGGAAACCATCACTTCGCTGACCGATACCGGTTATCAGTTTATTGGTATGGATCACTTTGCCCGCCCGGACGATGAGCTGGCGATTGCCCAGCGTGAAGGTGTGCTGCACCGCAACTTCCAGGGCTACACCACCCAGGGCGACACCGATTTACTGGGGATGGGCGTTTCGGCCATCAGCATGATTGGCGACTGCTACGCGCAGAACCAGAAAGAGTTAAAGCAGTACTACCAGCAGGTCGATGACACAGGTAATGCGCTGTGGCGCGGTATCGCGTTAACGCGGGATGATTGTATTCGCCGTGATGTGATTAAGGCGCTTATCTGTAATTTCCGTCTCGATTTCAGTGCGACAGAAGTGCAGTGGGATCTGGTATTTAACGAGTACTTTGCGGAAGACCTGAAGCTGCTTGCTCCGCTGGCGAAGGATGGGCTGGTGGATATTTCGGAGAGTGCGATTGAGGTTACGCCGAAAGGGCGTTTGTTGATTCGTAATATCTGCATGTGCTTCGACGCGTATTTGCGTCAGAAAGCGCGTCTGCAACAGTTCTCGCGGGTGATTTAATACGCGCAGAATTGCGTCAAAATGTAGGCCGGGTAAGGCGAAGCCGCCACCGCCACCCGGCATTTACATTCAAGCCCGCTAGCTAAACAGCCCAACCAGCGCCGCACACAATACAGCAGCAACGGCGGTTTGTGGCGTGTGGCTTTCGGCTGCTCCGCTCGAGAGCAAATTCACTAATGATTCCAGCATGATGGTCCCCCCAATTTCCGGGCACGATCATACAAAACTCATCGGAACAGTAAAGCGCAAAATAACGGCAATTTGCGCTCAATTAGTAATCTTTACACAGCGGTAAAAATCACTCCATTCCCAGCTCTTTCAGCTTACGTGTCAGGGTATTGCGTCCCCATCCCAGTAAACGAGCCGCTTCCTGTTTATGGCCCTGAGTATGACGAAGCGCAGTGGTTAACAACGTGCGTTCCATTTCTGGCTGAGCCTCTGAAAGCAGGTTTTGATGACCGGATCGTAGCGCGCGATCCGCCCATTGCGCCAGAAGTGTCGCCCAGCTGTCTGGCAGCGCATGTCCGGTGCTGCTTTCTGGAGCGGTGGCTTCGAACAGCTCTCCTGGTAAATCCTGAATCAGCACTTCCTGACCGGCGGCCATGACCGTCAACCAGCGACAGGTATTTTCAAGCTGACGCACGTTGCCAGGCCAGGCCAGGCGGGTGAGGGCGGCATCGGTTTCCGGGTGGAGCAATTTGGCCTCCACACCCAGCTCACGCGCGGCAACCTGGAGGAAGTGGCGCGCCAGACGAGGGATATCCTCGCGACGCTCGCGCAGCGGTGGCAGGTGAACGCGGATCACGTTAAGACGATGGAACAAGTCTTCACGGAATTTGCCCTCCTGAACGCGCTGCTCAAGGTTCTGGTGCGTTGCGGCAATAATACGCACGTCTACTTTTACGGGAGCATAACCCCCCACACGGTAGAACTGCCCATCAGCCAGCACGCGAAGCAGGCGGGTCTGAACATCCAGCGGCATATCGCCGATTTCATCCAGGAAAAGGGTCCCGCCGTCAGCCTGTTCAAAGCGACCCTGGCGAATAGTGTTTGCGCCGGTAAATGCCCCTTTTTCATGGCCGAACAGTTCTGACTCAATCAAATCCTTCGGGATCGCCGCCATGTTCAGAGCGATAAACGGTGCTTTCGCACGCGGGCTATGCCGGTGTAGCGCATGGGCAACCAGTTCTTTACCGGTTCCCGATTCGCCGTTAATCAATACGCTAATGGAAGAACGGGACAAACGACCGATAATGCGAAAAACGTCCTGCATGGCAGGCGCTTCGCCGATGATGTCCGTCGTCGGGCCAAAAACTGGCGCATTGCGGGGTTGTTGCTGCTCCTGGTAGTGGCTGATGGCGCGCTCAACCAGGGCTACCGCTTCGTCGATATCAAAGGGTTTTGGCAGATAATCGAATGCCCCTTGCTGGTACGCACTGACGGCGGCATCCAGATCGGAGTGGGCAGTCATTATGATGACCGGAAGCATTGGGTGGCGTTGTTTGATCTGCTTTAAGAGCGCCAGCCCGTCCATGCCCGGCATCCGAATATCTGACAGCAAAACATCCGGGGTTTTGGTGGTGAGTGCATCAAGCACGTCGCTGCCGCTCTCAAACGTCGTGCAGCTTAATCCCGCTCCCGTGAGTGCGCGTTCAAGCACCCAACGGATGGAGCTATCGTCATCGACTACCCAGACTATCCCTCGTTGCATACACGTCACCTTTATTTTTTAATTGGCAGGTAAACCGAAAACTCGGTATGACCCGGCCAACTGGTAAATTCAATTTTGCCAGAGTGTTGATCAATCAAATTACGGGCAATGGATAACCCCAGTCCTGTACCGCCTTCGCGGCCACTAACCATCGGGTAGAACAATGTGTCCTGAAGATGCGATGGGATGCCTGGCCCGTTATCCTCAACGTCTATTCTTGCCGCAAGTCGGTAACGCACACCGTGCAGCGTTAACTGGAAAGCGGTACGGGTGCGCAGAATAATTTCACCACCTTCAGGCCCAAGCGCCTGAAGAGCATTACGCACGATATTCAGAAGAACCTGTTCAATCTGGTCAGGATCGTGCGCCAGTTCTGGCAGGCTTGGATCGTAATCGCGCACCAGCGTGACGTTTTCCGGTAACTCCATCGACACGAGTTTCACCACCCGCTCAGCCACTTTATGAATGCTTTCTGATACGTGCATTCCCGGTTGCTGCGGCCCAAGCAGTCTGTCGACCAGATTACGCAGACGGTCTGCCTGCTCAATGATGACGTTGGTGTATTCGGCAAGCGCAGGGTCGGGGAGTGCTTTGGTCAGCAGCTGTGCCGCACCGCGCAAACCACCCAGTGGGTTTTTGATTTCATGGGCCAGCCCACGCACCAAATCCCGGGCAGCGATCTGCTGGGCATGCTGGAGCTGTTCCTGACTAAGGCGACGCTGATTATCCATCGGTGCCATCTCGAGCAGAATAAGCCCCTCAGGAAGGCGTTGCGCCGTCAGCGAAAGAATATGGGAACGTCCGTCTATCACCAGCGTCACTTCGTTATCGGTGAACCCCTGACCGGCCTGTAAACTTTCCTGCATCAGGCCAATATTCAGTGAAAAATAGCTCAGCAATTCCGGGAGCGGTGTACCAAACAGTTTGCGTGCGCTCTGGGCAAGCAGTTGCTGCGCCGCCGGGTTGGCGTAATGCACTGCCAGCTCGTCGTCGACCAACAAGATACTGTTAATTAAGGAATTGAGGATCTGCCCAGCATCGGGCAGCGTGCCAGTTGCCATTCAGCAGTCTCCTGGAGTTGTTTGCACTAATTTAGTGCAGTATAGCTTTTTCGGCGTAAAAGCGCGTGAGATCAGGTTGTTGGTGGAGAAAAAAGCCCATCCGAAGATGGGCTGAAAGTTTCCACGGCAACAAAAAAACAGCTTTCGGGGTCGCGCGTAAAAAGTCGCGCGAAACCCGTTAAAAATTAAACGCTGTAGTACAGTTCGAATTCAACTGGGTGCGGAGTCATACGCACACGGTCATTCTCTTCGATACGCAGAGCGATGTATGCGTCGATAGCTTCGTCAGTGAACACACCACCTGCAGTCAGGAACTCGCGGTCAGCGTCCAGCGCCTGCAGCGCTTCTTCCAGAGAACCGGCAACCTGTGGGATCTCTTTCGCTTCTTCTGGCGGCAGGTCATACAGGTTTTTGTCCATTGCTTCACCTGGGTGGATCTTGTTCTTGATACCGTCAAGACCAGCCATCAGCAGAGCAGCGAAGCACAGGTATGGGTTAGCTGCTGGGTCCGGGAAGCGAACTTCGATACGACGCGCTTTCGGAGAAGCAACAACCGGGATACGGATAGAAGCAGAACGGTTACGAGCAGAGTAAGCCAGCATTACTGGTGCTTCATAGCCTGGGACCAGACGCTTGTAGGAGTTGGTGGTTGGGTTCGCCAGGGCGTTGATCGCTTTAGCGTGTTTGATAACACCACCGATGTAGAACAGCGCTTGCTCGGACAGACCCGCATATTTGTCGCCAGAGAACAGGTTGGTGCCGTTCTTGGACAGAGACATGTGGCAGTGCATACCGGAACCGTTGTCGCCAAACATTGGTTTTGGCATGAAGGTCGCAGTTTTACCGAAACGGTGCGCAACGTTGTGCACAACGTATTTGTAGATCTGAATCTCATCCGCTTTTTTGGTCATGGTGTTGAAGCGGGTTGCGATTTCGTTCTGGCCAGCAGTTGCCACTTCGTGGTGGTGAGCTTCAACAACCAGGCCCATCTCTTCCATGATCAGACACATAGTAGAACGGATGTCCTGTGAGGAATCGACCGGAGGAACCGGGAAGTAACCGCCTTTCACGCCTGGACGGTGACCTTTGTTACCACCTTCATATTTGGTGGAGGAGTTCCATGCGCCTTCGATGTCATCGATAGCAACGTGGGAACCAGAAATTGAAGCACCAAAACGGATGTCGTCAAACAGGAAGAATTCTGGCTCTGGCCCGAACAGAACGGTGTCTGCGATACCGGTAGAACGCAGGTACTCTTCTGCGCGCTTAGCGATGGAGCGTGGGTCACGGTCGTAACCTTGCAGTGTGCCTGGTTCGAGAATATCGCAACGGATGATCAGAGTAGGTTCTTCGAAGAACGGGTCAATGAGCGCAGTAGTTGCGTCCGGCATCAGAACCATGTCTGATTCGTTAATGCCTTTCCAGCCACCAATGGAGGAGCCGTCAAACATTTTGCCTTCTTCAAAGAATTCGGCGTTCACCTGATGTGCAGGGATTGTGACGTGCTGTTCTTTACCTTTGGTATCGGTGAAGCGCAGATCAACAAACTTCACTTCATGTTCGTTCAGCATCGTCAAAACGTGTTCAGCGGACATACTTAACTCTCCAGATTGGTCATTGTCGTCGTGGTAACGAGGTCTTCAATTTTTGTCTTGTACTGGCTGTGTTGCCATATTTTTTATAAAGCGAAATCTGTGCCAACTTTTAAAACACCCCAAAAAGGCGTTATCATGCGCACCATAGTGCAAAAGGGCTGCACCATGATGGTTATGTTGCACCAGTATAGTGCTCCATGGTGAACATTGAGCACCATATTGGTGCAATTTACGTTAAAGCGCCCTTTACCGCTCCGTGAAAGCGATCACAAAGCATCTCTGCAATACTTGTTTGCGGGGGATGTTTGTGATCCTGTTTTGTAGTGCGATTAATCCGTGTACAATAACGCGCTATTTCTAAATGCCTGAGGCAAAGTTGTGATCGAAAATTTGCGTAACATCGCCATCATCGCGCACGTTGACCATGGTAAAACTACCCTGGTTGATAAGCTGCTGCAGCAATCCGGTACGTTTGATGCTCGTGCCGAAACTCAAGAACGCGTGATGGACTCCAACGATTTGGAGAAAGAGCGTGGGATTACCATCCTCGCGAAAAACACCGCGATTAAATGGAATGACTACCGTATCAACATCGTTGATACCCCAGGGCACGCCGACTTCGGTGGTGAAGTTGAACGTGTAATGTCCATGGTAGACTCCGTGCTGCTGGTCGTTGACGCAATGGATGGCCCAATGCCGCAGACGCGCTTCGTGACCAAAAAGGCATTTGCCCATGGTCTGAAGCCAATCGTTGTTATCAACAAGGTTGACCGTCCTGGCGCGCGTCCTGACTGGGTTGTTGACCAGGTATTTGACCTGTTCGTTAACCTTGATGCGACCGACGAGCAGCTGGACTTCCCTATCGTTTACGCTTCTGCGCTGAACGGTATCGCAGGTCTGGACCACGAAGACATGGCTGAAGACATGACCCCGCTGTACCAGGCGATTGTTGACCGTGTTCCTGCACCAAGCGTTGATCTCGACGGCACCCTGCAGATGCAGATCTCTCAGCTCGACTACAACAACTATGTTGGCGTAATCGGCATTGGTCGTATCAAGCGCGGTAAAGTTAAGCCTAACCAGCAGGTTACTATCATCGATAGCGAAGGCAAAACCCGTAACGGTAAAGTCGGTAAAGTGCTGACTCACCTGGGTCTTGAGCGTATCGAGAGTGACGTTGCTGAAGCTGGCGACATCATCGCAATCACCGGTCTGGGTGAGCTGAACATCTCCGACACCATCTGCGATCCGCAGAGCGTCGAAGCGCTGCCAGCTCTGTCCGTTGATGAACCAACCGTGTCCATGTTCTTCAACGTCAACACCTCTCCGTTCTGTGGTAAAGAAGGTAAGTTCGTTACCTCTCGTCAGATCCTTGACCGCCTGAATAAAGAGCTGGTGCACAACGTTGCGCTGCGTGTTGAAGAAACTCCGGATGCAGACGCATTCCGTGTTTCTGGTCGTGGTGAGCTGCACCTGTCTGTTCTTATCGAAAACATGCGTCGTGAAGGTTTCGAAATGGCGGTTTCCCGTCCGAAAGTAATCTTCCGCGAAATCGACGGCCGTAAACAAGAGCCGTTCGAAAACGTAACGCTGGACGTTGAAGAGCAGCATCAGGGTTCTGTAATGCAGGCTCTGGGTGAGCGTAAAGGCGACCTGAAAAACATGAATCCAGATGGCAAAGGCCGCGTACGTCTCGACTACGTGATCCCAAGCCGTGGCCTGATCGGCTTCCGTTCTGAGTTCATGACCATGACTTCTGGTACTGGTCTGCTGTACTCCACCTTCAGCCACTACGACGACGTTCGTCCAGGCGAAGTTGGCCAGCGTAACAACGGCGTTCTGATCTCCAACGGTCAGGGTAAAGCGGTTGCGTTCGCACTGTTCAGCCTGCAGGACCGCGGTAAGCTGTTCCTGGGTCACGGTGCTGAAGTTTACGAAGGCCAGATCATCGGTATTCACAGTCGTTCTAACGACCTGACTGTAAACTGCCTGACCGGTAAGAAACTGACCAACATGCGTGCGTCAGGTACTGACGAAGCAACGGTCCTGGTTCCACCAGTCAAGATGACCCTGGAGCAAGCTCTGGAATTCATCGATGATGACGAACTGGTAGAAGTGACTCCACAGTCAATTCGTATCCGTAAACGTCACCTGACCGAGAACGATCGTAAACGTGCGATGCGCGGTCCGAAAGAAGACTAATTCACGCTTCTTTTAGTCTGCAAAACCCCGTCCTTTGTGGCGGGGTTTTTCTTTTTATGCGTTATGTCGCAGCGCATAGCCAAAGCTTATCTTTCCCGCTACAGTTACTTTTCCACGGCGAAAAGGAGATAAACATGCTTTATATCTTTGACTTAGGAAATGTAATCGTCGATATCGATTTTAATCGGGTGCTGGGCGCATGGAGCGACTTTAGCCGCGTTCCGCTGGCGACATTAAAACAGAGCTTCGCGATGAGTGAGACCTTCCATCAGCATGAGCGTGGTGAAATCAGTGATGAAGAGTTTGCCGAGCGCTTTTGTCACGAAATGGACCTGTCATTAAGCTACGAGCAATTTGCTCACGGCTGGCAGGCTGTATTTGTGGCGATCCGCCCGGAAGTCACCGACATCATGAAAAAACTTCGCAAACAAGGGCACCGGGTGGTGGTCCTGTCAAATACCAACCGTCTGCACACGACATTCTGGCCAGATGAATATCCTGAGGTAAATGCCGCAGCGGATCACGTCTATCTCTCCCAGGAGATGGGAATGCGCAAACCTGAGGCGCGAATTTATCAGGCCGTATTGCAGAAAGAAGGATACTCCGCAGCGGATGCGGTCTTTTTCGACGACAACGCCGATAATATAGAGGGAGCTAACCAGCTAGGTATCACGTCAATTCTGGTGACCGGAAAAGAGACGATACCCCACTATTTCGCGAAGCAGTTATGCTAAAAAACGTTCATCAAAAAGCCGCTCACCATACCCGCCCGCTCAGGGCGTGGCTGAAACTTCTCTGGCATCGCATTGATGAGGACAACATGACGACACTGGCAGGCAATCTTGCTTATGTGTCGTTGCTCTCGTTAGTGCCGCTGGTGGCGGTTGTTTTTGCCCTTTTTTCTGCATTCCCGATGTTTGCGGATGTAAGCCTACAGCTGCGTCATTTCATCTTTGCTAACTTTATTCCGGCCACCGGCGATGTGATTCAGAATTACATCGAACAGTTTGTTGCCAATTCAAACAAGATGACCGCCGTTGGGGCATGTGGGTTGATAGTAACGGCATTGCTGTTGATGTATGCCATTGATAGTGCGCTGAACACTATCTGGCGCAGTAAGCGGATTCGACCCAGAGTGTACTCTTTTGCCGTTTACTGGATGATTTTGACGCTTGGGCCGCTGCTCGCGGGGGCGAGCCTGGCGATAAGCTCTTATCTGCTCTCGTTGCGTTGGGCCAGTGAGCTAAATGGCGTTATCGACAATGTGCTGCGCCTTTTCCCGCTGGTGTTGTCCTGGCTCTCGTTCTGGCTGTTGTACAGCGTAGTCCCGACCACTCGCGTACCCAATCGCGATGCCGTGTTAGGCGCGCTGGTGGCGGCAGTGCTTTTTGAGCTGGGGAAAAAAGGATTTGCCCTCTATATCACCATGTTCCCGTCTTATCAGCTGATCTACGGTGTGCTGGCGGTGATCCCCATTTTGTTTGTCTGGGTGTACTGGACCTGGTGTATCGTCTTGCTTGGTGCCGAAATAACTGTCACTCTCGGAATATATCGAGAACTCAGAAAAGCAGCAGAAGCTGAAAAACAACAAGAAGCAGACCAACCATGATTGCATTGATACAGCGCGTAACCCGTGCCAGCGTCACCGTGGAGGGAGAGGTGACGGGTGAAATTGGCCCAGGACTTTTAGTGTTGTTAGGTGTCGAAAAGGAAGATGACGAACAAAAAGCCAACCGCTTATGTGAGCGCGTGTTGGGCTACCGCATCTTTAGCGATGCAGAAGGAAAGATGAATCTCAATGTCCAGCAGGCGGGTGGCAGCGTGCTGGTGGTGTCTCAATTTACGCTTGCTGCGGACACTGAGCGCGGAATGCGACCTGGCTTCTCCAGAGGGGCAGCGCCAGATCGTGCAGAAGCGCTTTATGAGTACTTTGTTGAGCGTTGTCGCCAACAGGAAATGAATACGCAAACCGGACGATTCGCTGCGGATATGCAGGTTTCGCTGGTGAACGATGGCCCCGTCACTTTCTGGCTCCAGGTATGAGCCAGCTGGCGGCGTGGCCGCGGGTAACAAGAGAGAGTACAGCTATGTATCACCTTCGAGTACCGCAAACAGAAGAAGAGTTAGACGTTTACTACCATTTCCGCTGGGAAATGCTGCGCAAGCCATTACATCAGCCTCAGGGCTCAGAACGTGACGCCTGGGATGCAATGGCACATCACCAGATGGTGGTGGATGAAGAGGGTAACCTCGTCGCCGTTGGGCGGTTGTATATTAATGCCGATAACGAAGCCTCCATTCGTTTTATGGCAGTCCATCCTTCGGTTCAGGACAAAGGCCTGGGCACACTGATGGCGATGACCCTGGAGTCTGTCGCGCGTCAGGAAGGCGTAAAGCGCGTGACCTGTAGCGCCCGTGAGGATGCCGTGGAGTTTTTTGCCAAGCTGGGTTTTGTTAACCAGGGTGAAATCACGACACCGCAAACCACCCCGGTTCGCCATTTCCTGATGATTAAACCCGTTGCCACGCTGGATGATATTTTGCATCGCGCAGACTGGTGCGGGCAGCTACAACAGGCCTGGTATCAGCACATCCCGCTGAGTGAAAAAATGGGTGTCCGTATCCAGCAGTATACGGGGCAAAAATTCATCACCACGATGCCGGAAATCGGCAATCAAAACCCGCACCACACGCTGTTTGCAGGCAGCCTTTTCTCGCTGGCCACGCTCACTGGCTGGGGGCTTATCTGGCTGATGCTGCGAGAGCGCCATCTTGGTGGCACCATCATTCTTGCAGATGCCCACATTCGCTACAGCGCACCGATAAGCGGCAAGCCAAGTGCCGTTGCCGATCTGGGGTCGCTCGGTGGCGACCTTGACCGCCTGGCTCGTGGACGCAAAGCCCGCGTGCAGATGCAGGTTGAGCTTTTTGGTGACGAAACATCGGGCGCGGTATTTGAAGGTACCTACATCGTTCTCCCTGCGAAGCCGTTTGGCGCGTACGAAGAGGGTGGGAACGAGGAAGAGTAATCTTGTCCAGCCCGGTTTATTGCTGGGCTGGATTAATTCGCCGTGCGATATCTCGTATGACATCCCGTGCTGACTGGCTGATACCGCCAAGCTGAAAGAAGCCGTGGATCACGCCCAACCAGCGCTGAGCCGTACACACCACGCCTTGTTCTGTCAGATATTGATAGAGTGTCTCTCCCTCATCGCATAGCGGATCAAATTCAGCAGTAATAATGTGTACAGGCGGCAGACCGCTCAAATCATCTCGCCATAGCGGGCTGGCTTCAGGATGAAGCTTTTCGGTATCAACCAGATACGTTTCAAAGCCGCTCAACAGCGTATCGCGGGTGATGACATAATCCAGGCCATTGCGGGTGTAGCTCCCGGACCTGGCGGTAGCATCAAGCATGGGATAGATAAAAATCAGCTGTGCGGGTAACCAGACTCCTGCCTTCTTGAGCCGCAGTGATGTCACCAGAGCCAGATGGCCTCCTGCACTGTCTCCGCAGAGGGTGATCCGGTTTGTATCCACCCCAAACGTATCCGCATACTTCCGTACCAGGTTTGCACCTTTTTCTGCATCATCATGTGCTGCCGGAAAGGTATGTTCTGGCGCCAGTCGGTATCTTATGGCAATCACGCGACAGTTGCCGTAATACGCCAGTTGGCGGAGCTGATTGTCATGCGTCTCAAACCCACCGCTGATAAAACAGCCACCGTGATAATAAATAACGGTGGGCAGTAATTTGGCCGCGTTACCTGGTGAGTAGACCTGGAAAGTCATACCTTCACGTTCAAGTTTTTCAACCGTTATGCGCGTTTCTGTCTCCCCTGCGAGCACTGTGCTGGCGAGATATCCCGCTCTCCGGTCATCAATACTCTGGCTACTCGAAGAGGGCCTTCCTGCTGCAATAAAATCCTGAACCAGTTTATCTATACCCTTTTCCAGCGCCATGTGAATGCCTTTTTTCTGTATGGATATACAGTGTTATAACCTGGATTATCGCGGAAGAAAATAGAGGATTTGCATGGGAACTCGGTTCTGGAAAGCGGCTCGCAAAAGTGGTCGCGAATTTTAAAATGAACTTTGACCTTAAAATGACAAGGAGTATTTTGCCTGAAAATTAACCATTTGTGATATACTAGGATGATATATGAGTCTTTTGGTGAACCTTGATATGGGCAGAATACTGATCGATTTGTCGGATGACGTCATTCAACGGCTGGATAACCTCAAACAGTTGCGGAATCAACCTCGTGCCGAATTGCTGCGAGAAGCGATAGAGCAGTATCTCGACCAGCAAAGCACTTCGGTTATTCGTGATGCGCTGGGTCTGTGGGGCAACCAGCAAGAAGATGGGCTGGAGTACGAACGCAAGCTGCGTGAGGAGTGGTAATTGTGGAACACATGGCAGTGTTTGATACCAACATTCTTATCGATCTCTTTAATAATCGCACTGAGGCAGCGAATGCGATTGAAAACACAGCATCGCACCGGGCGATCAGCCTGATTACATGGATGGAAGTGATGGTCGGCGCGCGCAGGCACGGTCATGAAGCAAAAACGGCGGCTGTATTGGGTGCCTTTGAGATTATCGATGTGTCGCGTGAAATCGCTGAAAGAAGCGTTTTACTCCGTGAGGAGCACGGGATGAAACTGCCTGATGCCATCATTCTGGCCACAGCCCAGAGTAGAAATTGCCCGTTGATTTCACGTAATACGAAAGATTTTGCGGGAATTGTTGGGGTTGTCTCACCCTATCATCTGTAGGCCGGGCAAGCTTGCGCCGCCCGGCACTGTCAGAGGTAATTACTCCCCTTCACCCGGGAACAGGAACGGGTTAATCGAGCTGCGGGCAAAGCCCTCCTGCTCCATCTTCGCGTCCAGAATCAGCGAGGCGAGATCGTCGGCCACCGCTTCGACTTTCGGGTCTTTTTCCTGATAAAGAATCTTCAGGTAGGTCCCGCAGTCGCCGCAGCTTTCCGCTTTCACCGCCGCTTCTTCATTTTCCAGCGACCAGTAGTTCAGATCGCGGGTCTGTTCGCAGTTGCTGCACTTCACGCGCACCACGTGCCATTCGGTTTCACACAGGTTGCAGTGCAGGTAGCGCAGCCCCTGGGACGTACCGATCTGCACCATGCTGGACACCGGCATTGAACCGCACACCGGGCAGAACTGACGTGCTTCGCCATATTCTGCGCGGGCTTTACCTGGGATCAGGCTGGCCATTTGCGCCCAGTAGAGCGACAGCGCAGCCCAGATAAACGGGGCTTTATCGCTGCTGACAAGCGTAAAGTCGGAAGCAAACAGCGCGCTCGCCATCTCTTCCAGCTCCATATCAGAGGCTTTTTCCAGGTTCTCGATCACCGCCAGCGCAGTGCCGCTCATCTCCGGCTTAAGCTCGGCAATCAGCGAATGCAGCAGCTTGCGCCAGTGCTTGTCGCGCGGCAACACGTGAATATCCAGCGGCGGTTTACCCTGCTCGTTGGCTTCTTTGATGCGCGCGGTGAGATCCATTTGCAGAGGATGGTCGTAAAGCACCACTTCCTGTGCGTGGGCAATCAGCGCGGCAAAGCGCAAAAAGTCGCCCAGAGGATTGTTCTCTGCCAGCTCGCGCAGACGCTCTGCGCGGCGGTTATAGAGGTTCTTGAGTCTGGGGAATAACAACGGCGGAATATATTCCGCCGTGCGTTTCTCGCTCGAACCCAGCTCATCTTGCGGGATTATGCGAATACTCATTCAGTTTTCTTTTCCGTTGTCTTTCGGACCTCACGGTACCAGCGCGGGTGATGTTTCTTCGCCCACGTATTGGTTACCCATCCTTCCACCATCGCGGTAATGGTGCCTTTCACCCAAAGGGCGGCGTAAATATGCACCATGATAACCACAATTAACGCCACTGCGGCAAATGAATGCAGCATCAGCGCAAATCGGATCACCGGGATTGAGAAAGCAGGCGCAAAATACGGACGCCAAATGATCACACCACTCACCAGCAACAGTACCAGGAAAATAATCGCCGCCCAGAATACGCATTTCTGGCCGAAGTTATAACGCCCGGTATCACCCACTTCCTCGTTGACGACGATCTTACGAATATTCTTCGCCCAAAAGATATCATCCCGATTGATTAGGTTATGGTGCCAGTATCGGAAAAACATGATGATGAACGACGCGAACATGATGACGCCAACAAACGGGTGCAATATACGCGCCAGCTGTGGTGTCCCCATGATCTGCATCAGCCAGTTGAAGGACGGGAAGAAGAACCCCAGTCCGCTTATGGCCGCCAGCATGAAGCAGAAGGCGGTGACCCAGTGGTTGATTCGCTCCGGCGCGGTATAGCGCACGATGGTGTCACGTTTTCTCATTTGCGCACCTCGTCTTTCTCTTCATGCAGGTTATCGTCTTCTTCTTCCGCGCGGTTCGGGCCGACACCGACGTAGTGGAAGATGCTTGCTGCGAAGGTGGCAGCAAACCCGACCGCTGCCAGCGGTTTCCAGATGCCTTTCCAGAACTTAACAGTAGCGCTGATTTCCGGGTTCTCCGGCAGGCCGTGGTACAGATTCGGCTTGTCGGCGTGGTGCAGCACGTACATCACGTGCGTACCGCCAACACCGGCCGGATCGTACAGGCCTGCGTTGTCGTAACCACGGGTTTTCAGCTCGCCCACGCGTTCTGCCGCCAGCGTTTTCATATCCTCTTTAGAGCCAAAGTGGATAGCACCGGTTGGGCAGGTCTTCACGCAGGCTGGCTCCTGGCCGACGGTTACGCGGTCAACGCACAGCGTACATTTGTAGACGCGGTTGTCTTCCGGGTTCAGTCGCGGCACGTCGAACGGGCAGCCGGCGATGCAGTAGCCGCAGCCAATGCACTGTTCGGACTGGAAGTCGACGATGCCGTTGGCATACTGAATGATAGCCCCTTCTGACGGGCACGCCTTCAGGCAGCCCGGATCCGCACAGTGCATACAGCCGTCTTTGCGGATAAGCCATTCCAGTTTGTCGTTCTGCTCCACTTCCGAGAAACGCATTACCGTCCAGGATTTGGCGGTCAGGTCCGCCGGGTTGTCGTACACCCCGACGTTGTGACCGACTTCATCACGGAGGTCGTTCCACTCCGAACACGCCACCTGACAGGCTTTACAGCCGATACAGGTGGTTACGTCGATAAGCTTCGCCACTTCCTGCTGGTGGTCCCGTGCCTGAGGCGCGGGAGTGAAACCGTTAGTCGCGGAACGACGAATAATGTCTTGCGATTGATAAGCCATAAGTCGTCTCCGTTACACCTTTTCCACGTTCACGAGGAAGGCCTTAAACTCCGGCGTCTGCGTGTTCGCATCACCGACGAACGGCGTCAGGGTGTTAGCAATAAACCCTTTCTTCGCCACGCCCTCGTAACCCCAGTGGATAGGAATACCAATGGTGTCCACCTGCTGACCGTGAACGTTCAGCGTGCGAATACGCTTGGTCACCACTGCCTTGGCCTTGATATAGCCGCGGTTAGAGGAGACTTTCACGGTATCGCCGTGGGCAATGCCGAGCTTGTTCGCCAGCTTCTCGCCGATCTCTACAAACTGTTCCGGCTGCGCGATGGCGTTAAGCAGCGCGTGCTTGGTCCAGTAGTGGAAGTGCTCGGTCAGACGATAGGTTGTACCCACATACGGGAACTTGTCTTTTTTACCCAGCGCTTCGAGATCGCCCTTGAAGATACGGGCTGCCGGGTTAGAGACCACGTTCGGGTGCAGCGGGTTGGTACCCAGCGGCGTTTCAAACGGTTCGTAGTGTTCCGGGAACGGACCTTCCGCCATCTTATCGATAGCAAACAGACGTCCCATCCCTTCAGGCTGCATGATAAATGGCCCAACATCGCTGCCTGGTGCGGCAGTGCTGTAGTCCGGAATATCCACGCCGCCCCACTTCGCACCGTCCCATTTCAGCAGCTGACGCTTCGGATCCCACGGATTCCCCTGCGGGTCTGCGGAGGCGCGGTTGTACAGAATGCGGCGGTTAAGCGGCCATGCCCATGCCCAACCCAGCGTATTGCCCAGACCCGAAGGGTCGGCGTTATCGCGGTTGGCCATCTGGTTGCCTTTCGGCGTCCAGCTTCCGGCGAAGATCCAGCAACCGCTGGACGTCGTGCCGTCATCGCGCAGGTGCGCAAAGGTGCTGAGCTGTTCACCTTTCTTCGCCAGAACGGCACCGGTAGCCGGGTCGATAACATCCGCCAGCGCCTTACCGTTGCTCTCCATCGCCACTTCTTCCGGCGCTGGATTTTCTGGCGTCGAGTAGTTCCAGGACATATTCAGAACCGGTTCCGGGTTCGCGCCGCCTTCTGCTGCGTACATCTTACGCAGGCGCAAGAAGATGCCGGCCAGGATCTCACCGTCGTTCATGGCAAGCCCTGGGGCGTCTGCGCCTTTCCAGTGCCACTGCAACCAGCGCCCGGAGTTAACAATAGAGCCGTTCTCTTCCGCGAAACAGGTCGATGGCAGTCGGAACACCTCGGTCTGAATTTTCGATGGATCGACATCGTTCGATTCACCGTGGTTCTGCCAGAAGGTCGAGGTTTCGGTATTGAGCGGGTCAATTGTTACCAGGAACTTCAGTTTTGACAGGGATGCCACAACCTTGTTCTTGTTCGGGAACGAGGCAACCGGGTTAAAGCCCTGGCACAGATAGCCGTTGACCTTGCCCTGGTTCATCATCTCGAAGTACTGGAGAACGTCGTAACCTTTGTCCCACTTCGGCAGCCAGTCAAAGCCCCAGCCGTTTTCAGCCGTTGCTTTGTCGCCGAAGAACGCTTTCATCATCGAGACGAAGAACTTCGGATAGTTGCCCCAGTAGTTTACCTGGCCTTCAAGCAGCGGTTTAGGCGTGCTGGCCGTCAGGTAGGTTTGCAGGTCAGTCTGTTTCTCGCTTGGCAGGTTCATATATCCCGGCAGGCTTTGAGACAGAAGGCCGAGGTCGGTCAGACCCTGAATGTTGGAGTGACCGCGCAGGGCGTTTACGCCACCGCCTGCCATCCCCATGTTGCCAAGCAGCAGCTGAACCATCGCCATGGTACGGATGTTCTGCGCACCGATGGAGTGTTGCGTCCAGCCGAGTGCATACAGGAAAGACGCGGTTTTATCTTTCGCGCTGGTTTCGGCGATAAGCTCACAGACTTTCAGGAAGTCCGCCTTCGGCGTACCACAGATATTTTCAACTACATCCGGCGTGTAGCGGGAAACGTGCTCTTTCAGCAGGTTCCACACGCAGCGCGGGTGTTGCAGGGTGGTGTCGCGCTTCGCAAAGCCTTTCTCATCCAGCTCGTAGTTCCAGCTGGTTTTGTCGTACTTGCGTTTTTCGGCGTTATAACCGCTGAACAGGCCATCTTCGAAGTGATAATCCTCACGCACGATCAGGCTGGCGTTGGTATAGGCTTCGGTGTATTCGCGGTTGTATTTTTCGTTAGTCATCAGGTACAGCAATACGCCTGACAGGAATGTGATGTCAGTACCTGAACGAATAGGGGTGTAGAAATCCGCCACTGACGCAGTACGCGTAAAGCGGGGATCGATAACAATCAATTTTGCGCCGTTGTGAATTTTGGCTTCCATCGCCCAGCGGAACCCGACAGGGTGCGCTTCAGCGGCGTTACCGCCCATCACCACGATGAGGTTGGCGTTCTTGATGTCGACCCAGTGGTTGGTCATCGCACCGCGACCAAATGTTGGAGCAAGACTTGCTACCGTTGGTCCGTGTCAGACACGCGCCTGGTTGTCGACCGCGAGCATTCCGAGTGCACGCGTAAATTTCTGGGTTAAATAACCGGTTTCGTTACTGGAAGCAGAGGCACACAGCATCCCGGTGGAGAGCCAGCGGTTCACCGTTACGCCATCGGCGTTCTTGTCGATGAAGTTGGCATCGCGGTCTTCTTTAATCAGTTTCGCGATGCGGTCAAACGCATCATCCCAGCTGATTTGTTGCCATTTGTCGGAGCCTGGAGCGCGGTACTCGGGGAATTTCAGGCGGCTTTCTGAGTGGATAAAGTCCACCAGACCTGCGCCTTTCGGACACAGCGCACCACGGTTGACCGGATGATCCGGATCGCCTTCGATGTGGAAGATAGACGCTTTGGCGTTTTTCGCACCGTCGCCGAGGCTATACATCAACAGCCCGCAACCGACAGAGCAGTACGTACAGGTATTACGGGTTTCACGGGTGCGCAGCAGTTTGTACTGCCGCGTTTCCGCCAGCGCTACGCCGGGTGCAAAGCCCAGTGCCGCTGCCGTGGTGCCTGCCATACCGCCAGCGCAGATCTTAAAGAACTGCCTTCTGCTGACCTGCATGGGTCACTCCTTGTTTCGACATTGCTTACATATAGAGTCTTAACTTCGCGGTCGTTTTTTGCCCGCAAAGAAGAAAATTTGTGTTAATCCCTCAATTCCACGAGGGATATCATCAGAATACCACATTGTCGGTAAGCCTGTTTGAACTGCGTTAATACAAAGTGAACGTATTATCACTGCATTGATTATAAAGTGTGATATCAATCACGTTATCAACCTCTCATGTTAAAGGGGTGTATCATGGCTGCAGTTGCACCCCTCCGGAATGAGTAGGTAAACTTGATGAGGATGGGTGCTGAAAAGTTGATCCATACTATGCGTAAGGTCTGCCGTTTATGTTGCAATAGCAGACCTGCCTCTGTGGTTGTTCAGGAATACCGTTGTGTCTAAACAAAACCGTGCTACCCACGCGTCGCCACTGCCTGCGGGCATTGTGGAACTGTCGGTACACAGACCGCCCCATATTACCCGCGCCACTCCCGATTTTCTGGCGGAGGAAGTCCCTGTTGCCCTGGTCTACAACGGTATCTCGCACGTTGTGATGATGGCCTCGCCCAAAGATCTCGACCTGTTTGCCATCGGCTTTTCCCTTTCGGAAGGCATCATTGAGCACCCGCAAGATATCTACGGCATGGACGTGGTTCAGGCCTGTAATGGCCTTGAAGTGCAAATTGAGCTCTCCAGTCGCCGCTTTATGGGGCTGAAAGAGCGCCGTCGCGCGCTGGCCGGGCGCACGGGCTGCGGAGTCTGTGGCGTTGAGCAACTTAACGATATTGGCAAACCAATAGCCCCGCTGCCGTTTACCCAGACATTTAACCTGGCGCACCTCGACAGCGCGCTTGAGCATTTGAACGATGTTCAGCCCATTGGCCAGCTGAGCGGTTGTACACACGCCGCAGCCTGGGTGCTGCCATCAGGTGAAATTGCTGGTGGACATGAGGATGTGGGTCGCCATGTGGCGCTGGATAAACTGCTGGGCCGCAGAGCGCGTGAGAACGCTATCTGGCAACAGGGTGCTGCGCTGGTGTCCAGCCGGGCCAGCTATGAGATGGTGCAGAAGTCGGCGATGTGTGGCATTGAAATTCTGTTCGCGGTGTCAGCGGCGACCACGCTGGCTGTGGAAGTGGCAGAGCGCTGCAACCTGACGCTGGTCGGATTCTGTAAGCCGGGAAGGGCGACGATTTATACTCATCCTCAGCGTTTAATTATTAATCAATAATTTTGAATGATATTAGCAAATCCTTCCGCTTTTAGTTGTTCATGATGAGGTCTAGTATTTATCTCATCAAGGCACGGCGCCTTATCTAAACAACCAAATGAAAGGGTTTAAATCATGAAAAGCATCAAAACTTTTGTCGCTGTAATTGCTCTGGCTACTTCTTTCGGTTCTTTCGCTGCACAGACTGTCACCGCAACCGCCTCAACCATTGACGGCGCAGAAGCGAAAATCGCAGCTCAGGCTCAGGAAGCAGGCGCGTCATCTTACAAAATTACTCAGGCATTCTCTGGTAACCGCGTACACATGACGGCAGAACTGACCAAATAATCCCGCTTTACCGTCGAAAGGGCGCCCCCGGGGCGCTTTTTTTATTGGATCCCCGCCAGACGCAGCAGAGCCGTCACGACCGTCGCCGCCACGATTACCACAATTAACGGCATTTTTCGCCAGGCTAAAAACACCGCAAACGCCACGCCCAGCACCCGCGCCATTCCGGCGAAGTGTTCCCCTTCATAAAACGTGGTCGCCAGCGCCACGGAGAACAGCAATACCGTTGCCGCGTCAGAAAGCAGCGCCTGTGAACGCTCAGAAAGCGCCAGTCGGTTCCCAAGTTTCGCCCCGCCAAGACGCATCAGATACGTCCCTGCCGATAAGATGGCGATACCCAGAATAAAGAATGTCATGTTTCCCATTATTTTTTCCTCGCCGCCAGGCCCAGTAAAGAAAGAAGAACCGGTAAACCGACCGGCGCAAATGGCACGGCGGCCAGCGACAACATGGCGCCGCTACAGGCGCGGATGAGCGTGGTGCGGTTTTTAAATGCCGGAACCACCAGCGCCAGTAAAATGGCAGGGAACACGGCATCCAGTCCGATGGTTTCCGGGGCGGGTAAGAGTTTGCCAACCACTGCCCCCAGTAACGCGCCGAGCGGCCAGATGAGCGCCACGCCAAGACCGCATAACCAGTAGGCGGCTTTTCGCTGTTCAGGCGTTTTTTGCGACAGGCCAAAGACCACACTTTCATCGTTCATGATGTGGCAGCCGAGCAGGCTGAGGCCGCGATTACCCACCAGTTCACGCACTGTTACGCCGAACGGGACATGGCGCGCGTTGACCAGTAAGCCCGCAGCGGCAGCCGCCAGCGGATTACCGCCGCTCGCCACAATGCCGATAAACATAAATTCAGACGCGCCCGCCAGCACGGTGATAGACAGCACAAACGGCACCCAGACCGGGAAACCATACGCCATCGCCAGCGAGCCGTAGGACATCCCGACAACGCCAACGGCCAGGCACACCAGGATGATTGCTTTTATCGTGTCGCCCTTAAGGCAGGAGAGGTGATGCTTCATACAATTTTAGCCATATCGAACGTATTTCCATTATAATGAACGCATCAATATCGTTTTTCAAGATGAACGATTCGTTCGATTTATAGAACAGAGGCCGTTATATGACGCAGCCAATTAGCGTGATCGCCAAAAGTCTGGTGCGAGAACGCCTGCGAACCGGGCTTTCACTGGCGGAAATTGCCCGCCGTGCCGGGATCGCCAAGTCCACGCTTTCGCAGCTGGAATCCGGCAACGGTAACCCAAGCCTGGAGACGCTCTGGTCGCTTTGTGTTGCGCTGGGTATTCCGTTTGCCCGCTTGCTGGAGCCGCAGCAGCCCACCACGCAGGTCATTCGCCGTGGTGAAGGCACCAAAGTGATTGCTGAACAGGCAAACTATCAGGCGATTTTGCTGGCCGCGTGCCCGCCGGGTGCCCGTCGGGATGTCTATTTACTGCTGACGCAGCCGGGTGCGGATCGTATTTCCCAGCCGCATCCACCGGGTTCGGTTGAGCATATTATTGTGACGCAAGGCCGGGCACTGGTAGGCCTGACGGATGCGCCAGAGGAGTTGGGGCCAGGGGATTACATTTGTTATCCCGCCGATCTGCCGCATATTTTTAAGGCGCTGGAGCCGGATACCCATGCGCTGCTGGTTGCGGAACAAAACTAACGAAGTTACGGAAAATCATGTCGCTTAAAGCCATTGCCAAAGAACTGGGGCTGTCTGTTACCACCGTCAGCCGCGCCCTGAACGGATATGACGACGTCTCTAGTGAGACGCGCGCCCGCGTTGAAGCGGAGGCCCAGCGCCGGGGTTACCGGCCTAACACCTTCGCCCGACGTCTGAAGATGGGTAAAATCGATGCCGTCGGCCTGGTGTTTCCGGTTCATCCTGTTCCGCTCAATAACAGCGTATTTATGGACATGGTTGGCGAAATTAGCCACGAACTTGCGCGACATGAAATCGATCTCCTGCTGATTGCCGATGACGATCTGGCCGACAAGCACAGCTACATGCGCATGGTGCAAAGCCGCCGCGTGGATGCGCTGATTGTGGCGCATACGCTGGATCATGACCCGCGTCTGGAGCAGCTCCAGGCCGCCGGATTTCCCTTCCTGGCGCTCGGGCGTAGCCAGCTGCCGCAGCCATACGCATGGTTCGATTTCGACAATTATGCTGGTACGTATCAGGCGACCCGCTGGCTTATCGACAAGGGCCATCAGCGGATTGCGTTTCTGGGTGAGAGCAACAGTCAGGCTTTCATTACGCAGCGTCGGCAGGGTTATCTGGACGCATTGCGGGAAGCTGGCCTTTCCAGCGAATGGCTGCGCGCCATGCCGCCATCGCGTCGCGTGGGGTATGCCACCACGAATGAGTTACTCTCTTTGCCGCAACCACCGACTGCCATCATTACCGACTGCAATACCCACGGCGACGGCGCGGCCATGGCACTGGCACAGCGTGGCCGCTTAACAGGCGAAAACGCGGTGTCGCTGGTGGTATACGACGGTTTGCCGCAGGACAGCATCGTGGAAATCGACGTGGCATCCGTTATCCAGTCAACGCGTCAGGGCGTGGGAATACAGATTGCCGATATGGTGCGCCAGCTGATTAACGGCGACGATATCGCTCAGCTTCAGGTGCTCTGGCAGCCGGAATTCTCCCCAGGCCAGACGGCCTAAATACAGCAAATTTCCAAACCCGATCACAAATCCGAAACGTTTTGGTTCTCATCCGAAACGTTTCGGATCAACACTCAGGACATCCCGATGACAGGAGATGTCTGATGCAAGATTTCATTTTACGACTCGAAAGCAAGACGGTAGACGTGGTGATAAAAACGCACCCGTTCGCCGAAATTCTCTACTGGGGGCCACATCTTAGCCACTTTTCACCACAGGATGCCGCAAGTCTGTCGCGCCCGGTGGCCAACGGCAGACTGGATGTTGACTCCCCGGTCACGCTGATGGCGGAGCTGGGCCACGGTTTGTTTGGGTCGCCCGGGATTGAGGGGCACCGGCAGGGGCTGGACGGCTCGCCGGTATTCAGGACCTCTGATGTACAGCTGCAGGGGCAAACCCTGACGGTGACGGCAGAAGATGCGCACGCTGGCCTGCGCCTGACCAGTGAGCTGGCGCTCGATGCCAGTGGCGTGCTGGTGGTACGTCATGGTTTAACTAACCTGCACGCACTTCCCTGGCAGGTTGACCGCTTTGCCGTGACGCTGCCGGTTGCGGAACGCGCTCAGGAAGTGATGGCCTTTCATGGGCGCTGGATCCACGAATTTCAGCCGCACCGCGTGAAGCTTGAGCACAACAGCTTTGTGATAGAAAACCGCCGCGGAAAAACATCCCATGAGCACTTCCCGGCGCTGATCTCAGGCACCTCGTCTTTCAGCGAAATGCAGGGTGACGTCTGGGGCGTACATCTGGGCTGGAGCGGTAACCACCGCCTGCGCGCTGAAGCCAAAACGGACGGACGCCGTTATCTCCAGGCCGAAGCGCTCTATCTGCCAGGGGAAATGGCGATTAACGAAGGGGAAACGCTCTGGACGCCGCGCCTGTTTGCGAGCTACTCAGCGCAGGGGCTGAACGGCATGAGCCAGCAGTTCCACCGCTACCTGCGTAGCAACATTATCCGCTTCCCGGAAAACAAACCGCGCCCGGTGCACCTCAACACCTGGGAAGGGATCTATTTCCACCATGATCCTGAATACATTATGCGGATGGCCGACGAAGCGGCGGCGTTGGGTGTCGAGCGTTTTATTATCGACGATGGCTGGTTCAAAGGCCGCAACGATGATCGCCGCGCGCTGGGCGACTGGTATCTGGACGAGAAAAAATACCCGAACGGCCTGACGCCGGTCATCAATCATGTGAAACAACTCGGCATGGAGTTTGGCATCTGGGTTGAGCCGGAAATGATTAGCCCTGATTCTGACCTCTACCGTGCACATCCCGACTGGGTGCTGGCGTTGCCGGGCTACGAGCAGGCGACCGGACGTCATCAGCTGGTACTCAACCTGAATATCCCGGAAGCTTTCGACTATCTGGTCGAACGTATGAGCTGGCTTCTGGGCGAACATGCGGTCGACTACGTGAAATGGGATATGAACCGCGAGCTGGTGCAGCCCGGGCATAACGGTAAAGCCGCCGCCGATGCACAAACGCACCAGTTCTATCGTCTGTTAGATGTGCTGGGCGAGCGTTTCCCGCATATTGAATTTGAATCCTGTTCCTCCGGCGGCGGACGCATTGACTATGAGGTGTTGACCCGCAGCCACCGTTTCTGGGCTTCCGATAATAACGATGCGCTGGAGCGCAACACCATTCAGCGGGGCATGAGCTATTTCTTCCCGCCAGAGGTGATGGGCGCGCATATCGGTCATCATAAATGTCACGCCACCTTCCGCCAGCACAGCATAGCCTTTCGTGGCCTGACGGCGTTGTTTGGCCATATGGGGCTGGAACTGGATCCACTCAGCGTGGACGCGCAGGAACGCGAAGGGTATCGCCATTACGCCGCGCTGCATAAGCAGTGGCGCGAGGTTATCCATCACGGTATCCAGTGGCGGGTAGATATGCCGGACAGCAGCACCCTGGCGCAGGGTATAGTGAGCGAAGACAAAACGCAGGGGCTGTTTATTGTCAGCCAGCTCGCGATGCCAGATTACACCCTGATGATGCCGCTGCGCATGCCGGGGCTGGAGGCCAGCGCGCAGTATCGCATCACCCTGCTCGATCACCCGAATATTCGTTTAACGGGTGAGGGCGGCCACACCATGCGCAAGTTACCGGCGTGGATGGAAAACTCGCAAACGGTGAGCGGTGAGTGGCTGATGCAGGCGGGGATTGCGCTGCCGATCCTGGACCCGGAAACCGCCATTCTGATTGGCGTGGAACGCGTGTAAGGGTGATGGGCCGGGTAACCGGCCCTCCGTTGAGGATAAAAATAATGAACACAACAACCTGTACCCACAAAGACAACCCTAATTTCTGGATCTTCGGGCTGTTTTTCTTTCTCTATTTCTTCATTATGGCCACCTGCTTTCCGTTCCTGCCGATCTGGCTGTCGGATATCATCGGGCTGAACAAAACCCATACCGGGATTGTGTTCTCCTGCATTTCGCTTTCGGCTATCGCCTTCCAGCCGGTGCTGGGGGTTATCTCAGATAAGCTGGGGCTGAAAAAACATCTGCTGTGGATTATCGCGGTGCTGCTGTTTTTATTCGCGCCGTTCTTCCTGTTCATCTTTGCGCCACTGCTTAAAGCCAATATCTGGCTGGGTGCGTTGAGCGGCGGGTTGTATATCGGATTTGTCTTCTCGGCGGGTTCAGGGGCAATTGAGGCTTACATTGAACGTGTGAGTCGCAACAGCTTCTTCGAGTACGGCAAGGCGCGCATGTTCGGCTGTCTCGGCTGGGGGCTGTGTGCCTCAACGGGGGGGATCCTGTTCGGCATCGATCCGTCGTATGTCTTCTGGATGGGGTCGGGGGCGGCGCTGCTGTTGATGCTGCTGCTGGTGGTCGCGAAGCCGAAGCCCAACCAGACGGCGCAGGTGATGAACGCCCTGGGCGCAAACCAGCCGCAGATCACCGCCAAAACCGTATTCAACCTGTTCCGTCAGCGCAGAATGTGGATGTTCATCCTGTATGTGATTGGCGTGGCCTGCGTGTATGACGTGTTCGACCAGCAGTTCGCTACCTTCTTCAAAACCTTCTTTGCCACACCGCAGGAAGGGACGCGCGCCTTTGGTTTTGCCACCACGGCAGGGGAAATATGTAATGCCATCATCATGTTCTGTTCGCCGTGGGTCATTAACCGCATCGGGGCGAAAAACACGCTGCTGATTGCCGGGCTGATTATGGCGACGCGCATTATCGGATCGTCATTTGCCACCACCGCCGTGGAGGTGATTGCCCTGAAGATGCTGCACGCGCTGGAAGTGCCGTTCCTGTTGGTGGGGGCATTCAAATACATCACCGGGGTGTTTGATACTCGCCTGTCGGCCACTATCTACCTGATTGGCTTTCAGTTTGCGAAACAGTCGGCGGCCATTTTCCTCTCCGCCTTTGCCGGGAATATGTATGACCGGATCGGTTTCCAGGATACTTACCTGATGCTGGGCTGTTTTGTGCTGGCGATTACGGTGGTGTCGGCATTTACGCTGAGCAGCCGGCAGGAGATTGCCGCTGCCGCGGGCGCGGCAGCGTTACCCGATCAGGCCAGGTAAAATACCTCTTTCAGCCCGGCGCTGACCGGGCTGTTATCCGGGTTCGACGGCATGACGTCACCCATGAATTTCCACCAGCGCTGGCAAACGTCGGTATTCGCTACCGCGTTCCAGCGCTCTTCCGATTCAATCTCTACGGTTGCAAACAGCAGATTGCGTTCCCTGTCGAGATAAATGGCGTAGTGGTGCGCGCCGTGGCTTTTCAGCGTGGCTTCCAGCTCAGGCCAGATGGGGTTATGGCGACGCTGGTACTCTTCGTGCGCGTCCGGGTTTACCTGCATCACAAAGGCTTTGCGGATCATAATGCCTCCAGATACAGCTCGCGGACTTCATCGCGGCTGGCGGTGCGTGGGTTGCATGGCGCACAAGGGTCGGCGAGGGCTTTATCCAGCCAGCCTTCGATATCCGCTTTGGTCACGCCAAGCTGGCTGAAACCAGACGGGATGCCAACCCGGATGCTCAGGTCGCGGATTGCCTGGATGGCTGACTGGCTTGCCGCTTCATCGCTCATGCCGCGCGTGTCGACGCCCATCGCCTGCGCCACACGGGCGAAGCGCGCGACAGCGTGAGGGCGGTTAAAGTTTTCGATGATCGGCAGCAGGATGGCATTGCACACGCCGTGCGGCAGGTTGTGGGTTGCGCCCGGCTGGTGTGCAAGGGCATGTACCAGCCCCAGACCCGCACTGTTGAACGCCATACCCGCCAGATACTGACCAAACGCCATTTGCTCGCGCGCTTCCAGGTTATGGCCATCGTCGACCGCTTTTGGCAGCCACAGGTTGATCAGGCGAATGGCTTCCAGCGCATTGGCATCGGTCAGTGGGTGAGCGCCAACGGAGACATAGGCTTCAATAGCGTGGGTTAATGCATCCATACCGGTAGCGGCGGTGACGGACGCAGGAATATCGAGCATTACGCTGGCATCGTCCACGGCGATATCCGGGATGATGTTCGGGTCGATGATCACCTCTTTCACCTGGCGCGCGGAATCGATGATGACCGCGTTGCTGGTCATCTCTGCCGCCGTGCCTGCGGTGGTGTTAATCGCCACCAGCGGCACGCCCGCGTTTTTCACCTTGCCCACACCAGAATAAGCGGTTGACGGGCCAGGGTTGGCGGTGAGGATCTTGATGGCTTTGGCGGTATCAATCGGGCTGCCACCGCCGAAGGCGATGACGTAATCACACTCCGCGCTCTGGTAAGCTGCAAAACCTTTCTGCACCAGGGCTTCCGTCGGGTTCGGGAATACCTCATCAAACAGATGGTATGACATCTGATGGGCGTCCAGCGCGGCGAACAGGCTGTCCAGCAGGCCGAGTTTCACCAGCTGACCATCGGTGACGACCAGCGCTTTACCCCACTGTTTGTTTGCCACCAGATTCACCATATCGCCGATCGCACCCGCGCCGTGCAGGCTGATTTTTGGAAGTGCCAACATAAAGCTCATGATAATTCTCCTTAATTACTGTGATTTTTATGCCAGGTGGCGCAGTGCCACCCGGCAATTAGATCCGTCTTCGCTGCATAATCCGGCGCGTAATAATGGGCAGTGAAATCACCACGATCAGCATCGCGCCGATAATCACCGACATCACAATGCCGGGCACGTTAAGCAAGCTCAGGCCAAAGGTCACCAGCCCCATCAGGAAGGCGGCGATAATCACGCCGACCATGCTGCCGGATCCGCCCAGAATATTGACCCCACCGAGCACCGCCATCGTCACCACTGCCAGCTCCCAGCCCATCGCGATCGTCGGGCGGGTACTGCCCAGACGCGAGGTCAGCAGCACCGAAGCCAGGCCGGACATCAGCCCCACCAGTGCAAACAGGATCAGGTTATGGCGTTTGACGTTAATGCCCGAATACCACGCGCCGGTTGGGTTATTCCCGATGGCGTAGGTGCGGCGGCCGAAGTTGGTACGGTGCAGCACAAAGGCAAACACCGCCGCGAGCACGATGAACAGGGCAAACTCAAATGACAGCGCGCCAAAGACGTAGCCTTGCCCTAACCAGGCGAAGCTATCCGGGTAGCTGTTCAGCGCCTGATCGCCGAGCAGGATGTAAGTGATACCGCGATACAGGCTCATGGTGCCGATGGTGATGACGATGGATGACAGGTTAAAGCGCGTCACCAGGATGCCGTTGAACAACCCGCACAGCAGCCCCACACCTAATCCCACGCACACCAGCAGTGGCGTATCCAGGCCAGCTGCCGCGCAAAAGCCCATTACCGTGGAGCTGAGTGCAATGGTGGAGGCCACCGACAGATCAATTTCCCGGGCGATAATCAGCATCGCCATTGGCAGCACGATGATCGCTTTTTCGGTGAAGTTGAATGTCGCATCCGAGAGGTTCCAGATGTTGAGGAAATAGGGTGAGGCGAGGGCATTCACCACAAACACCGCCAGCGTGACTGCCAGCAGAAAACCTTCCCAGCACAGCAGGCGCTGGAAAATGCCCGCCGGAGCAGGCTCGTTTTTGAACTCTTCAGAGGTCATCATTTTGCTCATGATTTCACCGCCATTTTCTGACGTGCCAGCGCGGCGTCACGCAGGATCAGGCGGCCTTTACGTTTATTGCCGCGCTCGTTAAGCAGAACCGCAATCACGATAACCGTGCCGGAAATCGCCATTTGCCAGAACGGAGAGACGCCAATCACCGGCAGGGCGTTGTTGATGACCCCGAGGAAAAGCGCGCCAAACAGACAGCCGAGCACCCGCCCGGTACCGCCCATGGTACTGATCCCGCCGATGACGCACGCCGCCACTACCTGTAACTCAAAGCCGTTGGCAACATCGACATAAGCCACCGCAAAGCGTGAAATCCACAGATAGCCGCAGAATCCGGCTAACAGCCCCGACAGGCAGAAGCTGACAAACTGCATCTTTCCGGCGTTGATCCCGGTGTAGTAGGCCGCCGTGGCGTTACCGCCTGCGGTGTAGAGCGCACGGCCCGTACGGCTGTAACGCAGGAAATAGCCCACCAGCAGCACCGCGGCGATGGCGCACCAGCTCAGCACCGGCAGCCCCAGCACCGAGGCGCGCGGCAGACCGAGAAAATCCGCCCCCATCTGGTTAGAGTTGACCCAACCGCCGCCGGAGAGCAAAAAGATTATCCCGCGGTAAATGCTCATGGTGCCCAGCGTCACGACAATCGCCGGAATGCCCAGCTTCCACACCAGCAGGCCGTTAATGACGCCCATCAGCAGGCCAAGCGCGGTGGCGAGGATTAGCAGTGTCCAGACGGGAACATCCGGGTAATGGAAGTTAATCAGCGCGACAATCATCCCGGTCAACGCAAGGTTCGCCGCCATCGACAAATCAATGCCTTTGGTCAGCAGCACCATCATTTGTCCAAGTGCGAGGATTACCAGAATGGAGGTATCGTTAAATATCTCCACCAGGTTACCCGGCGCGATAAAGGACGGCACGCGGCTGCCAATGGCAATCACCATCAGAATAATGACCGCCCCCAGCAGGGCTTCACGGTGTTTAAGGAGTTGGTTCAACATTATGCCGCCTCCTGTTTTGCACCGCTGGCGGCGCTAACGATGGTTTCCGCCGTGGCAGCGCCCGCCTGATATTCCGCGACCATCAGCCCTTCGTGCATGACGATTATCCTGTCCGCCATGCCCATCACTTCCGGCAGCTCTGACGACACCATAATCACCGCCAGGCCCTGCCCAACCAGTTCGGACATAAATTGATGAACCGCTGCTTTTGAGCCGATATCAATGCCTTTTGTTGGCTCATCGAGGATGATCACGTCAGGATGCGTGGCCAGCCATTTGCCGATCACTACTTTTTGTTGGTTACCGCCTGAGAGAGTTTCAACCGCCTGCTTCCAGCTAAAGGCTTTGACCTGCAAACGCTTTGCATACTCGTCTGCAAGCTGCCATTCACGGTCATCGTCCAGCACACCATTCGGGTTGAGCTTGCTGAGCTGCGGCAGGCTGATGTTCTGCGCAATAGGCAGTTCGATAATGGCGCCCTGTTTCTGACGCTCTTCCGGCACGCAGACGATACCGGCTTTGATGGCATCGGCAGGCTGGCGAAAGTGCTGTGCGTGGCCGTTCAGAACAATTTCCCCGGACGACGGCCGCGTGACGCCAGAAAGTGCCTGCATCAGTTCGGTACGCCCGGCGCCCACCAGCCCATAGAAGCCAAGAATTTCCCCTTTACGCAGGGAAAAAGTGATATTGGCGAATTCGGTCGGGTGGCACAGGTCTTTCACCTCCAGCACCATTGCACCTTTTTCGCAGTCGACTTTCGGGAAGGTCTGGGTAATGGCGCGCCCGACCATCATCGACACCATCCGCTCTTCGGTTATCTCGCTCATCGCCCCGGCACCCACAAAGACGCCGTCGCGCAAAATGGTGTAGTGGTCGGCAAGCTCAAAGATCTCGTCGAACTTGTGCGAAATAAACAGGATGGCTTTGCCTTCCTGCTTTAAGCGTTCAACGATTTGGTAAAACTCGAGGATTTCGTGTTGCGACAGGGCTGCCGTGGGTTCGTCGAGAATAACGACCTGCGCCTCAAACGACAGCGCACGGGCAATCGCCACCATATGACGCTGGGCGATGCTCAGGGTTTTCAGCGTGGCGCGTGGGTCGATTTGTACTTCCAGGCGGGTGAGGATGGCCTGCGCCCGGCGGTGCATCTCTGGCCAGTCGAGCTTTTTGAAAAAGCCTTTGTAGAGGTATTGCCCGACGAAAATATTTTCGGTGACCGACAGTTCATCGAACAGGACGGTTTCCTGATGAATGGCGGTGATACCAACCTTGTGCGCCGATTCCGGCGTCGGGAGCTGAATAGGGATCGCCTTATAGAGGATCTCGCCCTCTTCAGGCTGGTAAATGCCGGTCATCACTTTGACCAGCGTCGACTTGCCCGCACCGTTTTCACCAATAAGGGCGGTGACTTTGCCGGGCCAGAGCTCAAGCTGGACGTTCTCAAGGGCACGCACCCCCGGGAAAACCTTGGTGATGCCGGAAAGCTGTAGCAATGGGGTCATGATAGTTCTCCATAGTATTCCCTCTCCCCTCGGGAGAGGGGGAAAGGATCAAAAGATCTTCGAGAACTTATCAATATTGCTGGCATCGTAGACGAACGGCTCAGCCATCGCCCCGTTACCGTCGGCATCCAGCTTCACTTTGCCCAGTTTACCCATGCTGGCTTCGTCTTTCGTTGCCGTACCTTTCACCAGGTCATCTGCTAAATAGGTTGCGGCGTAGCCCAGATCGATGGGGTTCCAGATAGCAAAGCTCTTGCTGGCACCAGATTTCACCGCGCCCGCCATTTCAGACGGCAGCCCTAATCCCGTGACGTACACTTTGCCAATCTTGCCCTGGTCTTTGACCGCCTGGGCTGCGGCCACAATGCCGACAGACGATGGCGAAACGATCACTTTCAGGTCCGGGTAGGTTTTCAGCAGACCGACCGCTTCGCGGTAGCTCTTGTCAGAGAGATCGTCGCCGTACGCCACGGTCACCAGATTGACGGACGGGTACTGCGGCAGCACCTTTTTCATCTCCACAATCCAGGTGTTCTGGTTGGTGGAGGTTGGCGTGGCGCTCAGCACGGCTACTTCGCCTTTCTCCACGTTCAGCGCTTTTAGCGCATCGGCAGCGAGCTTGACGTTGGTTTCGCCAATCAGGGCGTTGTTGGACGGGTTCAGGTGGATTTGACGCCCGGCTTTTGCCACGCCGGAATCCCAGGAAACGACTTTGATCCCACGCTGCATCGCTTTCTTCAGCACCGGAACCAGAGCGTCAGGATCGTTCGCTGAAATCGCGATCGCATCAACGCCCTGGGCGATCAGCCCGTTCAGCACTTCGATCTGCGCTTCAGCGGTGGTTGTGGTTGGGCCGGTATAAATGACTTTTACATCACCTAACTCTTTGGCTGCCTCCTGTGCGCCAACGTTCGCTGCCTCGAAGAATCCATTTCCTAATGATTTCGCCACCAGGGCGATTTTGACTTCTGCTAAAGCGGAACCGGACAACGCCAGAGCGGCAACGGTGAGGATCAAGCTTGTCTTTATTTTCATTGCTTTTACTCCACTGACTTGAGTTAGTTGTAGGGATTGCAGGTGGTTTTCGTCCCGTCTGAATTAGCGGGACGCGATGTTTTTATTGGTACAGATCTAACGCCGACTGCACCGGGCGTGTACCTGATGCAGTCGGTTCTTGCCGGGATTACTTATCCACGTTTGCTCAGAATCTCTTTCTCATACGCCCGCACGTTGTCCAGCCACTGGCTGCCTGCCGGAGCATCGTTACGCTGGCAATACATTTCCCAGACCGCCTGCCATGGCAGGGATTTCTGCTCTTCCAGCAGGGCCAGACGGGCGGTGTAATCGCCGTTAGCTTCCAACTGTTTGAGTGCATCGGTCGGTTCCAGCAGCGCCCGCAGCAGCGCTTTCTTCATGTTGCGGGTGCCGATAACCCATGCCGCGATGCGGTTGATGGAGGCATCGAAGAAGTCGAGGCCAATGTGCACGCGGTCGAACAGGTCGTGGCGAATGATTTCGCTGGCGATGGCCTGCGTTTCGTCATCCAGCAGCACGACGTGGTCGCTGTCCCAGCGTACCGGGCGGCTCACATGCAGCAGCAGGCGCGGCACGTAGAGCATGGCGGCGGAAATTTTGTCGGAGATCACCTCTGTTGGATGGAAGTGACCGGCGTCCAGGCACAGCGCGGTCTGGCGGCTGGTGGCGTAACCCATGTAGAACTCGTTAGAGCCCACGGTGTAACTTTCAGCGCCAATGCCGAACAGCTTGCTCTCTACGGCGTCGATGTGGTGCGCCGGGTTCAGTTTTTCGCTGATAGCCTCATCCAGTGCGGCCAGCAGACGCTGACGCGGGGCCAGACGGTCAACGGTGATATCTTTCATGCCGTCCGGGATCCAGATGTTCATCACCGATGGCGTGCCAAGCTGTTCGCCGAACCAGGCCGAGACGCGGCGGCAGGCCTTCACGTGGTCGATCCAGAACTGACGAATTTCGTCATCCGCATGGGCGAGGGTAAAACCGTCGGCGCTCAGCGGGTGAGAGAAGCAGGACGGGTTAAAGTCCAGCCCCAGTTTGTTGGCTTTCGCCCACTCAACCCAGTTCTTAAAGTGTTCTGGTTTGATCTCGTTACGCGCAACTGGCTCGCTTGATTCGAGGTAAATCGCATGAAGGTTCAGGCGTTTTGGCCCCGGGATCAGGCTTAGTGCCAGTTCCAGATCGGCACGCAGTTCGGTCGCGTTACGCGCTTTGCCCGGATAGTTACCGGTCGCCTGAATGCCCCCCGTCAGGGAACCGCCCGGGTTTTCGAAACCGGCGACGTCATCGCCCTGCCAGCAGTGCATGGACACCGGCAGACGGTCGAGCTGGCTCAGCGCCTCTTCGACATCCACGCCAACGGCGGCGAAACGCTGTTTAGCCAGGTCCCAGGCTTGTTCAAGTTGAGTGGTCATGCGCAAAGCTCCTTAGTCAGTCGTTTTTGCTGAAACTGGGCCCGGTAGCGGGCAATTTCATTGCAGGGATTGGGTGTGAAGGTGGTCAGGCTGTAGTTCGCTGTCACCACCGAGCGGAAATCGTCAACGTTTGAAAGCTCATCCAGCGTCATCAGCTGAATGCCGATATTGCCGAGCGTGGAGGCTTCAACAGGGCCTGCCACCACGGTGATACCGCAGGCATCGGCGCAAAGCTGGTTCAGAAGCTGGTTCTGGCAGCCACCGCCCACGATGTGTAACTGGCTGAATGGCTTACCGCGAAGGGCTTCCAGCTCGCTCAGCACATCGGCATACAGCAGCGCCAGGCTGTCGAATATGCAGCGCGCCAGCTCAGCGGGGCTGGATGGCACGGAATGTCCGGCCTCAAAGCAGGCGGCCTGGATCTCCGCGCTCATGTGCGCCGGGTTAATAAAACGGTCATCGTTCGGGTTAATCAGGAAGCGACATGCAGCCAGTGCTCCGGTATCGGCGATGAGGCGCGGCAGGTCGGTAATGCTTTGCTCTTTCAGCACGCGCTGAAGCAGCCACAAACCCATGATGTTTTTCAGCACCCGATAACGGCCTTCCGCACCGCCTTCATTGGTGATGTTTGCCACCAGAGCGGCGGTGCTGGTGTACGGCGTTTTGCTCTCAAAGCCCATCAGCGACCAGGTGCCGGAAGAGAGGTAGGCTGCGTCTTTACTGGCGAGCGGCGAGGCAATCACCGCGCTTGCGGTATCGTGGCTCGCAACGGCCACCACCGGGATTTCATTGCCCTGCGGGCATATCCACTGACCGATCACATTACCGGGATGGGTTGGCGTGCCGAACCAGGAAGCGGATGCGCCCGTCCAGTTCAGCAGATGTTCGTCCCAGTTATCGGAATTGATGTTGACCAGCTGAGTCGTGGTGGCGTTGGTGTATTCCCAGTTCATGTTGCCGGTCAGGCGGTAGCTGAAGTAATCCGGGATCAACAAGGCATGGGCGACATTCGTCACCAGCTCCGGCTGTGTGTCGACCAGGGCGCGCAGCTGGTAGAGCGTATTGAAAGGGAGGAACTGAATGCCTGAGCGGCCATAGATATTCGCCATGCCGAGTTGTTCGATGGCCTGCATCATTACACCATCGGTACGACTGTCGCGATACGAAACAGGCAGGCCAACGCGCTCGCCGTTGTGACCAAGCAACACATAATCCACGCCCCAGGTATCAATACCGATGCTATCGATACGGATCCCGTCATCGCAGACTTTCGTCAGCCCGATGCGGATTTCGGCCTCCAGGCCATCAATATCCCAGGTGTCAAAACCATCCTGTTTTTGCAGGCAGTTAACAAAGCGGTGCATTTCACGAAGCGAAAGTGTGCGCTGGGTACAGTCATACGTGGCCAGCATTACGCGGCCGCTGGATGCGCCTAAATCGACTGCCACACAATGGCGAAATGTCATGTTCGGGTCCCTCTTTAAGTCATTGGGGATGAGTGTAAGAAAGGGAAGAAAAAGTCACCTTCTCGTTACTGACAGGCGAAAACCGGGGCTGGCAAGAAAGCAAAGATGAACGTGAGGGAGTTCACAGTTTCCAGTAATGGCGGGCTTTGCAGGCAATGTGACGCTTGCCGCATTTCCTGATCTTTCCATCTGTTTCTTGAAAAACGGGCAGCTTTTGCGAGGTTTGCTGCCGAAAATTTAAGGTGAGTCTGAAGAGCCTTAATTACTATTTTGAGAACATTTCTCATCGGTGGGGGCTGCTATGACCGTACTATACAGCGTGGATTTTTTTCCTTCGGGAGGTTCGCCTGTTGCGATTGAACCACGGCTCCCACAGGCTGCATTTCCGGAGCATTACCATGATTTCCATGAAATTGTGATTGTTGAACACGGTACGGGGATCCACGTGTTTAACGGCCAGCCGTACACTATCAGCGGCGGTACGGTGTGCTTTGTGCGTGACCACGACAGACATTTGTATGAACATACGGACAACCTGTGTCTGACCAATGTGCTTTACCGGTCACCGGATGCGTTTCAGTTTCTTTCGGGGCTTAACCAGCTGCTGCCGCAGGAGAAGGACGGGCATTATCCGTCGCACTGGCGGGTGAATCAGGCCACGCTGCAACAGGTGCGCCTGCTGGTTAATCAGATGGAAAAGAGTGAAGACGGGCACGAGACGCATGTCATCGCCACCCGCGAGCTGCTGTTTATGCAGTTACTGGTACTGCTGCGCCGCAGTAGCCTGGTGGAAGGGCTGGAGAATAACGACGCGCGGCTGAATCAACTGATGGCCTGGCTGGAAGACCACTTTGCCGAGGATATCCGCTGGGAAACGCTGGCGGATGATTTCTCGTTATCGCTACGCACCCTGCATCGTCAGCTCAAACATCACACCGGACTCACACCGCAGCGTTATCTCAACCGCCTGCGCCTGATCAAAGCGCGCCACCTGCTGCGCCATACTGACGAAAGCGTTACGGATATCGCCTATCGCTGCGGTTTCGGCGACAGTAACCATTTTTCGACCTTGTTTCGCCGGGAATTTAACTGGTCGCCGCGCGATATTCGCCAGGGTAAGGACGCATCACTCCAGTAACGCGAGGGCAGTCACCGTTTTCTTGCCGCAAAAAAGCTAATAATGTCAGGTTATTCGCCGTTGAGGTTGTGGTGTGGCTGCTCAGTTAATCCTTCGCAAAAATGATTTCTTTGCCTCCGCCGGCCAGTCCGTTGCGGTGGCCGATCGCTATCCGCAAAATGTTTTTGCCGAACACACGCATGAGTTTTGTGAGCTGGTGCTGGTGTGGCGGGGAAACGGCTTACACGTTCTCAACGACCGGCCTTACCGTATTACTCGCGGTGACCTGTTTTATATCCGCGCCGAAGACAAACACTCCTACGCCTCGGTAAACGATCTGGTGTTGCAGAACGTGATTTATTGCCCGGACAGACTCAAGCTCAACGTCGACTGGGCCGCGCATATCCCGGGGTTTAACGATGCCAGCAGCACGCCGCACTGGCGTTTAAGCAGCAACGGCATGACCCAGGTGCGCCAGGTGATTTCCCTGCTTGAACAGGAGAGCCAGAAGGCCGACCCGCTTGCCAACCCGATGGCGGAACTGCTTTTCGCACAGCTGGTCATGACGCTTAAACGCTATCGCTACGCCACCGATAACCCCTCCGCGAGTGAACAGGAAGCGCTGCTGGACAAGCTCATTACCACCCTTGCGGGCAGCCTGAACAAGAGCTTCGTGCTGGAGAAGTTTTGCGAACAGGAGCAGTGCAGCGAGCGCGCGCTGCGCCAGCAGTTTCGTACTCAGACAGGAATGACGGTGAACCACTATCTGCGCCAGCTGCGCATCTGTCATGCTCAGTATCTGCTACAGCATACGGAGCTGATGGTCAGTGAAGTGGCGATGCGCTGTGGCTTTGAGGACAGTAACTACTTTTCGGTGGTGTTTAACCGCGAGGTGGGGATGACGCCGGTTCAGTGGCGTCATCGCAGTCGAAAGGCGGCGTAATCAGTTCGCCATGCCGAGGCCAACGATGTTGGCGGCGATAATAATCACCACGCAGCCCAGGCTCAGTACGCCCACCGGACGACGCCCGGCATTGTTCCACTCCTTCAGGATCAAACCCACTAACCCGCCGCACAGCACGTAGAAGCTCATGTGCAGCATCCAGCTCATGTAGTCATACTGCGCCGGAATACTGGCGTGACCCCAGGCGTAGAAGAAGAACTGCAAATACCACATCAGGCCGCCGAGAGCAGAGAGCAGCACGTTGGTGATGATCAACGGTTTTGCCAGAGAGAAGTCTGCTTTTACCGACAAGTTCTTCACTTTTGCCAGACGAATGAAGCAGAAGCCCAGGTTCACCAGCGCGCCGCCGCCCATAATCACCACGTAGCTTGGCAGCGCAACGTACAGCGGGTCTACGCCCAACGCGGCAGCGGCTTCATGCATCGGTTTGGCGGCGTTCATCGCAAAGGACATACCGGCCGAAAAAATGCCGCACATCACCGCCAGCACCAGACCTTTCTTCAGGTTGAAGTCTTCGGCCTTAATGCCCATTTTGCGCTCTTTGAGCTGGCCTGCGCGGGTCACGATAGCCACGCCAATCACCGCAACCAGCACGCCAAGCAGCGTCATCTGCCCGCCCTGAGTGTGGATCAGCACATTGAAGTTGCCATTGAGGATCGGCGTCATCAGCGTACCGACAATCAACGTAATACCGATGGCAATACCAATGCCCATCGACATGCCGAGGTAGCGCATGGTCAGGCCATAGTTGATGTTACCGATACCCCACATCGCACCGAACAGAAACACCGGCAGCAGCGTGGAGGCGTTAAAAGAAGAGTAGTAAGCCCAGAAATCGGGCAACAGCACAGCGCTGATGGTCCAGGGCAGGATAAGCCACGAGACGGTACCCCCAACGGACCACATGGTTTCCCACGACCAGTGTTTAACCTTTTTAAACGGGGCATAGAAACAGGCCGCACTGGCTGCGCCTATCAGATGCCAGAAAATACCCATCGTAATCGCATGATTCATTTTTACATCCTCATCGTTTTTATATGTCGGAGGCTTCCCGCCGACTTGATGAGTGTAAAAATTAGGCGGATTGGGAACCTTCAGAAGGTTGCCGCAATTTGGTTTTAAATGGCAATTAACGCGTTAACCGCGTGAGCAGACTCACAATTTCGTGATTGTTGCGAAAGACGAATAACCTTATAAAAACTACGGCATTGATAATCATTTTCAATATCATTTAATTAACTATAATGAACCAACTGCTTACGCGGCATTAACAGCTGTGCCGCCCGACACTAATGGAGAGGATTATGAGTTACACACTGCCATCCCTGCCGTATGCCTACGACGCACTGGAACCGCATTTCGACAAGCAGACGATGGAAATCCATCACACTAAACATCACCAGGCTTATGTGAACAACGCGAACGCAGCGCTGGAAAGCCTGCCAGAATTCGCAAACCTGTCTGCTGAAGAGCTGATCACCAAACTTGACCAGCTGCCAGCTGACAAGAAAACCGTTCTGCGTAACAACGCAGGTGGTCACGCTAACCACAGCCTGTTCTGGAAAGGCCTGAAAACCGGCACTACCCTGCAGGGCGACCTGAAAGCGGCTATCGAGCGCGATTTCGGCTCTGTAGACAACTTCAAAGCTGAGTTTGAAAAAGCTGCGGCTACCCGTTTCGGCTCAGGCTGGGCGTGGCTGGTACTGAAAGGCGACAAACTGGCTGTTGTCTCTACCGCAAACCAGGACTCCCCGCTGATGGGTGAAGCAATTTCTGGCGCATCCGGCTTCCCAATCGTGGGCCTGGACGTGTGGGAACACGCTTACTACCTGAAATTCCAGAACCGTCGCCCTGACTACATCAAAGCATTCTGGGATGTGGTTAACTGGGACGAAGCAGCAGCGCGTTTCGCCGCTAAAAAATAAGGTTGCATTGACGCCTGTGAGAAGCGAGTCTTATGACTCGCTTTTTTTGTATCTGTATACCCGTCATACTCCACGTTGCAGGTGCGTTGGCTGCGCTCGCTCACCCCAGTCACTTACTTGAGTAAGCTCCTGGGGATTCACTCCCTTGCCGCCTTCCTGCAACTCGAATTATTTAGGGCATATAAAGGAGCCAGGATGCACTACCCGGTGAATGTATTTACAGGCAAGGTAAGGGATTACGATGGCAGCCGCCCGAGCGCCATCGCCAAAGTACAGGTTGACGGAGAACTGACGTTAACCGATGTCGGGCTGGCGGGCGACGAGCAGGCCGAAAAGAAAATCCACGGCGGGCCTGAGCGCGCGCTGTGCCACTACCCGCGCGAACACTATCAGCACTGGATCACCGCATTCCCTGAACAGGCAGACCTGTTTGTGGCGCCGGCGTTTGGCGAGAACCTCTCGACCGAAGGGTTGACCGAGAATAACGTCTTTATCGGTGATATTTTCCGTTGGGGAGATGCCCTGATTCAGGTGACGCAACCGCGCTCGCCGTGCTTCAAACTTAATTATCATTTCGGTATCAGTGATATGTCGGCCCGTCTGCAAACGGCGGGTAAAACCGGCTGGCTGTACCGCGTGGTACTGGCAGGGCAGGTTTCTGCGGACGCGCCGCTGGAGCTGGCGTCACGCCTGAGTGATGTCTCGGTGTACGACGCCTGTGCGATTGCCTGGCATATGCCGTTTGACGATGAACAGTATCATCGCCTGCTGTCGGCGGCGGGGTTATCGACCAGCTGGACAAGAACGATGCAGAAGCGCCGCATTAGCGGTGAGATCGAGGATAATTCGCGGAGATTGTGGGGGAAATAACAGCCCCTCACCCCG
>NZ_JBSICG010000032.1:0-58008 GCF_056156645.1 Enterobacter sp. Li2LvB3 | reverse complement strand
ACGATGGTATCAGCGGTGCCATGCATTACACAGAACAAACCTCTTGGGTATTATTTCTAAAGTTTCTCGATGATTACGAGTCCGAAAAAGAAGATGAAACGATATTGTCCGGCAAAGACTATCAACCCGTACTGGATAAGGAACACCGCTGGACAACCTGGGCTTGCCCAAAAACTGCCGATGGTAAGCTGGATTTGGCGCGTGCTAAAACAGGAGATGACCTGACCGATTATGTGAACAGTCAGCTTTTCCCTTACCTGAAAAGCTTCGCCAACGTAACAGTAAATGGCGTAAACCCAAAATCCTTCACCTACAAAATTGGCGCGATATTTCAATATCTGGATAACAAAGTGGCCTCTGGTCATACCCTGCGCGAAGTGCTGGATATTGTGGATAGTCTGAACTTCCAGTCTGAGTCCGATTTATTCGAGCTCTCATTGGTCTACGAAGGCTTATTGCAAAACATGGGCGATGCTGGTGGCTATGCGGGTGAGTTTTACACTCCTCGCCCTGTAGTGCGAGCTATGGTGCAAGTGATAGACCCCAAGCCCGGTGAGAGCATTTACGACGCGGCGGCAGGTTCATGCGGTTTTTTGGTTGAAGCCTTTGAGCACCTGAAGAGCAAAAAGAATGAACTCTCCACCGAGCAATGGGATTTCATTCAGCGCAATACTTTCTTCGGCTATGAAAAAACCTCGCTGGCCTATGTCATGGGTATGATGAATATGATCCTTCATGGCATCGAATCACCCAATCTGTTCCGTGGTAACACCTTGACCCAGAATATTCGCGATATTCAGGAAAAAGACCGTTACAACATTATTCTGGCCAACCCGCCGTTTGGCGGCAAAGAAAAGTCGCAGATTCAGCAAAACTTCCCCATCCAAAGCAACGCCACCGAGCTGCTGTTTTTACAGCATTTTATGAAGACCCTGAAAAGCGGCGGCAAGGCGGCGGTTGTAGTGCCAGAAGGTGTCTTATTCCAAGCCAACAGTGCATTTAAACAGGTAAAACAAGAGCTGCTTGAAAACTTTAACCTACATACCATTTTAAGTTTGCCTGCTGGGGTTTTTTTGCCGTATTCCGGCGTAAAAACCAACGTGCTGTTTTTTGAACGCAGCGGCTGCACCAGCGATGTTTGGTATTACGAGTGCGAACCAGAGCAAAAACTCACCAAAAACAAACCGATCACCGATGATCACCTGAAAGAGTTTGTTGCGCTTTATAGCAGACGGGAAACCACAGAGAATTCGTGGACGGTTTCAGCCAGCAAGTTGACAGAAGAGTATGATCTATCTGCCAAAAACCCAACCAAACAGAAAGATGCCGAACACTTAGCGCCAAAAGATATCCTTAAGAAAATTCGCACCAAAGAAAAACTGGTATCTGGTCTGCTGGATGAAATTGAAATGCTGCTGGCGGAGAAATAACCATGGAACAGATTGAAGTTAATGTTCCAAACGGCTGGAGTTGGAAAAAATTTGAGGATGTTTGTGTCCTTAAGAGAGGCTATGACCTTCCAACACATGCAAGGTCGGTAGGTAATATTCCTTTATATAGCGCAAACGGTGTCACTGATTACATTGATCAGTTTAAAGTTGAGGGACCTGGAGTTATTACTGGGCGAAGCGGTACGATCGGTAAAGTGCATTTTGTTGAGAGTGATTACTGGCCACTCAATACAGCACTGTATGTGCAGAAGTTCAATGGAAATTATCCACGCTTTATAAAATATTTCCTTGAATTCTTTGATTTAACTCGTTTTTCATCTGGGGCAGCAGTACCTACTCTAAATCGAAACTCTTTTAGTTCAGAGTTGGTATGTACACCAGACAGCATCGATGAACAAAAACGCATCGTCGAAAAACTCGATGCACTACTCACCCGCATCGACACAGCCATTAAGCTTTTAGAGGAAAGTATTGTACAGGCTGATGCTCTATTGAAGAACGGTCTTTCAGAAATATTTAAAACGCTAAAATTAAATCATCAGGTCGTACCTCTATCCTCTGTTGTGATGATAAATAGTGGAATTGCGCTACCAACTGTTTTCAAGAATGGTTTTAGTAATGGTGAAATTCCATTCTTTAAAGTTGCTCAAATGAACAACCATCATGAGAACATGATTGGGCCGGAGATCACATTTAATCAACAGATTTCTAAAGAACATAAAATAAAAATCTTCCCTAAAGGTAGTACACTCATACCTAAAAGGGGAGGTGCCATTTTGACCAACAAAAAAAGGATGTTGTTAGAGGACGCCTCTTATGACAGTAACATCATGGGCCTAAAAGCAGATGAATCCAAAATCAGGGATGATTACCTTTTCGCGTTTATGCGCACTATCGATTTAGCTAATTTCGTCGATGCAAGTACAATTCCACAGGTAAATAACAAACATATTGACCAAATGCAAATTCCATTGGCATGCTTGCTGGAACAAGCCACGACAGTTGAACGAGTAAATTCACTCGTAAAGAAAACTGAGCGATTAAATATTAAGATTCAGAGCCAATTAAAGGATTTGTTTTCTTTGAAGAGTTCGATTCTTGATTCTGCATTTAAAGGCAAGTTATAAATAAATGGAGTGAAAGATGAGTTTACAAACCAACTTGCAAGGTCGCTTACGCAACACCTCTTTACCCAAGAGTCACGGCCTTATGCCAGTATTTGAGGCGGTAGTAAACTCCATTCACTCTATTGAGGAAATGGATGATGCTGTCGACGGAAAAATTGTTCTACGCATTAATCGTGCCACTCAAGACAGTCTGGATTTAGATGCAAAATTGCAACCACCAATTATAGGATTTACTATAACCGATAATGGATGTGGTTTTGACGAAACTAATTTTAAGTCATTTGAAACCCTCGATTCTGACCATAAAATTAACAAAGGGTGTCGGGGTGTTGGCCGCCTGATGTGGCTGAAAGTTTTTGATCTGGTCGAGGTGGAAAGCCATTTTTTCGATATTGATGGTGAGCTTAAAAAGCGCATATTCCGCTTCAACGATAAATCGGGAGTTCATAGTGAAAAAGTTGTAGAAACCACATCTAATAAACCCGGCACCCTTATCAAGCTGGTTGGTTTTGATGAAACTTTTCGAAAACAAGTTCCTGTAAAAGGTCACTCCATAGCCAATCAGCTGCTTGAACATGTGCTCTGGTATTTTGTGCGGCAGGGAAGCGCCCCAAAAATACTTTTAGAAGATGCGAACGAGGTGTTTGACCTTGATCATCTGCTCGAAGAACATATGCATGCCAGCGCATTTCTCGAAACAATTACAATTCGTGACCACCAATTTGAATTAACTCATATCAAATTTCGTGCATCCATTAACAAAAAACACCAGTTAGCACTATGTGCAGCAAATAGACTCGTTAAAGAAGAGTCCATTCAGGGAAAAATTCCAGGCCTATACGGAAAAATTTCTGACATTTCCGGTGAATTTACTTATACCTGCTATGTATCATCCGACTATCTTAACCAGCACGTGCGCAGTGAGCGAACCTCGTTTGATATTGCTGAAGATGTTGAGGACATGCTCAACGAAGTAAGCTTCAAAGATATTAGAGAAGCCGTGTTGATTCGTACCAAAGAGTACCTGCAAGATGTTCTGGCAGAAAACGTGTCGGCTGGCCGCAGACGAGTGGATGATTTTATCGACAATCATGCTCCACGCTATCGCCCCATTGCCAATTATGTTGCAGAAGAATTTTTGATCGTTGACCCAGAAAAATCAGATAAAGAACTGGAGTTACACCTGCATGCTCAGTGGTATGAGGTGGAGCGTCAGTTGGTGAGCGAAGGCCATGACATCATGCTGCCTCAAAATAAGGAGCACGTTGAAGAATATAAAGAACGGTTAGGCGACTATCTACGTAAAGCAGGGGACCTTAAGAAATCAGATCTTGCCAATTACGTTTCACACCGCAAGGTTATTATCGACCTGTTACAAAAATCTATTGAGCGGCTAGAGGACGGAAAGTACGCCCGTGAAGATATGATTCACGAACTAATCATGCCTATGCGCAAGGATTCCGTCGAGGTTTTCCTAGACTCTTGTAACCTGTGGCTAATCGATGAGCGCTTGGCATTTCATAACTATTTGGCTTCTGATAAAACGCTCAATTCGATGCCAATCACCGGCAATGAATCAACCAAAGAGCCAGACTTGCTCAGCCTAAGAGTATTTGATAATCCACTTCTTGTTAACGATCAGATCAGCTTTCCACTTGCAGCCATTACAGTAATCGAAATCAAACGCCCCATGCGTAATGATATGCGAGAAGGTGAAGATAAAGACCCTATTGATCAGGCGCTCAGTTATTTAGAGCGGATACGCGAGGGTAAGGTAACTACAAAATCCGGTCGCCCAATTCCGGGAAATAATGATATACCGGGCTATTGTTATGTGCTTTGTGACCTTACTGAATCCATGCACCGGCGCTGCCGTCGAGCAAATCTACGGATCACATCTGATGGGATGGGCTATTTCGGTTATAACGAACCTTCCCATGCTTATATCGAAGTGATTAGTTTTGACCAATTAGTAAAAGCGGCCAGAGAGCGTAACCGGGCATTCTTCGACAAACTTGGATTGCCTTCCTCTTAGGATTGGTAGGGGGTGAGCAATAGAATTTGCTGAATTGCTAATGTCAAACCGCACTGTTGGTACAGGATTACAAACTCTTGCATCCAGCTTTATTGATATATATTAGCCTTCAGCAATCGATATTTTGAAGCAAAAACTATGAAAAATTGAATTATTGCATTTCCCATAGTTAGATTTAGGCCTGAATTATCAATTTTTCCAAAAAATGACTTCATGCCTGAGCCACACCGCCTATGACTGCAACTTATTGTAATAAGAAAATAAAATGTTAGGTGGAGATCGATGTCGCACAATATCGATCTTTATCAACCACAAAATCAAAAAGACGCTTAGCCATCTTTACGGCCAAGCGTACTTTTATTTAGCTTCCCAACTTTACGAAGTAAATTTTACAGAGCGGAACTATCGCTCTGTCGATTCACTCTATCAATCTTCGAAAAATCAAACGGGCTAACCCCCTTCTCCCGATTCGCATCCAGATAATCTGCCCACCACTGCAGCATCAACCTGCGCTCTCCAAGATGTTCCGCCTTATGAATGTAAGCCGCCCGCACAGAGTTTCGTTCCTGGTGACTCATCTGCCGCTCTACCGCGTCCCTCGACCATAATCCCGATTCAATTAATGAACTACACGCCATCGTCCTGAATCCATGCCCACAGACTTCCGTTTTCGTGTCATAACCCATCACTCTCAGCGCCTTGTTCACCGTGTTCTCACTCATGGGTTTACGCGGATCGTGGTCGCCAACGAAGATCAGGTCACGGTTCCCATTAATGCTTTTGATCTTTTCCAGAATAGCTAAGGCTTGGCGCGACAAAGGAACAAGATGGGGCGTCCGCATCTTTGAACCACGCTGTGAATGTTTAACACCGTCCAGCGGTTCACGCTCACCGGGGATCGTCCACATAGCCGTTTCAAAATCCACTTCTGTCCAGCGGGCAAAACGCAGCTCGCTTGAACGGATGAAAACCAACAAAGTGAGTTCAACCGCCAGTCGGGTTAACGGCCTGCCAGAATAGTGATCGATGCGGTGAAGTAATTCAGGAATGCGATTAAGTTCCAGAGCAGCACGGTGCTGTCTTTTCGCCGTAGCAACTGCACCGGCAATTTCTTGCGCGGGGTTGTAGTCGATTAAACCGCTCTGTACAGCAAAGCGCATAATTGCGGTAGTTCGCTGTTGCAAACGGGCGGCGACTTCAAGGCGTCCGGATGACTCGACTGCTTTGATGGGTACAAGTAGGTCTCGCGTTTTCAGTTCTGCAATGTTCCGCTTACCAATGGCAGCAAAGAGATTATCTTCAAGGCTTTTCAATACACGAGCGCTATGCGATGCAGACCACTTCTGATTGCTGGCGTGCCACTCTCTAGCTACCACTTCAAACGTTATCGCCTCTTGCTCCTTCTCTACCTTACCGGCTTTCTTGTTCTCACTGGGATCGATGCCATTAGCTATTAGCTTACGGGCTTCATCCCTGCGTGCCCTGGCATCCGCCAGCGAGACTTCAGGATATTTCCCCAACGCCAGCATCTTCTCTTTACCGCCAAAGCGATAACGAAGCCGCCAGTATTTCGAGCCATTAGGGTGAACCAACAATACCATGCCTTCGCCGTCAGTCAGCTTATACGCTTTTGCCTCAGGTTTAGCCGAACGAACCTTCACATCACTCAGAGCCATGATGAGTATCCTTTCAAGGGTTCTGTGTGGGTACAAACATTATCGAACCGGAATATACCCGCAGATGTACCCGCATCAGTAAGTTGATGTAGATTGAATCAGGTTGACTTAGGTTGAGTGAAAAAGCGAGGAAAGCCTTGCAGATACTGGATTTCAGGCACAAAAAAAGACGTCCGTTGACGTCTATTGATGTTCCGATGGTGCCGAAGGCCGGACTCGAACCGGCACGTATTTCTACGGTTGATTTTGAATCAACTGCGTCTACCGATTTCGCCACTTCGGCACTGAAGGGGATGCGGAAACGTTGTGGATTATACCTGTCGCGCGCCGCCATGCAAGCAGCGACGCGCTAAACCCACGCTAAGTGCCCAAAAAATCAGCACACTCGTCAATCCAGCTCGGAAACCGCCAGTCGAATCACGCCTGCTGCCTTCGGCTCTGGCAGCTTCAGCACCTTCGCCCACATATCCTGCACCATATCGCACGAAAGCTTCTCCTTGCCCACCGCTTGCTCAGGGGTTTGCAGCAGCTGGATGGCCTCGCCGTATTTGTCGGCAAGTTCCTTCATTATGGGTCGCACATCGGCTACGGCGGCGGCGCGCTCCTCGGGTGTCACAGTGTGGCGGTTTTTCCCATAGGCGGCGCGCATCATGTCGGCATCGGCCTGCATTCGACGCTCCATCATCGGTTTATCGAGCACCCGCATCGGGTTCACGCCGCCCTTCACGCCTGGGTACAAGAACCGGAAGCAGGCATCGTCACTCACCTTCTGGATGGCGGCGGTCTGCTCCATATTGGCCTTCATATACTCCACCACGTTGGCATCCGGGGCGTATTGCAGGCGCGACATTTGCAGGTTAAGGATTTGAGGTTGGATCACATCGATGATGTGCTGTTCAGATTCACCCGCCTTCTGCATGGTGAGGATCTGGTCGCGGATGCGCTTTTGCAGCGCTGGCTCTTGTTCTTTCAGCACCTGCCAGGCGGGCATGGCGTTCAGGGTGGTATCAAGCTGTTGTTCAGGATCTTGCTGCAAGCGCTGCTTATCATAATAGACCCAGAACGCCACAGCGGCCGCCACTACGGCCACCACGACAATACGCATCCACGTTTTTTTCATCTCGATCTCGCATCCTTTTGCAGTGTCGGTTTACACCGGCACGCCACTATGGAAGCGGAACTCGTTGTCCGGTGTCGAGATAAGTGTGGCTTCAATTTCACCAAAAAGCTGTACCCGGGGTGAGATATCGTTGTCGCTCACCTGCTGGGCAAGGGTCAGATAGTCCTGATAATGGCGTGCTTCCGAGCGCAGCAGCGACAGGTAGAACTTCTGCAAATCGTCGTCGAGGAACGGTGCCAGTGCGGCAAAGCGCTCGCAGGAGCGGGCTTCGATATAGGCCCCGCAAATCAGCTTGTCGATAAGCGTCAGCGGTTCGTGAGTGCGCACTTCTTTCAGCATCCCTTTGGCGTAGCGGCTGGCGGTGATTTTGACGTACGGAATATCACGCGCCAGCATCGCCTCGCGCACCTGCCAGAAGTGGTGCAGCTCTTCCTTTATCAGCAGCACCATGCTGTCGATAAGCAACTGGCCCCACGGGTCGTCGGTTTTGGGCATCACGCTTTTGCCAATCTGCTTGTGCAGGGCGATGAAGTCTGGCTCCGGGCCGTCGCGGAAGGTAAAGACTTCGTAGGGTTTAAGCCAGTCGAGCAGCGCGTCGGCACCGCTTTCATCGGCGACATATTTACGCACCAGCAGGAGCGCAGTCTGTGCGGCTTTGAGTTCACACACCATATGGTCGGTCAGCAGCAGCGGCAGGTTGGCCGGGTCGCGGGCTTTATCAATCCATGCTTGCGGGGTCGGGCACTGGAGGAAGTTGAGTACGGGGGCGAGTATCTGCGGGTAATCCATTAGGGTTCCTGAAGCGGCAGCCGAAGCTGCCGCAAAATACAATCAGTGGCGCACGCCATCGTCGTCTTCGTCGATGAAATCTTCGTCATCTTCGTCGCCGTCTTCACCGTTCGGATCTTCGAAGTAGGTTCCCCAGCCGTCGTATTCCACTTCAAACTTCTCGGCCAGGTTCATCAGCTGTTCTACCTGCGCATCAATAAGCTCTGCTTTCAGCGCACCTTCGCTCAGGATATCGCAGCAGATTACGGTGTCGCCCTCTTCCACTTCCAGCTCTTCTGGCTCGGTCACTTCGTAACCCAGTTTGAAGGCTTCAACCGCCAGCTTTTCCAGCGCTTCAAAATCGTCGGCAGAGAAATGGTGCTCGATGGTGTACAGCGCGTCCGGATCGCTGCCGTCTTCCAGCAGTTCCTCAATAATCAGACGCGTCTCTTCGCGTTGCTCTTCTAGTAGTTCCGGGTTTGCCATGGCTCATTCCTCTTTAAAGTGCGGCAGATACTTCTATTTTCACACACGGACGTGTTTGCCTCCACCTTTGTAAGAAAGATTTGTGAAACGGGGTTGCAAATGAATATTCATACATATAAAGTGAATTTTAATTCAATAAGTGGCGTTCGCCATGTGAGGATAAAATGTCTGATCTGTATAAGAAACACTTTCTGAAATTGCTCGACTTTACCCCTGCACAATTCACCTCTCTGCTGACACTTGCCGCACAGCTCAAAGCTGATAAAAAAAATGGCAAGGAAGTACAGAAGCTTACCGGTAAAAACATCGCGCTCATCTTCGAAAAAGACTCAACCCGTACACGATGCTCTTTCGAAGTTGCCGCATTTGACCAGGGCGCGCGCGTCACGTATTTAGGGCCGAGCGGCAGCCAGATTGGGCATAAAGAATCAATTAAAGATACCGCGCGCGTGCTGGGCCGCATGTACGATGGCATTCAGTACCGTGGCCACGGTCAGGAAGTGGTTGAAACCCTGGCGCAGTATGCTGGCGTGCCAGTGTGGAACGGGCTGACCAACGAGTTCCACCCAACTCAGCTGTTAGCCGACCTGCTGACCATGCAGGAGCATCTGCCAGGCAAAGCGTTTAACGAGATGACGCTGGTGTATGCGGGCGATGCGCGTAACAACATGGGCAATTCCATGCTTGAAGCCGCCGCGTTGACCGGGCTGGATCTGCGCCTGGTGGCGCCAAAAGCCTGCTGGCCGGAAGAGAGCCTGGTGGCAGAGTGCAGCGCGCTGGCCGCGAAGAATGGCGGGAAAATCACCCTGACGGAAGATGTGGCGGCAGGTGTGAAAGGCGCTGACTTCATCTATACCGACGTGTGGGTGTCGATGGGCGAGGCAAAAGAGAAGTGGGCGGAGCGTATTGCGCTGCTGCGCAGCTATCAGGTGAACAGCCAGATGATGGCGCTGACCGGCAACCCGGACGTGAAGTTCCTGCACTGTCTGCCTGCATTCCATGACGACCAGACCACGCTCGGCAAGCAGATGGCGAAAGAGTTCGACCTGCACGGTGGGATGGAAGTGACGGACGAGGTGTTTGAGTCGGCGGCGAGTATTGTGTTCGACCAGGCAGAAAACCGGATGCATACCATTAAGGCGGTGATGGTGGCGACGCTTGGGGTGTGATCCTCTGCGGGCTGGTGCCCTCACCCCAGCCCTCTCCCACGGGGAGAGGGAGCAAACATTAAAAAACGACAACAACGTTGTCGTTTTTGTTTTTACCTTGCACGGGGAGAGGGAGCAAACATTAAAAAACGACAACAGCGTTGTCGTTTTTGCTTTTACCTTGCACGGGGAGAGGGAGCAAACCCGTTTCAGTTAATCAGCATCTTCACCACGACCTTGCGCACCTGCGCAGGCTTGCCCACTGCGCACAGCGGCTTGTGCACTTCTCCCGGGTAAAACACCACAAAATCCCCTTCGCTTAACACCACGGTTTTCTCCTGCTCGCCTTCTGGCAGGAACGCGATGTCTTTATCCGCCAGCCAGTCGGTATCCGGCGTGCCGTGCGGCAGGGCGCTGAAGGTCATCCCTTCCTGGCCTTTCATGATTATCTGGATATCCAGATAGCGCGCGTGATACTCCGCGCGGCGCTCAGCAAACGGCTGAGTCATGTCTTCAGATACCAGGTAAAACAGGTTGTTACCGTTAATATCGTGCTTGCCGAGCGGGGTGGCATCGGTGACATGCGCTTTGATGTGTTCAATGGCCTGACGCAGTTCTTGCGGCAGCCAGGACTGTAAATGGTGGATGTTGCCAACAATCATGATCTAACCCTTAATATAAAACATCGTTTCATTTTATCTTTTATACGAGAATTCCCACTGCCATACCACCACTTTTTAGAAGAGATTTGCGAGAACGCATGTTTATCGGGAAATCTGTTAATTGCCTGTTAACCGGCCACAGGAAAAAATGCAGTCGTTATGCATAACCTCAGAACAAGGGCTTTACGTGCATAAACCCAACCTGTTGATTACGAAAACCTAATCACAAAAACCACTCCTGCCTCACATTTCACCATTTTGATAATTTGCAGAATCAACAAATAAATATTTATTGATTTTCCTTAAGTCAAAAATAATTAATGCGTGTTTTTGCATAGCCATTCCATCATGAAAATTTAATGCTTTTAAATCAACGTGATAACCAGATATTTCAAAGCGTTAAATTCTACAAGTTAATAACAAATACAAATAAGACCGAAGAATATCGCGTAGTTATTCATCTCTGGATAATGTCTATTTAGTCATTATCTGATACGCATCATGCAAATAAAAACAAACGCATAAATACCCCATTCAGCGTGAGCAACATCACAATATGAAATAACAAGTCGCCTAGTATGAGCCGTGAAATCAATTGAGCTTATCCGCCATGTAAATAACTGCATGGCCCAGCCCTTTTTATTCTGAAAAACAGTTAAAGGAATAATTATGGAAAAGCATTACGTCGGTTCTGAAATTGGTCAATTGCGCAGTGTTATGCTGCATCGCCCTAATTTAAGTTTAAAACGCTTAACCCCTTCGAATTGCCAGGAATTATTATTCGATGATGTGTTATCCGTTGAACGTGCGGGTGAAGAACATGACATATTCGCAAACACGCTGCGCGAGCAGGGTGTGGAAGTCCTGCTGTTAACCGACCTTCTGACACAAACCCTTGATATTGCAGACGCCAAAGCCTGGCTGCTGGAAACCCAAATCTCTGACTATCGCCTGGGGCCAACCTTTGCGGGTGATGTCCGCGGCTGGCTGGCCGATATGCCGCATCGCGAGCTGGCACGCCGGTTAAGCGGTGGATTAACCTACGGTGAAATTCCGGCGGCAATTAAAAATATGGTTGTCGATACCCACACGGCAAATGATTTTATTATGAAGCCGCTGCCAAACCATTTATTTACCCGCGATACCTCCTGCTGGATATATAACGGTGTGTCCATTAACCCAATGGCCAAACCCGCCCGCCAGCGTGAAACCAATAACCTTCGTGCTATATATCGCTGGCATCCTGCTTTTGCCGATGGTGATTTTATTAAGTACTTCGGTGACGACAATATTAATTACGACCACGCAACATTAGAGGGCGGCGATGTATTAGTGATTGGCCGTGGCGCGGTATTAATCGGTATGTCTGAACGCACCACCCCGCAGGGCGTGGAGTTCCTTGCCAACAGTCTGTTCAAACACCGCCAGGCCGAACGCGTGATCGCCGTTGAGCTGCCAAAACACCGCTCCTGTATGCACCTTGACACGGTGATGACCCACATCGATGTCGACACCTTCTCCGTCTACCCGGAAGTGGTGCGCAAAGACGCCCAGTGCTGGACGCTCACGCCGGATGGACGCGGCGGCCTGCTGCGCACTCAGGAAACCGACCTGCTCCACGCCATCGAAAAAGCGCTCGGCATCAACCACGTGCGCCTGATCACCACCGGTGGCGATGCCTTTGAAGCCGAACGCGAACAGTGGAACGACGCCAACAACGTGCTGACCATCCGCCCGGGCGTGGTGATTGGCTACGAGCGCAACATCTGGACCAACGAGAAGTACGACAAGGCCGGGATCACCGTGTTACCGATCCCTGGCGACGAACTGGGGCGTGGCCGTGGCGGCGCGCGTTGCATGAGCTGCCCGCTGGAACGCGACGGAATTTAAAGGAGCCATCATGGAAAGAAGACCCACTCTGGTCGTCGCGCTTGGCGGTAACGCGTTGCTCAAACGCGGTGAACCGCTGGAAGCGGAGATCCAGCGCCAGAACATCGAGCTGGCGGCCCGCACCATCGCCGGGCTTACCGAGCAGTGGCGCGTGGTGCTGGTGCACGGCAACGGGCCGCAGGTCGGGCTGCTGGCGTTGCAAAACAGCGCGTATGACAAAGTCACCCCCTACCCGCTCGACATCCTCGGAGCCGAAAGCCAGGGGATGATCGGCTACATGCTCCAGCAAGCGCTGAAAAACAATCTGCCTCAGCGTGAAGTAAGCGTGCTGCTCACCCAGGTGGAAGTGGATGCTGCCGACCCTGCATTTACTCACCCGACCAAGTACATCGGCCCGGTCTACAGCGAAGAACAAGCCAGCGCGCTGGCAGCGGAAAAAGGCTGGGTATTTAAGGCCGATGGCCGCTACTTCCGCCGCGTAGTGCCTTCCCCGCAGCCGAAACGCATTGTGGAAAGCGATGCCATTACCGCGCTTATCCAGCGCGATCACCTGGTGATTTGTAACGGTGGCGGCGGGGTTCCGGTGGTGGAAAACGCCAACGGCTACCACGGCATTGAAGCGGTTATCGACAAAGATCTGTCCGCTGCGCTGCTGGCACGCCAGATAGAGGCAGATGCCCTGCTGATCCTGACCGATGCCGATGCGGTGTATCTCGACTGGGGCAAACCCACCCAGCGACCGCTGGCACAGGTCACGCCGGAACTGCTCAGAGAGATGCAGTTCGACGCCGGCTCGATGGGGCCGAAAGTGGCCGCCTGCCGCGAGTTTGTTGAGGCCTGCAACGGCATTGCCGGGATCGGCGCGCTGGCCGACGGCGCGGAGATCCTGGCGGGCGAGAAAGGCACGTTGATTCGTAATTGAGCACCCGTTTCCCCTCACCCTAACCCTCTCCCGGAGGGAGAGGGAATGTAAGCCCCCCTCTCTCCGTGGGAGAGGGCCGGGGTGAGGGCATCAGACAGCTAACGATTTAAAAAGGATTTACCCATGACCATCAACCTGAAAAACCGCAATTTCCTCAAACTGCTGGACTACACCCCGGCAGAGATCCAGTACCTGATCGACCTCGCCATTGACCTGAAAGCCGCCAAAAAAGCCGGACGCGAAAAGCAAACCCTGGTCGGCAAAAACATCGCGCTGATTTTTGAAAAAACCTCCACCCGCACGCGCTGCGCCTTTGAAGTGGGCGCGTTCGACCAGGGCGCGCAGGTGACCTATCTCGGCCCAAGCGGTTCGCAGATTGGCCATAAAGAGTCGATGAAAGACACCGCCCGCGTGCTGGGCCGTATGTACGACGGCATCGAGTATCGCGGCTACGGCCAGGCGATTGTTGAGGAGCTTGGCGAGTATGCGGGCGTGCCGGTCTGGAACGGCCTGACCGATGAATTCCACCCGACCCAAATTCTTGCCGACCTGATGACCATGCTCGAGCACGCGCCGGGCAAAACCCTGCCAGAGCTGAGCTTTGCCTACCTGGGTGATGCACGCAACAACATGGGCAATTCACTGATGGTTGGCGCCGCCAAAATGGGCATGGATATCCGCCTTGTGGCGCCGAAATCCTTCTGGCCAGAAGCCGGGCTGGTTGAGCAGTGCCGCGCCATCGCCAAAGAAACGGGCGCACGCATCACCCTGACAGACGACGTAGAAGAAGGCGTTCACGGCACCGATTTCCTCTACACCGACGTGTGGGTATCGATGGGCGAGCCGAAGGAAGCCTGGGCCGAGCGCGTCAGCCTGATGACGCCGTACCAGATCAACGCAAGGGTGATGAAAGCCACCGGCAACCCGGACGTCAAGTTCATGCACTGCCTGCCTGCGTTCCATAACGAGCACACCAAAGTGGGTCGCGAAATCGAAATGGCCTACGGCCTGAAAGGGCTGGAAGTGACGGAAGAGGTCTTTGAATCACCGAACTCTATCGTCTTCGACGAAGCCGAAAACCGGATGCACACCATTAAAGCGGTCATGGTGGCAACACTCGGCGACTAATCACCGCCCGGCGTGCCACGGGGTGCGCCGGGTTTCAGGAGAACATCATGGGCAAATTCAGGTTTCCCTCTGCTTACACCATTCTCTTCTTTCTGATTGCCGTTGTGGCCGCGCTGAGCTGGGTTGTTCCGGCCGGTCAGTACCAGATGGCAATGAACGCGACCCTCGGCAAAGAAGTGCCCATTGCCGGAACTTACGCCCACGTTGCCGCACATCCGCAGGGCATTATTTCGGTGCTGATGGCTCCTATCGCCGGGCTGTACGATCCCGAGTCTGGTCAGGCGGGTGCGATCGACGTGGCATTGTTCATTCTGATCATCGGGGGGTTTCTGGGGATCGTCACCAAAACCGGGGCCATTGATGCCGGGATCGAGCGTGTCACCACCCGCCTGCGGGGTCGCGAAGAGTGGATGATCCCGATCCTGATGGCGCTGTTTGCCGCAGGTGGCACGATTTACGGTATGGCCGAGGAGTCTCTACCGTTCTACACGCTGCTGGTGCCGGTGATGCTGGCTGCCCGTTTTGATCCGGTGGTGGCGGCGTCTACCGTGCTGCTTGGCGCCGGGATCGGCACGCTCGGCTCCACCATCAACCCGTTTGCCACGGTGATCGCCGCCAACGCCGCCGGGATCCCCTTTACCAACGGTATCGCCCTGCGCGTGGCGCTACTGGTGATTGGCTGGGTCATCTGCGTGGCGTGGGTAATGCGTTACGCCCGTAAAGTGCGCAAGGATCCGTCTCTCTCTATCGTTGCAGACAAGCAGGAAGAAAACCTCGCCCATTTCCTCGGCAACAAAGGCGAACAGTCGCTGGAATTTACCCCGGTGCGCAAAATCATCCTCGTGATTTTCGCCCTCGCCTTCGCGGTGATGATTTACGGCGTGGCGGTGCTTGGCTGGTGGATGGCGGAGATCTCCGCGGTGTTCCTCGCCAGCGCGATCATCGTCGGGCTTATCGCCCGCATGAGCGAAGAAGAACTTACCTCAACCTTTATCAACGGCGCGCGGGATTTGCTGGGTGTCGCGCTGATTATCGGTATTGCGCGCGGTATCGTAGTGATAATGGATAAGGGCATGATTACCCACACCATTTTGCACAGCGCTGAAGGGCTGGTGAGCGGTTTGCCGACCGTCGCATTTATCAACGTGATGTACTGGCTGGAGGTGGTGTTGTCGTTTCTTGTGCCTTCTTCATCCGGCCTGGCCGTTCTGACGATGCCGATCATGGCACCGCTTGCCGATTTCGCTAACGTCAACCGCGACCTGGTGGTGACGGCTTATCAGTCGGCTTCCGGCATCGTTAACCTGGTCACGCCGACCTCTGCCGTCGTGATGGGCGGGCTGGCGATCGCCCGCGTCCCCTACGTGCGTTACCTGAAGTGGGTTGCCCCTTTGCTGGCGGTCCTGACGGTGGTGATTATGGTGGCGTTGAGCCTCGGGGCGTTGTTGTGATCTTTTGACGTTGTAGGCCCGGTAAGCGTAACGCCACCGGGCGTTTTGTTTCAGCCAATTACATGGGATTAAGTTATGACGGAATATGGTGATTACTCTCCAAAGGAACAGCTACAGCTGACAGTGTGTCAGCGTCTGATTACCGAAAAGAGTTATCTCTCCCAGGAAGAAATTCGCCGCGACTTACAGGAGCGGGGGTTTGACAGCATCAGTCAGTCCACCGTTTCACGTCTGCTCAAGTTGCTCGGTGTCATAAAAATTCGAAATGCCAAAGGGCTAAAGATTTATTCGTTGAATCACCAGTTACGCCCGGCGCCCGATGCCGCTCGTACGGTTTCCGAAATGGTGGTCAGCGTGGAGCATAATAGCGAATTTATCCTTATCCACACCGTTGCCGGATATGGCCGCGCGGTGGCGCGTATTCTGGATTATCACCAGTTACCGGAAATTTTAGGCGTGGTTGCCGGAAGCAGTATTGTCTGGGTTGCGCCACGCGTGGTGAAGCGCACTGCCCTGGTACACAAACAAGTTAATTATTTACTCAGAACGAATTAATATTCACAAAGAACCGTTTGCATTGAGTAAAATGTGCATTAAATCGCTTGATCCGAAAATCGGGGTGCGTATAATGCCCGACAATTTGCCGGGAGGAAGCATGGTCAAGCGTGTACGACATAACGTCTTACCGCGTCTGAAATCAGACGCTGGCCTGCCGTTTTTCTTCCCGTTGCTAAACCTATTCCCAGAGCCCCTCATTTGAGGGGCTTTTTTTTGCCCGGCGTCAGGAGATAAACATGAATCCGCTTTATCAAAAACACATCATTTCCATAAACGACCTCAGCCGCGAAGAGCTGGAACTGGTTCTGGAAACCGCGGCAAAACTGAAGGCGAATCCGCAACCGGAGCTGCTTAAACACAAAGTCATTGCGAGCTGCTTCTTCGAAGCCTCTACCCGTACGCGCCTCTCCTTTGAAACCTCCATGCACCGCCTGGGCGCAAGCGTGGTGGGCTTCTCAGACAGCAGCAACACGTCGCTGGGTAAAAAAGGCGAAACGCTGGCGGACACGATTTCAGTTATCAGCACCTACGTTGACGCCATCGTGATGCGTCATCCGCAGGAAGGCGCCGCCCGTCTGGCGACCGAGTTTTCCGGTGGCATTCCGGTACTGAATGCCGGGGACGGCGCGAATCAGCACCCGACGCAAACGCTGCTGGATCTGTTCACCATTCAGGAAACCCAGGGCAGCCTGGAAAACCTGAACATCGCCATGGTCGGTGACCTGAAATATGGCCGTACCGTCCACTCCCTGACCCAGGCGCTGGCGAAATTTAACGGTAACCGCTTCTACTTTATCGCCCCGGACGCGCTGGCGATGCCGCAGTACATCCTCGATATGCTGGACGAAAAAGGCATTCAGTGGAGCCTACACGCCAGCATCGAAGAGGTGATGAGCAGCGTGGATATTCTGTATATGACCCGCGTGCAGAAAGAGCGCCTGGATCCCTCCGAATACGCCAACGTGAAGGCGCAGTTTGTGCTGCGCGCCAGCGACCTCGAGGGCGCGCGCGACAACATGAAGGTGCTGCATCCGCTGCCGCGTATCGATGAGATCACAACAGACGTTGATAAGACGCCACACGCCTGGTACTTCCAGCAGGCCGGGAACGGCATCTTCGCTCGCCAGGCGTTACTGGCACTGGTTCTGAATCGCGAATTAGCTCTGTAAGGGGAAATGACAATGACACACGATAACAAACTTCAGGTTGAAGCCATCAAACGTGGCACCGTGATTGACCACATCCCTGCGCAGGTGGGCTTTAAGCTGCTGACCCTGTTCAAACTGACCGAAACCGACCAGCGCATCACCATCGGTCTGAACCTGCCGTCTGGCGAAATGGGCCGCAAAGATCTGATCAAAATTGAGAATACGTTCCTGACCGACGAGCAGGTAAACCAGCTGTCGCTGTACGCACCGGACGCCACCGTAAACCGTATCGACGATTATGACGTAGTGGGTAAATCACGCCCAAGCCTGCCGGATCGTATCGAAAGCGTGCTGGTCTGCCCGAACAGCAACTGCATCAGCCATGCTGAGCCTGTTTCTTCCAGTTTTGCAGTGAAAAAACGCGCTGATGACATCGCACTCAAATGCAAATACTGCGAAAAAGAGTTTTCTCATTATGTGGTGCTGGCCAACTAATTGAGGTTGGTAATGAAATCCCGGCTGTTATAATGGCCGGGACTCTTAAATCAGCTGTTATTCTGGAGAAATCATGACCAAAGTACTCGCGACGGAAAATGCACCAGCGGCTATCGGCCCATACGTTCAGGGCGTTGATCTGGGTAGCATGATTATTACCTCAGGCCAGATCCCGGTTAACCCGAAAACCGGCGCCGTGCCGGAAGACGTGGCCGCGCAGGCACGTCAGTCACTGGAAAACGTGCAGGCTATCGTTGAATCCGCAGGTCTGAAAGTGGGCGATATCGTGAAAACCACGGTATTCGTGAAAGACCTGAACGATTTCGCGACCGTAAACGCGACCTACGAAGCATTCTTCACCGAACACAATGCCACCTTCCCGGCGCGCTCTTGCGTTGAAGTGGCGCGTCTGCCGAAAGACGTGAAAATTGAAATCGAAGCGATTGCAGTACGTCGTTAATTTATTTCAATTAATAATGGGCGGCTCCGGCTGTCCATTTTTTTTGGATATTTTTCCTCTCGCCGCAGCATGACATCCCCCTCCTCCCATTAATAACATCAGATGCTTATCTATTATTAATGGACTAAAAATGAAACCTTCAAAAATTGCGTTGGCGGTGGCGACACTGACCATTGCCTCATCCGCTTTCGCTCACGGTTATATTGAATCCCCGGCCAGCCGCGCCTATATGTGTAAGCTCGGTCAAAATATTGATTGTGGTTCCGTGCAATATGAACCGCAGAGCGTGGAAAAAACCTCCGGCTTCCCTGCGGGCGCATTGCCGCCAGACGGACAGCTCGCCAGCGCCGGCATTGCCAACTACTCACAGCTTGATAAACAGAGCCTGAATGCCTGGACTAAAACGCCGATGACCGCAGGCCCGCATGAGTTTGTCTGGTATCACACCGCGCCGCACAAAACCACCAACTGGCGTTATTATATGACCAAACAGAATTGGGATCCAAATAAGCCGCTGACTCGCGATCAATTTGAATCAACCCCATTCTGTACTATCAACGGTAATAACCAGGCACCGGCTGCACGTCAGAGTATGAATTGTAATGTACCTGAACGTACCGGTTACCAGGTTATTTATGGCGTATGGGAAATTGCTGATACAACAAACAGTTTCTATCAGGCTATTGACGTTGATTTCGGTAATGACGGTACGGTCAAACCCGACGAAACACCAGCAGTAGTTTCCGAATGGAGCACCACGCTGAGCGGCCAGATCACGGGGAATAACCTGAATGCTGGCGACAAAGTGATTGCTCGCTTCTTTGACGCTCACGGTGAAGTGACCGCCATGCGCACAGAGATGACCATCGCCTCTGCCGAACAGGGTGACGCGAACCAGTGGTCTTACGATCTGGCGCAGAAGCTTAACACCGCGCAGAGCGCGATTCGCGTAGGGGTAAAAGATGCCTCCGGTGAAATCAGCCCGATCCATGGAGCCAACAGCATCTTCGTCAAAGAGGGGAGCACGTTAAAATCGGTAGCGATTTCCTACGAAGAACAGAAAGCGCAGGTTAATGAAACCATTGCGGTATCTGGCCTTCAGTACAGCAAAATCGAGCAGGGTAATGCCACGGTCTCCTTCCATCTGAACACCCACGGTAACGTGGATTTTGAAGCCCATGTGATGAATCATAACGGCGCGGAGAAAGGCTATCTGAAGCAGGAGATGAACAACGTGAATCAGGACGTTACCATGACCCTGACCAACGTTGAGCCGGGCCACCACATGCTGAAATACTACGCAACTAATCAGGACGGCACCCTGTTTGCGCAGGATGTCCTGAACCTGATGCTGGAAGAGGATGCAGCAACCGGAAATACGGGCCATTACGACTTTAGTTTCCCGGCGAACATCGCCGCCTATAAAGCGGGCACGGTAGTGTTGCAGCCAAAAGACGGTAAGACCTATGAGTGTAAGCCATTCCCGTACAGCGGCTACTGCGTGCAGTGGAGTCAGTATGCGAATCAGTATGAGCCTGGCGTAGGTTCACACTGGAAAGAGGCGTGGGTTCTTAAGCACTGAGTCGTCTGATCCCCTCACCCCGGCCCTCTCCCACAGGGAGAGGGTGTATAAATTCCCTCTCCCTGTGGGAGAGGGTTAGGGTGAGGGTTCTTTACTACTGATTCCGCGTGGCTCTGAGCAGCGTCTCCAGCGGGTAAACCGCCGCAATCACCACCTCATCCTGAATTTTCGCCGCGTTATCCAGCTCAGCCTGAATCGACGCAATTTCTTTGTCATCCAGCGTCCCCTGACGCGCCACCAGATCGGTTAAGCGCAGGCCAATCGAGGCCAGCTTGTCCACTTCCTGAATCACCGGTTTAATCGCCCTGAGCTGATAGTTGTTTCCGCTCAGCGCCAGCGCATCGCTGGTATTGCTTTGCCAGCGGTTAAACACGTGGCGCAGCGCATCCGCACTTTCCGTGTCTTCTGCATCGCTGACCAGCCTGTCGACCCATTTATTCATCTGACGCACGGTGGCGCTTTCAGCGCTAAGTGCATCAGCAAAACGGTTGAGCGGCTCAAACTGATGATAATTCCCGGCCTGGAACTTCAGATGCTGGCGGGTGTAATACTGGGCCGGCTCCACTGCCTGCGCGAGGATCAGCAGCGGCAGGCTGTCGCCATTGTTCGCCAGGCGGGTGAAGTACGCCTGCTGCTGGCTGTGCTGCTGAAGCCCCACCGACACCGTCGACCAGCTATCCATCGCCTGCAAACGGGTGTACATGTTGTCGGTATCGTTCACATCCTGCGCCGACCACAAGCGTTCCGCCACGGCAAAGGTGCGCGGCCAGAGTTTAATATCCAGCACAGGTGCAACCACGTTTTCGGCCCACAGCGCGGCTTCGCCACCCAGCAGATTGGCCTGTTGGGCGGCATCTGGCACGACCGGAGCGATACCTTTTGGCACCTCATCCAGCAGCTTGCCGCTGACCGGGTAACGGGCGTTGCCCAGCAGGAAATAGCCACTCAGCGTATCCGTACCCACCGTCACCACCGGGCGCGTTTCGCCCATCCAGGTATCAACGGTAAACGTCACCTGGTCATCGCTACGCCATTCGATATTCTGAACCGCGCGGCGCGACTTGCCGGCAAAATCGATAAATCCTCGCCAGCCGGAATCGCCTTTCACCAGGGTAAAGCTCCCTTCTACTGGTTTGCCTTTCAGGCGCGGCAGGGTGAAGGCCCAGCTCTGTGGGCTGTCGTTATCGCCGATCACATCCACATTGTTTAAGCCCTGCGGCACGATCTCATTACGGTAGTGATAGGCCGTCGACTGTGGCTGGTCGAGATAAAAACCGGTCGAGAGAATGCCTTTGTAGCCCTTATCGGCCACCTGCCCCAGTGCATCCTGCCCTTGCCAGGACTGGATCAGAATGCTTTTTGGCAGGTCGGGATGGAAGATCTCGTCCCAGCCCACCATCTGCCGGTGATGTTTTTCAAGAAGCGTTTCCAGCTTGCGGTTGAAATACGCCTGTAATGCGTGGCTGTCTGCCAGCTTGTTATCACGCATGAATTTCTGAATGGCGGCGTTTTCTTTCCACTGCGTGTCGTCCACCTCATCGCCACCGATATGCAGATACGGATCGGGGAAGATCGCCGCCAGTTCGCTGACCATTGCCTCTGCAAAGCTGTAAGTTGCCTCTTTGGTCGGATCCAGCACCGGCTTCAGCCCCCCCCAGTGGCGTTCCATCTCATAAGGCCCTGGCGCACTCATCAGCTCGGGGTAGGCAACAGCAATTGCCGACGCATGGCCCGGCATGTCGATTTCCGGGACCACGCGAATGCCACGGTCGGTGGCGTAACGCACGATCTCACGCATCTGGTCAGGGGTGTAAAACTGCCCGTCGCTGGCAAGCTGCGTAAGCTTTGGATAGCGCTTCGAGGTAAAGCGCCAGCCCTGATCGTCGGTCAGATGCCAGTGCAGCACGTTCAGTTTTGCCGCCGCCATCCCGTCAATCTGACGTTTGATGTCGTTCAGCGGGATAAAGTGGCGGGCGGAATCAAGCAGCAACCCACGCCACGGGAAACGCGGCGCATCCTCAATGGTGACCCAGGGTATCGCGGTATTTTCTGGTCCGTTCTGGATAAGCTGGAGCAGCGTTTCCATCCCGCGCAGTGCGCCAAAGCGGGTGTTGGCCGAGATATTCACGCCGTTTGCGTCAACCTTAAGCGTGTAGCTCTCATCACTGTCGGGCAGCGGTTGCGGCTTCACTTTTTTAGCGATGTCGATGCGGATGGTGGGTTTGTCTGGCTTATCGGCCTGCGGTCGCAGCGTCCAGCCGGTTTGCAGCGCAATGCGCTGGCGCAGGCGGTTGACCGCGTCACCCAGGTCATCACCGCTGACGATTACAGAGATATTATCGCTAAGCACCAGCGCGCCCTGAGTTGTCGGACGTTCAACCTTTGCAGGCCAGGGCATCAGAGGAAGGTCACCTGCCGGAGCGGCAAACGCAGAAGCGCCGAGCATAAGCCCGGCGGTTAAGAGACTGTACCGTAACATGAATGTTCCTTATTTGACGGGCCAAAAAAGGCAAAACATTCTGTTAACATGCGCTCAATTTGTCGTCAAGCGAATGACGCAACAGAGATCACAGGTTGTCGAATTTGGGAGGAAAGCCAGTTGCCGGGTGGCGGCTTCGCCTTACCCGGCCTACATTCGGATCGTAGGCCCAGTAAGCGCAGCGCCACCGGGCATTTTTTTACTGCCACCCATACCGGCGCGCATAGAACCCTTTCACCATCTGGGTCAGCACCATATAGCCCGCGAGGATCGCCACCAGCCATGGGAAGTAGCTCAGCGGTAGCGCCTGCAATTGCAGATAACTCGCCAGCGGAGAGAACGGCAGCGCGATACCCAGCACCATCACAATCCCCGTCATCACAATCAGCGGCCATGCGGCACGGCTCTGAATAAACGGAATACGACGGGTACGGATCATATGCACAATCAGCGTTTGCGACAGCAGCCCCACCACGAACCAGCCAGACTGGAACAGGGTCTGATGTTCAGGCGTGTTGGCATGGAACACAAACCACATCAGGCAGAAGGTCAGAATGTCAAAAATGGAGCTGATCGGCCCAAAGAACAGCATAAAGCGGCCAAGATCGGACGGGTTCCAGCGCTGTGGCTTCTGGATCTGCTCATCGTCCACGTTATCAAACGGGATCGCCACCTGAGAGACATCGTACATCAGGTTCTGGATCAGCAGGTGCAGCGGCAGCATTGGCAGGAACGGCAAAAACGCACTCGCCACCAGCACGCTGAAGACGTTACCGAAGTTCGAGCTGGCGGTCATTTTGATGTACTTCAGCATGTTGGCAAAGGTACGGCGGCCTTCGATAACCCCCTCTTCCAGTACCATCAGGCTTTTTTCCAGCAAAATGATATCCGCCGCTTCACGGGCAATATCCACGGCACCGTCAACAGAAATACCAATATCTGCCGCACGCAGCGCCGGAGCATCGTTGATGCCATCGCCCATAAAGCCCACCACATGCCCTTCGCGGCGCAGCAGCGTAACAATGCGCTCTTTGTGCATCGGCGTCAGTCGGGCAAACAGCGTGGTGCGCTGGGCAAGCCGGGCCAGCTCATCGTCAGAAAGATGTTCTATCTCGCTTCCCACCACCACGTCGCCGGCATCCAGCCCCACTTCGTGACACACTTTTGCCGCCACCAGCTCGCTGTCGCCGGTGAGGATTTTCACGGTGATACCGCTCGCTTTCAGGGCTTTCAGCGCCGGAGCCGTCGTCTCTTTTGGCGGATCGAGAAACGCGATGTAGCCTTCAAGGATCAGGTCTGATTCATCAATGCGCTGATAATCCCCAACGCGCGCTGGCAGGAATTTGCTGGCCACCGCCACCACGCGCAACCCCTGACGGTTCAGGTTGTCGGTCACGCGTTTGATACGGCGCAGCATGATGTCGTCCAATGGGACGATATCACCGTTGTGCCGTACCTGGGTGCACACATTAAGGATCTCCTGCAACGCCCCTTTGCAGATCAGCTGATGCACATCCTGCTGTTCACTCACCACCACCGACATACGGCGGCGCTCAAAATCAAACGGGATCTCATCCACTTTCTGCCAGCGGCCAGACAGCGCGCGGGCAGACTCTTCACCCACGCCTTCCAGCACCGCAACGTCGAGCAGGTTTTTCAGCCCGGTCTGGTAGTGGCTGTTAAGCCAGGCGCTGTGCAGCACGCGTTCGCTGGTCTTGCCTGAGATATCGGTATGGTTCTCCAGCACGATTTTATCCTGGGTCAGCGTCCCGGTTTTATCGGTGCAGAGGATGTCCATCGCGCCAAAGTTCTGGATAGCGTCGAGGTGTTTAACAATGACTTTTTGCTTAGAGAGTTTTACCGCCCCGCGCGCCAGCGTGGAGGTGACAATCATCGGCAGCATTTCTGGCGTTAAGCCCACTGCAACAGAGAGCGCAAACAGCGCCGCTTCCCACCAGTCGCCTTTGGTGTAGCCGTTAATCAGCAACACAATCGGCGTCATCACCATCATAAAGCGGATCAGCAGCATACTGACGCGGCCAATCCCCTTCTGGAAGGCGTTAGGTTCGCTTTCCTGCTCTGTTACACGCCCGGCAAGTTGGCCAAACCAGGTGTTACCGCCCGTTGCGGTCACAATGGCCTGCGCAGTTCCGCTGACCACCGTGGTGCCCATAAAGCACAGCGTGTCGCATTCCAGCGGGTTCATCTGCTGCGGATCGCGGGTACGTGCCACTTTCTCCACAGGCAGTGATTCGCCGGTTAACGAGGCCTGAGCGACAAACAGATCGCGCGCCTGAATGATGCGCAAATCTGCCGGGATCATATCGCCGGCGGCAAGTTTCACCAGATCGCCCGGAACCAGCTGATCGATAGGCAGTTCAAGCCAGGCGTTTTCGCCCAGTTCGTTAATCACGCGCGAAACGGTGGCGGTGTTGCTGACCATCGCTTTCAGGGCATCGGCCGCTTTGGTGGAGCGGGCTTCCTGAATGAAGTTCAGCAGCGTGGAAATCCCCACCATCAGGGCAATAACGCCTGCGGCAAACAGGTCTTCGGTGGCATACGAGATAATGCCAAGTACCGTCAGCAGCAGATTGAACGGGTTGCGGTAGCAAACCCACAGGTGCACCCACCAGGGCGATGGTTTTTGCGCCGGGATTTGATTGTCGCCATGCTCGGCGCGGGTTTTATCGACTTCGGCTGCATTCAGCCCTTCCGGGTGACCACCAAAGGCGCGCCAGACTTCATTTTCGTCCATCGCCGCCACGTTCAGGCAGCGCTCGGTCAGGGAAGAAGGAATAGCCGCACCCGCCAGATTTTTGGCGTTTGGCATTGGGTCACGCTGGATAAGACGGCGTGGCAGGTGGCGGCTCAGCTGATCAAGCAGCTGCCGGGTGATATTTTTCAGCATAATAAGCTCTCCTGCGCGCGCAGCGGCGAACGCAGATTTGCTGGCAGACACGGTAAATCCGTACCTGGCGGCACTTTAATTATTAGCAGAAACGTTGGGAACGTTGCTGCCTCACATCACCGGTGAGACAGCAAAAGGCTGGCTTACCGAAAAGAAAACGCACTCCCGTTCAGGAGAGGCGTGGGATCGGGATCCATGTAACCTCCGGTAAGTAAAATCGGAATTTCGCCGCGCAATACAGGGAATTAACCGTACCGCTTGTGACGATTCGGGCGGTATTATAACCCCGCGCAAGTAAACCGTACGTAAACCAGACTTTGCCCATAGCAAAATCACGCTATACCATTACGCTCAATTGACGACCGCCGTCGCTGTTACAGGGAATAGAGGATGCAAAATCGCCTTACCATTAAAGACATCGCACGTTTAAGCGGCGTGGGGAAATCCACCGTGTCGCGGGTGCTGAACAACGAAAGTGGTGTCAGCGAGCGCACGCGCGAGCGCGTCGAGGCGGTTATGAATCAGCACGGTTTTTCCCCTTCCCGCTCCGCGCGCGCCATGCGCGGGCAAAGTGACAAAGTGGTCGCCATTATTGTGTCGCGCCTCGATTCCCTGTCTGAAAACCTGGCCGTTCAGACCATGCTGCCTGCCTTCTACGAACAGGGTTACGACCCGATTATGATGGAAAGCCAGTTTTCGCCACAGCTGGTGGAAGAGCACCTGGGAATGCTGCAACGCCGCAACATCGATGGCGTGGTGCTGTTTGGCTTTACCGGCATTAAAGAAGAGATGCTTAAACCCTGGCAGCCATCGCTGGTGCTGCTGGCGCGCGATGCCAGTGGTTTTGCCTCTGTCTGTTATGACGATGAAGGCGCTATCTACACGTTGATGCAGCGCTTATACGATCAAGGCCATCGCCATATCAGCTTCCTCGGCGTGCCCCATGCGGACGTCACCACCGGCAAACGCCGTCATGAAGCCTATCTGGCATTTTGCAAAAAATACGCACTCCCTGCCGCGGCTGCCCTGCCGGGTCTGGCCATGAAGCAAGGCTACGAAAAAGTGGCAGACGTCCTGACGCCGCAAACCACTGCGCTGGTGTGCGCCACCGATACCCTGGCGCTGGGTGCCAGCAAATATCTGCAAGAACAACGGATCGATAATCTGCAACTCGCAAGTGTTGGCAGCACGCCGCTGATGAAGTTTTTGCACCCCGAAATAGTCACCGTCGACCCCGGCTACGCCGAAGCAGGACGCCAGGCGGCGAGCCAGTTGATCGAGCAGATCAACGGCCGTGCTGAACCGCGTCAGATAGTGATCCCCGCGCATATCTCTTAAGCCACATTAACGGATTATTGTGATCTTCGCCTGATTTCGGGAACGTTCCCATTTTCCCCGAAACGCTTAACGAGTAGGCTTGCGTTCAGGTCATTACACCCTTATCCATCTGTCATGAGGTTTCATGATGAGCAAAGTCAAACAAGCTGATATCGACCAGTTGATCGTCCTGGTTGGCGGTCGCGATAACATCGCAACCGTCAGCCATTGCATTACCCGCCTGCGCTTTGTGCTGAACGATCCGGCCAAAGCCAATCCGAAAGCCATTGAAGAGCTTTCGATGGTGAAAGGCTGCTTTACCAACGCCGGGCAGTTCCAGGTGGTTATCGGCACAGAAGTGGGCGATTACTATCAGGCTCTGCTGGCCACCACTGGCCACTCATCTGCTGATAAAGAGCAGGCGAAGCAGGCCGCGCGTCAAAATATGAAATGGCACGAGCAGCTGATCTCGCACTTTGCGGAGATCTTCTTCCCGCTGCTGCCGGCGCTGATCAGCGGGGGCTTGATCTTAGGTTTCCGTAACGTGATCGGCGATGTGCCGATGAGCGACGGCAAAACCCTGGCGCAAATCTACCCGTCACTGAAGACCGTTTATGATTTCCTGTGGCTGATTGGCGAAGCCATCTTCTTCTATCTGCCTGTCGGGATTTGCTGGTCGGCGGTGCGTAAGATGGGAGGCACGCCAATCCTGGGGATTGTCCTTGGCGTCACGCTGGTGTCTCCGCAGTTAATGAACGCTTACTTACTGGGTCAGCAGGTGCCGGAAGTCTGGAACTTCGGTCTGTTCACTATCGCGAAAGTGGGCTATCAGGCGCAGGTTATCCCGGCGTTACTGGCAGGTCTGGCGCTGGGCTTTATTGAGACTCGCTTAAAACGCATCGTCCCGGATTACCTTTATCTGGTGGTGGTTCCGGTCTGTTCACTGATTATCGCCGTGTTCCTTGCCCACGCCTTTATCGGCCCGTTTGGCCGCATGATCGGCGACGGCGTGGCCTTTGCCGTACGTCATCTGATGACCGGTAGCTTCGCGCCGATTGGTGCTGCGCTGTTTGGCTTCCTGTATGCGCCGCTGGTTATTACCGGTGTGCACCAGACCACGCTTGCCATTGATATGCAGATGATTCAGAGCATGGGCGGCACGCCAGTCTGGCCAATCATTGCGCTGTCTAACATTGCTCAGGCGTCTGCGGTAACCGGCATCATTATCGTCAGCCGTAAGCATAACGAGCGTGAGATTTCCGTTCCGGCGGCTATCTCTGCCTACCTCGGCGTGACCGAACCGGCGATGTACGGGATCAACCTGAAATACCGCTTCCCGATGCTGTGCGCCATGATTGGCTCTGGCCTGGCGGGCCTGGTGTGTGGCCTGAACGGCGTGATGGCAAACGGGATTGGCGTGGGTGGCCTGCCGGGCATCCTCTCCATTCAGCCAGCCTTCTGGCAAGTGTTTGCGCTGGCCATGGCTATCGCGATTATTGTCCCGCTGGCACTGACCACCTTTGTTTATCAACGTAAGTACCGCCAGGGCACGTTGCAGATTGTTTAACTTCATCTTTCGGGGCGCAATTGCGCCCCTTCGCATTTGCAGGAACGAACTATGAATACCCTTCCTCAGTGGTGGCAAAACGGTGTCATCTATCAGATTTACCCAAAGAGTTTTCAGGACACAACCGGATGCGGTACCGGGGATTTACGCGGCGTAACGCAGCGCCTCGACTACCTGAAAAATCTCGGTATTGATGCCATCTGGCTGACCCCGTTCTATATCTCTCCGCAGATTGATAACGGCTATGACGTGGCGAATTACACCGCTATCGACCCGGCATACGGCACGCTGGATGACTTTGACGAGCTGGTCGCGCAGGCCCATTCCCGCGGCATCCGCATTGTGCTTGATATGGTGCTTAATCACACCTCGACCCAGCACGCGTGGTTTCGCGAATCATTGAACAAAGAGAGCCCGTATCGCCAGTTCTATATCTGGCGCGACGGCACGCCGGATGGCCTGCTGCCGAATAACTGGCGCTCTAAATTTGGCGGTAATGCCTGGCGCTGGCACGCGGGCAGCGAGCAGTACTATCTGCACCTGTTTGCCCCGGAACAGGCGGACCTGAACTGGGAAAACCCGGCAGTGCGTACCGAGCTGAAAAAAGTGTGCGAATTCTGGGCCGATCGCGGCGTGGACGGTTTACGTCTCGACGTCATTAACCTTATCTCCAAAGATCAGGCATTCCCGAATGACGAGCACGGCGATGGCCGCCGCTTTTACACCGACGGGCCGCGCGTTCATGAATATTTGCAGGAGATGAGCCGCGACGTCTTCGCCCCGCGCAACCTGATGACGGTGGGCGAGATGTCTTCCACCTCGTTAGAAAACTGCCAGCAGTACGCCTCCCTGGACGGGCGCGAACTGTCGATGACCTTTAACTTCCATCACCTGAAAGTGGACTACCCTGACGGTGAAAAATGGACGAAAGCGCAGCCCGATTACGTGGCGCTGAAAACCTTGTTCAGCCACTGGCAGCAGGGAATGCACAACGTGGCCTGGAACGCCCTCTTCTGGTGTAACCACGATCAGCCACGCATCGCGTCGCGTTTTGGCGATGAGGGCGAGCATCGCGTCCCTGCCGCGAAAATGCTGGCGATGGTGCTGCATGGAATGCAGGGCACGCCGTATATCTACCAGGGTGAAGAGCTGGGCATGACCAACCCGCACTTCCGCCAGATCACGGATTATCGCGATGTGGAAAGCCTGAATATGTTCACCGAGCTGCGCGCCGCGGGCCGTGAAGCGGATGAGCTGCTGGAGATCCTCGCCAGTAAATCCCGTGATAATGGCCGGACGCCAATGCAATGGGATGCCTCACCAAACGCCGGTTTTACAGCGGGTGAACCGTGGATTGCGGTCTGCGATAACTACCAGAGCATTAACGCCAGCGCGGCACTGAGCGACCCGGATTCGGTGTTCTATACCTATCAGTCATTGATTGCGCTGCGTAAAACACTGCCGGTACTGACGTGGGGGGATTATCAGGATCTGCTGCCTGAGCACCCAGCCCTGTGGTGCTACCGTCGTCAGTGGCAGGGACAAACCCTGATCGTGGCGGCAAACCTCAGCAATGCATGCCAGCAATGGCAGCCAGACGCACAGAGCGGCGAATGGCAGGTGGTCATGAGCAACTATGCAGAAGCAGCAAACGCACCGCAGGCCATGACCCTGCGTCCGTTTGAAGCCGTCTGGTGGCTTCAGCCATAATTCTCATCACCGGGCATAGCAATATGCCCGGTTTACCTTACTGTTTTTGTTGAATTATTAATCAGATTTTTCCTGCCACAATTTACAAACGCTGTAGCGCCCGTCATTTGTACTCTCGTCTTTTTACTTTGTTCTGAATCAAATAAATCGCAAACATGTTTGATGCAAATCACTATATGTAGCACTTAAAATGCACGCCGACCCAACATCTTGTATTTATCGTCTACTATTCCAACAACAAGACGGCGACTCAGCTCTCCGGAATTGTGGATAACAACTGTCGGGAACGAGGGAAGTGACTGGGCTATCAATACATCAGCCCGGTGTAGTCTTCTCCACCTCTGTGGATAACCTGTTTTTAAAATGGAGTGATCATGACACCGCATGTGATGAAACGTGATGGCTGTAAAGTGCCGTTTAAATCAGAGCGCATCAAAGAAGCCATTCTGCGTGCAGCTAAAGCAGCGGGAGTCGATGACGCAGATTACTGCGCCACCGTCGCAGAAGTCGTTAGCAGCCAGATGAACGAACGTAGCCAGGTGGATATCAGCGAGATCCAGACTGCTGTTGAGAACCAGCTGATGGCGGGCCCATACAAGCAGCTGGCCCGCGCTTACATCGAATACCGTCACGACCGTGACGTCCAGCGCGAAAAACGTGGCCGACTGAACCAGGATATTCGCGGCCTGGTGGAGCAAACCAACTCTGCGCTGCTCAACGAAAACGCCAACAAAGACAGTAAAGTCATTCCTACCCAGCGCGATCTGCTGGCCGGTATTGTTGCCAAACACTATGCGCGCCAGCACCTGCTGCCGCGCGATGTGGTTTCCGCGCACGAACGCGGTGAGATCCACTACCACGATCTCGACTATTCGCCGTTCTTCCCGATGTTCAACTGTATGTTGATCGATCTGAAAGGCATGCTGACCCACGGCTTTAAAATGGGTAACGCCGAGATTGAACCGCCAAAATCGATCTCCACTGCCACAGCGGTGACCGCCCAGATTATCGCGCAGGTTGCCAGCCACATTTACGGCGGAACCACCATTAACCGTATTGATGAAGTGCTGGCTCCGTTTGTCACGGCGAGCTTCAAAAAACACCGTAAAACCGCCGAAGAGTGGCAGATCCCGGACGCAGACGGCTATGCGCATTCACGCACTGAAAAAGAGTGCTACGACGCATTCCAGTCGCTCGAATATGAAGTGAATACGCTGCATACCGCAAACGGCCAGACCCCGTTTGTGACCTTTGGCTTTGGCCTGGGTACCAGCTGGGAATCGCGCCTGATCCAGCAGTCCATTCTGCGCAACCGTATTTCTGGCCTCGGCAAAAACCGCAAAACCGCCGTGTTCCCGAAACTGGTGTTCGCTATCCGCGACGGTCTGAATCATAAGTTTGGCGATCCGAACTACGACATCAAACAGCTGGCGCTGGAATGCGCGAGCAAGCGTATGTACCCGGACATCCTGAACTATGACCAGGTGGTGAAAGTCACGGGTTCGTTCAAAACGCCAATGGGCTGCCGCAGCTTCCTCGGCGTGTATGAAGATGAAAACGGCGAGCAGATCCACGACGGGCGTAACAACCTGGGCGTGATCAGCCTTAACCTGCCGCGTATCGCGCTGGAAGCCAAAGGCAATGAAGCCGCTTTCTGGACACTGCTGGATGAGCGTCTGCAACTGGCCCGTAAAGCACTGATGACCCGTATTGCGCGCCTGGAAGGGGTGAAAGCCCGCGTCGCGCCCATCCTCTATATGGAAGGGGCCTGCGGCGTGCGTCTGAAAGCGGACGATGACGTATCAGAAATCTTCAAAAACGGCCGTGCGTCAATTTCGCTGGGTTACATCGGCATTCACGAAACCATTAACGCGCTGTGTGGCGACACGCATATGTACGATAGCAACGCCCTGCGTGAGAAAGGCGTCGCTATCGTCCAGCGTCTGCGCGATGCGGTTGACCAGTGGAAAGATGAGACGGGCTACGGTTTCAGTCTGTACAGCACACCAAGTGAAAACCTGTGCGACCGTTTCTGCCGCCTCGACACCGCGGAGTTCGGCATTGTGGAAGGGGTAACCGACAAAGGTTACTACACCAACAGCTTCCACCTGGACGTTGAGAAAAAGGTAAACCCGTACGACAAGATCGACTTCGAAGCGGCTTACCCACCAATCGCCAGCGGTGGTTTCATCTGTTATGGCGAGTACCCGAACATCCAGCACAACCTGAAAGCGCTGGAAGACGTGTGGGATTACAGCTATCAGCACGTGCCATATTACGGCACGAACACGCCAATCGACGAGTGCTACGAGTGCGGCTTCACCGGTGAGTTTGAGTGCACCAGCAAAGGCTTCACCTGTCCGAAATGCGGTAACCACGATGCGGCCCGTGTTTCCGTCACCCGCCGCGTATGCGGTTATCTTGGCAGCCCGGATGCACGTCCGTTTAACGCCGGTAAGCAGGAAGAGGTGAAACGCCGCGTGAAACATTTAGGGAATGGGCAGTTAGGTTAAGTTTTTCGCCGGATTTTCCCCCTCACCCTAACCCTCTCCCTCAAGGGAGAGGGAACCGATCGAGTACAATGTTGAGCCTGACTCCGTTTTCTCCCTGTGGGAGAGGGCCGGGGTGAGGACATCAGGTTAACGTTATGAACTATCACCAGTACTACCCCGTCGACATCGTCAACGGCCCCGGTACCCGCTGCACCCTGTTCGTTTCAGGTTGCGTTCACGAATGCCCGGGCTGCTACAACAAAAGCACCTGGCGTGTAAATTCCGGGATGCCATTCACCCAGGAGATGGAAGACCGGATCATCAACGACCTGAACGACACGCGCATTCACCGCCAGGGCATTTCGCTGTCGGGAGGCGATCCGCTGCATCCGCAAAATGTACCGGAGATCCTGAAGCTGGTTAAACGCATTCGCCGCGAATGCGCGGGAAAAGATATCTGGGTATGGACGGGCTATAAGCTGGATGAACTGAACACCGCCCAAATGGAGGTGGTGGATCTGATTAACGTGCTGGTCGATGGCAAATTCGTGCAGGATTTAAAAGACCCGGCGCTTATCTGGCGCGGCAGCAGTAACCAGGTTGTGCATCACTTGCGGTGACTGAAGGCGGATATCCTCTATCCGCCTTCATCTCAAAACCGGCTCAAACTCTCCATCGCCACTGCCTTAAACCCGGCGAAATCCTTACAGCCGCAAAGCCGTGTCATTGCCCGTTCGCGCAGGAAGGTGACAAAAATATCGTAGATCGCCATTGCCTCTTCATACTCGCTTTTGCTTATAGCGAGCAGGAAAATCACATGCGCGGTTTCATCGCCCCACGGGATGCCGTGCGGCGCCAGCACCGTATAGACCACGGTTTTCTGCGCCAGCAGGCCCAGGGAGTGCGGCAACGCAATTCCTTCGCCGAGCATGGTGCTGACAATAGCCTCACGCTCGACAACGGAATCGAGAAACTCCGCGCCAACAAAGCCTTCGCTTTCAAGCTGCCCACACAGTTCACGGAACAGCGTCTGCTGGTCGATGGGTTTATCGATAATGCGGAAATGAGCGGCGTCGAAGTATTTATCCAGCATCCACGGGCGAGTGCGGTCCACCAGCACCAGCTTGCCGATTTGCTCCAGCTGGTAGTCGGTCGGGAACGGGGCGATCATCACCACCGGTTTCGCCTTTTCGCTGATACGGGCGGTGGAGATAACAAAATCTTCGCTGAGGCTTTCTGCCTGCTCGTACTCACGCAGTGTGAGGGTGCGCGTCACCTCAATCTGCGGATATTTACGCTGGAGCACCGCTTCAATCATTCTCACCATCGCGTTGCCCGCATCGCAAACCAGCAGCACACGGGGCTGGCGCTGGTAGCCAATGTTGTAGTGGCGCTCAAGCCCCACGCCGATATGCAGCACCAGGAAGCCAATCTCGTTTTCGCTGATCACATACGGCGTGTATTTGCCCCAGCTTGATACCGCCGCCAGGGTCATGTCCCAGGCCATCGGGTAGTGCTGTTTGATGTTATCCAGCAGCGGATTGGGGATCATAATTTGATACCGCACGCGGGTGATCATGGTTTTAATGTGCGTGAGTAAGTCTGCGTGCAGCTGCTCATCACTGAGCAGGTTGTAGTTATAGTGGGTGTTGATGTAGCGCAGGATGTAATTGACCAGCGCTTCATCATCGTCGGCGTTGATGGCACTTGGGGCGATCTCCTGGATCTGGCGCGCGGCAATGTGCACGCAAAGCCAGCTCTCTTCCGAGGGGGCAAGCGCCTTACCCGCCAGCTGTTGAATGGTCACCGCGATGTCTTTCGCTGCTTCCCGCACGTTCTCTTCCACATCTTCCGCGTGGAATTCAGGCAGTGGATAGCCTTCACTGATACGGCGAACCGACACCGCGCAGTACAGGCGCAGGAACAGTTCGCCTTCGTCCGTCAGGCGGATGTGGTGGCGGGTTAGCACATCATGCAGCACCGTGACCATCTGTTCAGGAACGCCCGCATTCAGCGCCACTTCGGTGACCAGCGGGTTCAGACTGTCCTGCTGTGCCAGCTCCCAGAGCAGGTCGGTCAGACAGGCGCGGGTCGCCATCTCGCTGCCAAACAGCTTCATGCCATGGCGCGGGCGGGTTTCCAGGGTCAGGTTGTAGCGGTGGAACCACTCGCGCACTTCCACCATGTCGCTTTGCAGTGTGGCGCGGCTGACAAACCACTCGTCTGCCAGATCTTCAAGCTTGAGCGAAAAGGCCGACGTCAGAAAACGCACCACCAGATAGTGCACCCGCTCCGGCCCCGTACGGGGAATACGCAGCGCACGCGGATGAGAATCCTGTAGCTGCTGATAGCGCGCCGCATCGTCTATTTTGAGCTGGTAACCATTACCCCGGCTCAGAATAAACTGTGCGCCGTGGCTCGCCAGCAGCGCATTCAGGGCTGTGATATCAGCACGGACGGTACGCGTGGACACCGACAGCCGCTGCGCCAGCTCGTCCTGTGGCAGCGTTTCGTTTTGCAACAGTTCGAAAAGTTGCGCTAAACGTTGGTTCGGGAATCGCACGTCGTTGTCCTCTTACGGCTCAGGGAGAAGGTGAAATAACCATCTGGGATGGGCTGCCAACCGGCGTATAGTCCGGTTCGAAGCTGAGTTTGCCGTCTTCCGCTACGCGGTATCGGGTGATGTTGTCGCTGCGCTGGTTCATGACGTATAGCCAGCGCCCTTGTTTATCCAGCGTCAGCGAGCGCGGGTAATCACCACGCGTCCAGACATCGTCCTGATGCGTCAGCGTGCCATCAGCTGTTACGGTAAAGTGCCCGATGCTGTTATGCAAACGGTTAGCCACATACAGCTGTTTACCGTCTGCGCTTAACACCAGCCCGGCAGCAAAACTGGTGCCTTTATAGCCTGCGGGCAACGCCGAAAGCGTTTTGCCCTCTTTCAGGGTGCCATTTGCATTCACGACATAATGGGTCAGCGTAGACGCCTCTTCGTTAATCAGCCACAGGGCATCACCTTTTGGCGTAAAGACGAAGTGGCGCGGCCCGGCACCTTTTGAGGAGGCGCTGATAAACGGTGGATCGTTCGGCGTCAGCTTTCCGCTTTGATCGTCAAAACGGTACTGGTAGATACGATCCAGCCCCAGATCGGTGGAAAAGACATACTTCCCGCGAGGATCGGCGGCGATCATGTGCGCATGTGGGCCATTATGATCGCTTACCGCAAAACTCCCCTCCGCAGCGGCTTCCGGTTTTGCCGCCCCTGGCTCACCCTGATCCTGATGGGTGTCCGATGCGTCGCCCAGGCTGCCATCCGCTTTCACGGGCAACACGGCGATGGAGCCACTCACATAGTTTGCCACCAGCAGATGACGGCCATTGGGCGTTAAAGAGAGATAAACCGGGCCAGCCCCACCGGAAGCCACCTGATTTAATTCGCTTACCGCACCGTTATCCCCCACGCGTAATGCCTGCACCACGCCCTGCTCCACTTCGCTTGCCACGTACAGCGTTTTGCCATCGTGCGAGACGGTGAGCTGCGCTGCATTGGGCAGTTTGCTGACCAGCGTTTTGTTGGCGAGCGCCCCGGTTTGCGGGTCAACGGTAAAGCGGTATAGCCCTTCGCCGTTGGGGTTGTAGGTTCCCACCCAGGCGTATTGCGGCTGGGCGATGGCGGCGGTGGCGAGCACTGAGAGTGAAGCGACAAGCAGGCTACGGGTGTGCATGGTGGCTCCTTCGGGTTTGTATGGTGTGTTTCCCCTCACCCCAGCCCTCTCCCAAAGGGAGAGGGAGTAAAACGTTGGGGGAGGGGCTGGGATTACTTAACCAGTTTTTTCGTCATCTCAAGCAGAGTACGCACATCTTCCGGGCGCGTGTCGCCGCTGGCTTTGTCGATAATAGAGCTGTAGATATGCGGGATGATTTTGCTCACGCCGGCGTCCAGCGCAATCTGCAAAATCTCCTCATAATTTTCCAGATCGATACCGCCGGTTGGCTCCAGCCAGAAGTCGTGGCGGGCGCAGGCTTCCGCTACCGCTTTGTACTCATCACGGCACTTCAGGCCGCCCATCGGGAAATACTTAATGGAGCTGCCGCCAAAATCTTTCAGCAGGGCAATCGCCGTTTCTACCGGCACGATACCGTCCGGTGCCGCGCTGCTCAGCGGGCCGGTGGAGATTTTGACCATGCCGACAGTGCCGGTTGGCGATACAAGACCGTTGACCACAGATTCATTTTGCCCCAGCAGCGCGCGGCTGGTCGCCACGCCGGTAAAGACCTGGTTCACGTGCTGCGGTTGTACCTGACGGGAGATTTCACTCACCATCGCCGACTGGTTCGGATCGCCCGCGCCCAGGCCAACAGAGAGCGCGTTATCAATCAGTTGCGCGTATTCACGCATATCGGCCACCGCGCTTGCCACGTCCGGGTAATTTTTGGAGAGCACGCCCACCAGCACATGGCCTTCTGCCGCTTCGTAAATGGCGCTGGCATTAGCTTTTGAACCCGCCAGCACGTTCAGGCAGACACGGTCACGGTAAAAGTTGGGGGTCAGTTTCATGCGTGTTTCTCCTGTCCTAATACTTCGCCAATGCGGCGGTACACAATGTTTAGCTGCTCTGCGTTCACGCTGCGCACGTCCGCTTCGATAATCCCTTCGTTGGCTTTGTAGCCACGGAAATAAATCGCATATTCGCCCTGCTTCAGGCGGTTAACCAGCTCGCCGGTGCCCATGCCGGTGGTGGCTTCGTCAAACTTGATTTCAGCGCGCGCGATATCGCGACCGGCGCTGTCCCAGACCACGCGAGCGGTGACGCCGTTAAGGGTGTTCAGCGCGTCGATAAACGGCGTCATCTTGGCCACCATCTCGGCACCGCTCTCTTTGGTCGCGGTCAGGTAGTGTTCGATGGCGCAGGTCAGGCCAAGAATACCCTCTTTACCCACCTTCATCGCACGGCCAATACCCGCCGTCTGTCGTTTCACCCACTCAACATACTGTGTTTTGCCGATCACCAGACCGCTCGTTGGCCCTTCGATCGCCTTCGCACCGCTGTAAATAACCAGATCCGCGCCGGAACGGTAGTAAACGTGCAGATCTTCTTCCGCTGCCGCATCCACAATCAGCGGCAGGCCGTGTTTACGCGCCACCACTGCCGCCTGCTCTACGCTGAGCATACTTTTCTGCACGCAGTGGTGAGACTTGATGTACAGGATCGCCGCCGTGCGCGGAGTGATGGCTGCCGCCAGCTGATCGGCAGAACATTCGTTGGCATAACCCGCTTCCACCAGCTTGCCGCCGCCCAGCGCCACCATGGTGCCGACCGGCGCGCCAAAGTTAACGTTGTGGCCTTTCGGCAGCACGATTTCGTTGTTCTCAATCGGGGTGACGTGCAGGTTTTCCAGCAGCCAGTCGCTGTCTTTCACCAGCACCGCCGCCACGGACTGGGCAATGCCCGCTGAGGCGCAAGAGACAACGGTCGCCCCTTCCACATCCAGCAGATCCGCAATGTATTCACCGGTTTTGTTCACCAGATCTTTCATTTCGAAGTACTGGTTCATCCCGTCCATCGCCGCCTGCACCACTTCCGGGCGTGGCGTTGAAACACCCAGCGCCGTCATGCGGCCAGAGGTGTTGATGACCTGTTTTAAATTGTACTTCTCATAAATCGAAGGCATGTTCCGTGCTCCCTTGTTCGGTCATGTAGCCCTTGCCCGCGCGGATCGCGGCAAGCGGCACCAGAATGTGTTCAGCCTGAAGGCTGTCGTTTTCGGCATCGGTTAATACCGTTGGCTGGCGCTTAATGGTGAACAGCGTCAGGTCAGCGTCGAGCCCTGGCTGGATGCGCCCTTTGCGCGTCAGACGCAGGCCGTCAGCGGCATTTGCGGTCACGCACTCAATCACCTGCGGCAACGACATACCGATGGCGAGGAATTTCGACATCACGCTCGCCAGCGACCCGACCGGGCCATTAATGCGGTTGCGGCAGTAAATATCCGAGCTGATGGTGTGCGGCAGAATGCCCATCGCGATGGCGCGTTTCGCCACCTCAAAGCTAAAGCTCGCCGTGCCGTGGCCCACGTCCAGACGCACGCCGCGTTTCAGGGCGCTGGTGATGGACGCGCGCAGCTCGCCGGATGGGGTCAGAATGCGGTTCGGTTTGCCGTTGTAGCAGTGGGTAATGATGTCGCCGGAACTCAGCAGTTCAGCGATTTCGTCGAGATTTGGCGGGTTGTTGCCAATGTGCACCATCAACGGCAGGTCGCCGTTCTCTTTCTGAATGGTTTTCGCGCGCTCCAGTGGCGTAATGCCGTTCTCGCCGACCACGCTGCTGCTCATCCGCGCTTTCAGGCCGACGATAAAGTCAGGGTGGCGTTTAACAGCCTGCTTCACGGCATCCGCGTCAATATTGGCCATATTGGCCAGTTCGTTCTGGGCAATCAGCCCCACGCGGGAGATATTCAGCAGGGCAAAGACTTCAGTTGAGGCTTTGCGGGTGATGGCGTAAAAATCGTCCACGTCATCCGCGCCGGTGCTGCCTGCATCCACCACGGAGGTCACGCCGGTAGCGATGCCGACGCTGTCCGGTTCGTCGTGGTAAATCGGGGAATTCGGGTAGCAGTGAACGTGGGAGTCAATCCAGCCTGCGCTGACGAACACTTCGCCATTAAGCTCAACCGTTTTACGGGCGGGGGCGTCAATCTCGCCAAGCGCCGCGATTTTCCCGTCCTGAATGGCGATATCGGTCAGGGTATCGTCGGTAAGGCGCGCACGGCGCAGGAGTAAATCAAACATGGGGTTCTCCTGATAAGACGGGCGCCGGAGCGCCCGCAGGTATTAAAGGGCGACCGGGAACAGCCAGCCTAAGATCATCGCACCGAGGATAGCGCCACCGGTAATCGGCTTCTGCCAGAGGTAGAACAGCAGCGCACCGGCCAGTGAACCGATACCGATAGGGATCGAAGCGGTCATGGCGCTGAGGATAATCAACGGGCCGAGGAAGCGGCCGGAAGCGTTACCCGCGCCCATCATCACGTCAGCCCCGTAGGTGGAGTTGCTCTGATTGATGGTGAATTTACGCGCCAGGATGATGACGTAACCAATCGCCAGACCAATCACCAGGCCGGTAATCAGCGCGGCAATGAAGTTGGTCACCGGGAACATAATGCCCGCACCCAGCAGCAACGCGGGCACACCAAGGCCCACGCCGGTCTGGATGGCACCGCCGATATCGAGAATACCGACCAGAGACCCTTCGATGATGCGCGCGAACAGGAAGCTTGCGCCAAACGCCGCCACCGCGCCGTACACGCCGGTATCGATACCCGCTTTCAGCATCGCCACGAAGGCCACTTCGTTAAACGCGCCAATGCCATACAGGTAGTACATGTGCGTCCCGGCGAACACGCCGGAAGAGAGCAGGCCAACGAAAATCGGGAACGACCAGTCGGCATACCAAAAACCTTTATTCTGTTCCATGTAGAGGCTCCTGTTATTTACCGCTGAGCGAGTTGTGGATCATGTCGAGCCAGTTCGGCACGGTCAGATGGAAGGATTCGATCATCTTCATGTCGAAGCCGCGGAAGAAGCCGCTCAGGACAAACAGCGCCACGATGGCGACCATCATCACTTTGGTGACGTGGTTCCAGCCGCTCTCTTCAACGCCTTTACCAATCAGGATACCCAGCACCAGACCCGGCACGGCGTTCCCCATAATCAGCTGCGCTGCGCCGCCAAACACGGTAGCCCAGAAGCCAGATTTTTTGCCCGCGTCGATAGCCGCCAGCCAGAAAATCACCGGCATCACGGTGTTCACCAGCAGGTTGGCTGCCGGTACCAGCACCTTAACGGCGGTCACCTGGAGCGCAGCCGGAACGGAAGAGGCGGTAAGGTTAAGGAAGGTCACGACGATCATGCCGATCACGCCGCAGGCAATCGCCATTTTGCGTGGGTCGTGGAGTGTTTCACCGACATTACGGTTTTTGATCATCAGCGCCGCCGCGCCCCAGTTCGGGATAATGCGGTGGTCAACGTCCTGAGTGAATGCACCTGCGGCCACGGAAGAGGCCCAGGCGTTAAAGAAGAAGCCTAACCCAAAGGAGAAGTGAGAAGCCGGATCCCCTTCACAGGAGTTCAGTTCCCCCAACGTACGAAACGCGCCCATACCCTGAGTGGTAGGCGCATGAAACATGCGTGCAGCCCCGGCCCCCACACCGACGCCAACCAGGCCGCCAATGATGAGCGATTTTATTAATATAATTAAGAACATCAGTCTGCCCTTTTATGAATAATCAGCGTTGCGTGACGAAATCCACCTGGTCGAGATTGATGGCGGTCACGTTGACAGTCACATCCAGCTCCACGCTGTAGGTGCGTCTTTCCCGGCGCAAAAAGAAGAACAGAAATGCCTCTTTTCGCACCGCTTCTTGCGCCTGAACGACTTGCACATCCTGTGGCTCAATACGCAGTAAGATATGCGGTGAGGCTTTCATCACCGCGGCCTGAACGTGGTTAAGTGCATCGGCAAAGGCGCGCGCTTTGGCATCGCCTTTTCCCTTCACTCTCACCGTGGTTGTGAATTGTTCTTTCATGCTTACGCGCCGTGCTTCTTCTGCCACGCCTGTACCAGACGCTCGCCCAGCTCTTCTTTATCCATAAAGCCAAAGCCGAGTACATTGCAGCCTTCATTGATGGCGGTTACGCCCTCTTCCACTGAACGCATACCGTATTTTGCTTTGTAGCCATATTTGGTTTGGGCGGTAATTGCGCCCGCGCCACCGCTGCCGCAGAAGGAGATGCCGAAGGTGGCGTTTTCCGCTTTCATCACGTCACCCAGCTTCATATCCGCTGCCATACCCGGCACAACCACCGCGCGTCCACCTGCTTTTTCGATACCGGCAGCTACTTTCTGACCTTTACCCAGGCGATCGCCAATCACGACTGTAATTTGTTCCATGTGTTGCTCCTTAAAGGTTGTCTTTTGCGACTTCAAAGTGAACGGAGAGCAGCCAGGCTTCTTCATCAGGAAGGTTGCCAAACTGCGCCACCACTTCGCGGGCAAGTCGCATTGAATCGGGTGAAATTTCGTCGAACAATTCCGCTTCGACTTCCGGCAGCGGCTCGCCGGTCACAGACCGGTGCGCCATGGCGCGAACGTGTGAAGTCAGCATCTGTTCCTGTACTGCATTGGGGATGATGTTGTGCCGGGCCAACAGGGCATAAACCTGCTCAAGCATGGTGGTCGCGAGCTGCTCTGTTTGTACCGCCTGGTCTCCAACGTCGTTCATTACCGCTCCGTTAATCACTCGTCTTACCCCGTTAATGTCTCTGAGATAAAACTAACGTTGGCCGTTAATTGTTTGTAGCGAGTTGTTTTCCACTTCGAAGTGGAAAGGCGGGCGGCGGCAGTGATCTGTGCCACATAAATGCGCTGAATGATGACAATTCGCTGGTTTTACGTGAGGAACATCACATAACCAATCAACAAAACGGCAGGGCAGAACACGAAAACAACGGGTGGGGGAGTCGCAGAAATGTGACAGAGATAGGGTTTACTTATTACGATGCATAAAAAAAGCGAGAGCAGTACGCCCTCGCCTTGCTGTTGCGTCAGATGCTGAGTCTGTTAGCGGTATTTTTTGTGATAAGTGTTGCGGGTCGTCACGAACTGCTCAGCCGCCGCCTTCGCCTCTTTCACTTTACCTTCGTTCGCCAGTTTCAGCGCACCGTCAATCTGGCCGACCAGGATATCAAAACCGTGGCGGTAATCTTTCATTTCTGCGCTGTCTGCCGCTTTGCTTTCCAGCTTCGCTGGCGTCGCTTTCTGCGCATCCAGAGCCGCTTCACGCATTTTGGTTAATGCATCTTTCATTTCGGACGCATTATCGGTTTTCTGCACCACTTTCAGATTGGTACCGAGGATGCCCATATCTTCTTCAAGATCGGCAGCAAACGCAGTTGAGCCAAGAACCAACGTTGAAGCCGCGACGATCGCCAACAGATGTTTACGCATTGCTCACTTCCTTTTTTATTATTAAAACGCCTTTACGGGTATTACTGACCGGCGATTTTCATTTCCGGCAGTAGCACTGAACCACACTGTATATTGCTACGTGTTTCAATATCGTTACCGACAGTAACAATATTGCGCCACATATCCTTCAGGTTGCCGGCGATGGTAATTTCGCTCACCGGATACTGAATTTCACCGTTTTCAACCCAGAAGCCTGCCGCACCGCGAGAGTAATCCCCGGTGATGCCGCTCACGCCCTGCCCCATCAGCTCGGTGACCACCAGACCTGTACCCATCTCTTTCAACATCTGCTCAAAGTTCAGGCCCTGTCCGGCAATGCGCCAGTTGTGGATGCCGCCCGCGTGACCGGTGCTTTTCAGCCCCAGCTTGCGCGCAGAGTAGTTGGTCAGCAGCCACTGGGTCAGAACGCCGTCTTTGATGATATCGCGGCGTTCAGTGCGCACACCTTCGCTGTCGAACGGCGTGGAGGCCAGTCCTTTCAGCAGATGCGGATGCTCTTCAATGGTCAGCCATTCCGGCAGGATCTGTTTGCCGAGTGAATCCAGCAGGAACGTGGACTTACGGTAAACCGAACCGCCAGCAATTGCCCCCACCAGGTGACCAAACAGACCGGTAGCCACTTCGTTGGCAAAAATAACCGGCGCTTTCATGGTGGAGAGTTTACGCGGAGACAGACGCGACAAAGTACGCTGCGCACACTCGGCACCGACCCACTCAGGAGACTGTAAATCACCGAGCGCGCGGCCAATGGTGTAGGCGTAATCACGCTCCATATCGCCGTTCTCTTCGGCAATGACGCAGCTTGAGAGCGAATGGCGGGTTGAGCAATAGCCCTGCAACATGCCGTGGCTGTTGCCGAAAACTTTGATGCCGTAGTGGCTGTTAAAGCTGCCGCCTTCGGTATTAGTGATGCGTTTATCTGCTTGCAGAGACGCCTGTTCTGCACGTGCAGCCAGTTCGATGGCCTCATCCGGGGTGACTTCCGCCGGGTGGAACAGGTCCAGATCCGGTGCGTCGAACGCCAGCAGCTCTTTATCAGCAACGCCTGCGTAAGGATCGGGCGAGGTATAACGCGCAATGTCCAGCGCGGCCTGCACCGTACGGGCAATGGCATCCGGGCTGAGGTCGGTCGATGACGCGCTACCTTTGCGATTCTGGTGATAAACCGTGATCCCCAGTGCGCCATCGCTGTTAAATTCAACATTTTCCACTTCGCCATAGCGAGTACTTACGCTAATGCCGGTGGTTTTGCTTACCGCCACTTCGGCGCCATCTGATTTACCTGAAGCCAGCGCCAGCGCTGTGGAGACTGCTTCTTCCAGAATCTTACGCTGCGCTTCAACTTGTGAGGTTACTTTCATCGCAAATGCCATACTGTAAGAGAGAGTTAAGTGAAGTCTATCAGAGAACCGTTTTTCAGTGCGCGTCTTAACTGGTAACATTAGCCTCTTTTTTTAAGGAGCCTGACATGACTAAGCAGCCCGAAGACTGGCTCGACGACGTTCCCGGTGATGACATCGAAGACGAAGATGATGAGATCATCTGGGTCAGTAAAAGTGAAATTAAACGCGACGCCGAAGAGTTAAAACAGCTTGGCGCGGAAATGGTAGAACTGGGTAAAAACGCGCTGGATAAGATCCCGCTCGACCAGGATCTGCGCGATGCCATTGAACTGGCACAGAAAATCAAAAAAGAAGGCCGTCGCCGCCAGCTTCAGCTTATCGGTAAAATGTTGCGTCAGCGCGACGTTGATCCGATTCGCCAGGCTCTGGACAAGCTCAAGAACCGCCATAACCAGCAGGTTGCGTTTTTCCATAAGCTTGAGCAGATCCGCGACCGCCTGATTGAACAGGGCGATGACGCGGTACCGGAAGTCTTAAATCTGTGGCCAGACGCCGATCGCCAGCAACTGCGTTCTTTGATCCGCAATGCGAAGAAAGAGAAAGAAGGGAATAAGCCGCCGAAGTCTGCGCGCCTGATTTTCCAGTATCTGCGCGAGCTGTCTGAGAACGAAGAGTAAGGCACGCGCAAATGACCTTTGCGCGTTCCCCTGGGGCGGTTTAACTCGCCGCCGCAGTACCACCGACGGTCACCCGAACAGCCTTCGCGGGCTGTTCAGGTTTTGCCATTCCCGGTAATTTATCTGGCGCGCAATCACGGATGATTTTCCCCCCTTTCATCACCAGCACCCGGTCGAAATATTTCAGCAGATAGCGACGATGCGTCACCATAATCAATGTTTTGTTCTGGATGAAATGATCGAGATGTTCAAAAATACGTTGCTCCGTCACTTCGTCCATACTGGAGGTGGGTTCATCCCAGAGGTAAATTTCCGCCTCGCTGCTCAGGCTTCTGGCAAGCAGTAGCTGCTGGTTTTGTCCGGAAGAGAGGTTTCGCGCCATAAAACTCACCGGATAACGCAGCCCCATCGGATGCTGCAAAACGAATCCACAGTTGGTCACCTGAAGCGACTCAATCACCCGCTTGCGGTTATTGCACTCTTTTAAGGAAAAATTGCTTTCAATACTGCCCGTAAAAAGCGTGTCCTGGTTGGTCACCATACTAATGAAACGGCAAAAAAAATTCTGCGCCAGGTGGCGAGAGTTATAACCGTCATACATTATGCTACCCTCCGTCGGGGGGCAGTAGCCAGAAAGCAGCGAAACCAGAGAACTTTTGCCCGAACCGCATTCGCCAACGATCGCCACCCTCTGCCCTTTAGGAATATCCAGGCTGATATTGTCGAGCGCTTTTGGCAACTGCGGATCGTACTGATAATTCACCGCCCGCAAGGCTATATCTCCCTGCAGATTTACGACGGACTGCAGAAGTTTTTGTTCCTGCTGCTCTGACACAAACATCTTCATTAAATCGGAGATGCTTTTATTGGTGGTGAAAATCGTTGAAAGGGTTGAAGCCAGCCCGGAAATAATCCCGGACATACGTCCGGATACGATGACTGAGGAGATGATTGCCCCGGTGGTGATTTCGCCTTTAATCACCAGGAAGAAAGCAAACACCATCAGCAGAATTTGGTTCAAATTCGACATTGCACCAAGCGCTGACTGGTAATAGACGCTCGCTTTACGAATTTTCAGACTGAGCCATGACTGGTTGTTACTGCTATTGACCCAGTCCAGCATTAAGTTTCTGTTATTCAGCGTGTGGATTGTTCTCAATGAGTACAGCAGTTCCGTAATGAACACGTTACGGTTAGACTGGCTCTCCTTCATTTTATCCATAAGGATTTCAGTATATTTATAGTTCGCCCAGGCGAGTACCAGCGATAGCGCCATTAGCGTCACCGGGATCAACACCAGCATACCGAGGTTCACATAAATAATAATGCTGAAAATAATAAAAACAGGAATATCAGACAGACGCTGGAAAACGGAGTTCAACAGTACCGGCTTAATCTTTTGAAACTCGGTCCAGAGAATGAAGACTGAGGACATTGAACTTGTTTTGGTGGTGTTATAAATCAACGACTCGACAAAGGAAACATCAACGTTAACATCCTCCTGCCTTGAAACAATTGACTGGTAAATATCTTTTGATGAACGGAGTAAAAATTCAAAGATAATAAAGACCACGACAATTGCAGTGACACCGAACAATGAGGCTGCAGACGAACCAGGCACCAGCTTATCGTAATACAGGTTACTGAATACTGGGATCGTCAGCGCAAAAAGTGCCATAAACAGCGAAGTGAAAAAATATTTACTGTAAAAAATTTTATTATTTCGCAGCCCTGTTTTCAGTATTTCGCCAATACGAATAGACTCACTCATACCGCTCAGCGGCTGAATAAGAAAAACGGAAATTTCATTCAAATGATCGGATTCGCACTCAATGACGCCAAACTCATTGTTGCGCGAAACCAGCTGCAATCCGCCTTCCTGGCAGCCGACACACACCATCCATTGCATAGCTGATGTCAGCATGATCAACGGCATATTCTCGTTAAGCAGATCCTCGGGTCGGGAGAATTTCACCTCGTGGATCACCAGACCTAACGACAGAAAATAGTTTTTGATCTGCACTTCGTGCGCAGGCTCGTTTTTATCATAACGAGAGAGGTTTACTGGGATCTTCTTTTCGTCTATCTCAATGCGGGAATCATGATTTTTTGCAATATAGCGCATCACGCCCGCAAGACCTAAATCATATAACGTGAAATCATTCATGGATATCTTTACTCAACCCCCCGATCGTTGCCGACCGGGGGGACGTTGATTATTGATGCTGAGACTGATCGTCGTGCTGCTCTTCAACCGAAGGCGTGATGCTCATCACCTCTGCAGCGAAGCTGGCAGCCTGATGCGAGGTTTCGGCGTCAGCAGCGGATTGTGGCGAGTCATCGTGGTTCTGGCTCTGCTCATCCATACTGGCGATAACGCTGCCAGAACTGGTATCCACCGTAAACGGCACCTCCTGACGCTCACTATTCCCCGCGTTGTCTTTGGTTTGCAGCACCAGGGTGTGTGGGCCCTCCTCCAGCGCGACCGGTACCTCAAACACCGTTGGACCGGAATCTGCCGGCGTCAGCGAATAGACCGTACCGTCCAGCTCGACGCTGGCATGTGTGACATCCGCATCAAGGCTGAATTCGAACACCGGATGGGATGATTCCACCTCGATCGGTGCCGGATCCTGCGCTTCGGTATAGCGAACGCTCTGCAACAGGGCTGGCGTATCCGTCTCCACATCAACACTATGGGCATACGAACTGGTATTGCCTGCCTGGTCGGTAATGGTAAAGACCAGCTCATGGGTTCCCTTGTCGACATTCTCAATGTCAATGTTCCAGTTCCCCTCCTGGTTCACCCGGGTCGTGACTTCATCACCGTTATCCAGCTTGACGGTAATATCCGCTCCTGCTTCGCCATGACCGGTAAACGATAGTGTGGAATCATCGCTGATCCAGCTCTCTTCCTGACCACTATTACTGGCGAAAGTGACATCGAAGGTTTCGATGTGATTATCGACGGTAAAATCAACCGACTGGCTGGCCGTATTACCTGCCGTATCGGTGACGTTCACCTCCAGCGTCCAGTGACCTTCCGCCAGCGGCGAATCCGGGGTAAACGTCCAGTTGCCCGACTCATCTTTCACCGCATCGTACGTATTACCATCCAGGGTAACCTGCACCCGGGTGACGTCGGCATCAATGTCGCTGAGAATAAACGCTGGCTGCGTGTTGGAGGTGATGTTATCCCCCGCCACACCGGTGTCGCTTCCCGCATCCATCGTCACTACCGGCGTACTGATGGTGGTGTCGATGGTGAAGTCCAGTGAAGAATGGGCGGTGTTGCCCGCCGCATCGGTGACTCTCACATCCAGCGTCCACTGGCCGTCAGGCAGTGCCGTTTCCGGGGTGAACGTCCAGTCGCCCGACTCGCCTTTCTCCGCATCGTAGGTTTTGCCGTTCACGGTGACCTGTACCTGGGTAGCATCGGCATCAATGTTGCTGAGAATAAACGCTGGCTGCGCGTTGGAGGTGATGTTATCCCCTGCCACACCGGTGTCGCTTCCCGCATCCATCGACACCACTGGCGTACTGATGGTGGTGTCGATGGTAAAGTCCAGCGATGAACTGGCGGTATTGCCCGCCGTATCGGTGACGTTCACATCCAGCGTCCACTTACCGTCCGGCAGCGCCGTATCTGGCGTGAACGTCCAGCTGCCGGTGTCTCCTTTCACCGCGTTATAGGTTTTACCGTTCAACGTGACCTGCACGCTCACCACATCGGCGTCGATATTGGTGAAGACAAATCCCGGCTGCGGGTTAGAAGAGAGGTTATCCCCTGTCACACCAGTATCGCTCTGCGCATCCAGCGTCACCACAGGGGTGTTGATGCCCGTATCGATCGTGAAGTCCAGGGAAGAGTGGGCGGTGTTGCCCGCCGCATCGGTAACCTTCACATCCAACGTCCACTTGCCGTCTGTCAGCGCGGAATCTGGGGTATAAATCCAGTTGCCCTCCTCATCTTTGACCACAACAGACGTTACGCCATTAAGCGTGACTTCGACCTTCGTTACGTCAGCGTCGATATTTCCCAGGGTAAAGCCCGGCGTAGGGTTTTGAGTAATATTGTCACCCACCACACCGGTATCGCTGTCAGCATTGAGCACGATCGTTGCCGCACTGATGAAAGTATCTACGGTAAAGCTCCAGGACTGGCTCGCGGTGTTTCCGGCGCCATCCGTTGCCTTAATCTGCACGTTTGTCAGACCGTCAACCAGAGGTTCTGTCCAGGTGACAGACCAGACGCCTGTCGAAACCTGAGTCGCCTGCACCGTCTTGCCATTGATGGTCACGCTGAGAGAAACCACATCTTTCTCAACGTTGCTCAGAACAAAGGTCGGCGTCGAGTCATTCGTCAGACTGTCACCCACCAGACCACTATCCGAAGCGGTATCAAGGGCAATGACAGGGGTAGTGAACATCACGTCCAGCGCCACCGGATCGCTGATATTGGTCGCGCTATCCTGCGCCTGAACGGTGATCTTACCACCATCCGGGTAGCTTATTGCCGTACTCCAGGAACCAGAGCTGCTTACGGTCACCGTGTTGAGGATATTGCCCGCTTCGTCCTTGATCACCACCGTGGTACCGGCTTCAGCATGACCTGAAAGGATCCACAGGCTACCTTCACTGTTCCATGTTGAAATCTCTATCGTTGGCACGGTTGGCACAACGCTATCCACCAGCAGGTCGTGCTGGATCTCCTGGGTGTTGCCTGCCGGATCCTCAATTTTGAACGTTAACGCATTATTGCCTTCGGACAGTTGATCTGTGGTGATGCTCCAGGTGCCGTCGGCGGCCACCGTGGTTGTCGCCACGACCATTCCGGCTACCAGTAAGGTAACGGTAGCGCCCGCTTCACCCACGCCGTTGAAAGTTGGCGTTCGGCTATTGACGGTCCATTTATCAATAGAGCTATCTTTATCATCCTGCACATTCGCGGTGAACTGGCTGATTGACGTATCGACCACAATCGAGAACGTTGAGGAAGTGGAGTTCCCGGCCTTATCCTGTGATGTCACCTTGACGTTCCAGTTACCGTCAGAGAGAAGCAGCGAGTTAATGTTCACGCTCCAGCCCCCCTGGTCGTTTACCCAGACCTGACTCACTGTCATTCCGTTGATCGTTACAGTGACATAGCTATTTTCCTCAGCGGTCCCGCTAAATTTAACGCCCGCAGAGAGATCGTTGATATAGATCGTATCGTTTACAGTATGGTCCGCAATGCTTTCTCCGTTGATTGTATCCAGCGTTACAGCGGTATTGTTGACCGTATCGATCGTGAATGTCCGCTCCCCGGTCGAAGCTGTGTTACCCGCTGCGTCGCTGATATCAAAGCGGATGGTATGCTTACCATCACCAGGCGCTTCAGGGACGGTGTATAGATAATTTCGCCCGGTAATGGTAATGGTTTCAACATATTTGCCGTCAATGTACACGTCGACGGGTTGACCCGTTTCTCCGTTAATCTGGAACGTTGGAATCACTTTGGACGTATAATAGTCGTTATTATAAAAACCTGAGTCGGTGGTCATTTTATCCACCTCAATCCAGGTACTGGTATCCACTGTCAGCAGCATACGCGCGGAGTCCGCCGTGTTGCCTGCGGCATCTTCCGCGATCACGCGGATAGAGTACTCACCGTCAGCAAAGGTGGCAGGATATTGCCATGTCCACTGGCCCTGCGCATCCGCAGTCACCGTGGCGACAACGACCTCATTCACCAGGATAGACACTGTCGCACCCGCTTCCGCCGTGCCGTGGAAAGACGGGGTATTATCATTGGTGATGGTATCGCTCAGGCTTCCTGAGTTAGAGGCGTCATCCAGCTTGATCGTCGGGTAGTCCGTTTTACTGTCCAGCGTAAAGAGGAACGGATCGCTGCTAAGGGTATTGCCTGCCGCATCCGTAATGGTTGTGGTCAGTGTGTAGTCCCCATCTTTGCTGAGAATCACCTGAATATCCCAGATTCCGTCCGCGTTGACGGTGCCTTGCCCTACCGCAACGCCATCCAGATACAGCATGACCGTTGCGCCGACCTCCCCGGTTCCCGAGACATTCAAACCGGTTTTATTGGTCAGTTCCGGCAGCGCATCAACGCTAAAGCTGTCGATAACGGTATCAATCACCACAACTGCGGTATCACTGGTGGCAATATTACCGGCGGTATCCGTCGACACCATTTTAACGGCATAGGTGCCATCAGCACTCTCCGGCATTGTCCATGATACTGAGCCAGCGGCATCCGCCGTGACCGTCGCCATCAGAACGCCATTGACATAAATATCCACGCTGGACATCGGGTCGGTGGCCGCCGTCAGCGTTGGTGTATTCACATTGGTGATGGAATCATTGGTATCCGCACTGTTGGAATCCCGGCTCAGCACAACGGCTGAAATACTGTTCTGCGTATCGCAGGTGATATCGATACTCTTTGACGCCGTATTGCCCGCGATATCCGTTTCCGTCACGATGAAGGTTTGGTTTCCTTCCTGCAGGGCGATTTCACTGCTCCAGTTGCCATTATCATCGGCGGTTACCGTGGCCAGAATCTCGCCTTTCGCGTTAGCGATGGTGATGATCGCATTGGCCTCGGCGCTACCGTCGAGATGAACGAGGGTGTTTCGGGTAATGTTGTCCGTCGCACTTGACCCCGTATCATCCGCATCACGCAGATCGACCGTTATCGGGGTGATATAGGTATCCACGATAAAGGTTTGAGGACCAAAATCTGTGGCGTTACCGGCGACGTCGGTAACGGTAAAGCTGAGTTCATGTTCACCGTCACTTCCAACGTTCGGCATTGAGGCAAGCCAGGTCCCGTCGCTGGCTGCCACGGTTTCCACCACAACGTTGCCATCAACCATCACCACTATACGCGCACCAGCTTCAGACGTGCCGTGAACAGTCGGGGAGCTGGTATTAATATATCCCGCCTCGTTCATCCCGGCGATATCCCACGTCAGCGGTTCGACATGCGTATCAACCACCAGGCTGGCAGGACTTGATTTCACCTCTTCGCCATTGTTCGGGTTAACAATACTGACCACGATGCTATAGGTTCCCTCAGCCATCTCCGGGAGGTTGAAGTTATAGCGCCCCGTGGAATCCGTCGGCGCAGTGCCTGCGACTTTACCGTCAATATAGATAGTGACCGTATTCCCCGGCAGTGAGATCCCGGTCAGCGTTGGCGTGGTATCGTTCGTGATGAAGTCGCCAATTGCGCCGCTATCTGAGTCGGTCTGCAGTTGTAACGTCGGTGGATCAACGTCAATCAACGGAATGATAAAGGTGAAATCGGTTCTGTCAGAGATGTTGCCCGCTTTATCGGTAGCAATGACGCCAATAATATGATCGCCAGCGGTCATCGCGCTCGGCGGGGTCCATGCCCAAGAGCCATTGCTGTCAGTCGTTACGCTACCTACGCTTACGCCATCAATCATAATTTTCAACGTCGATCCCGGCTCTGCAGTACCGCTGAACTCTGGCGTTAGGCTCAATGCCTCATGATAGTTTTCCGGATCTGAGGCGCTGAGTGCGACAACCGGCGCACTGACGATAGTATCAATTTCAAAGTTCTGGCTGGCGGTCGCCTGGTTTCCGGCGCGATCCACTGCTGTTACCGTAATGGTATAGCTGCCGTCCACCAGATCGCCCAGCGTCACGGACCAGGTGCCATCTGCCACTGGCATGACGTCCAGCGTCTGAATCACCTCGCCTTTGTCATTGGTCACAGAAATAGTGAGCTTCGCATCTTTATCGGTCACGCCGCCAAAGGTCGGAGAGGTATCGTGTGTCAGCCTGTCGGTTTGCGAATCACCGGTATCGGAGGTGGCTCGCATATCAACCGACAGCGCAATTTTGGTATCGATAGTGAAATCAATCGCATTTGAGGATGCATTCCCCGCTTTATCGGTCACCGTTACCGTCGCCGTATAATCCCCGTCCGCCAGCTTCGCTGGGGTCACGGACCATTCACCGTTTCCATCCTGGATTGCGGCATATTTCACTCCGCCAATCTGGACAGACACGCTATCCACATCGTCCGGTATGCCAGAAATGATGAATTTCGGCTGGGTGATGTTCGTCAGGTTGTCGCTATCGCTGGAGCCTGAATCGCTGGCGCTGTCCAGATCTATCGTCGGCTGTGGGATCTGCGTATCAATCGTAAACGTCAGCGTATCGGAGTGGTAGTTCCCCGCCAGATCGTACATATCAACGGTTAACGTCCAGGTGCCGTCAGCCAGCGTATCCGCCGTATAAATCCATTGGCCTTTATCGTTTTGCACCAGTGACGTTGTGCGTCCATTCAGGGTGACGCTGACCGCCGCCAGATCTTCCGCCGCGTAAATCTGGAAGCGCGGCGCTGCAACATTGGTCAGATTGTCGTGGGCATCGCTACCCGTGTCATCAAGCAACACGACGGTCGGCGACGTAATAACGGTATCAACAACCACGTTATAGGTCGTTGTTCCTTTGTTACCGGCATTATCCGTAAAGGCAACCACGATATTGTAAGAGCCATCTGGCAGCGCGTCCGGGACCATCCATTGCGTGGTTCCCGGCGCCAGGGTCCAGCTCTGAGAACCAATCGATACCGTAACGCTGGCAATATCGGCCGGCTCACCGCTGATGTTGATCACCGGCTGGGTAATATTGGTGATGTTATCGTCGGTGCTGCCGCTGTTGGTCGCATCATCCAGCTCGACGATCGGAGCCGGACAGAAGGTATCAACGGTGATGGTTGTGGAGGCGGTTTTAACGTTACCCGCGTTGTCCTCGACCCGGACAGTCGCGGTGTATACACCGTCAACGAGGGCATCCGCCTCAGGGATCTGGAGCCCCCAGACGCCGTCTTTAAGGCTCGCGTTATAGGTTTTATTGTTGATACTGACGGTGACGCTATGCGCGTCGCTGTCGATATTGCCAATGACAAAATACGGTGTGTTGTCTTTGGTGAGGCTATCGTTTGACGACGTACCAGTATCGCTCACGTCCGCCAGATCGATAGTCGGCGTGTTAAGCGTGGTATCGACCTCAAAGGAGAGCGTTTTTGATGCCGTATTCCCGGCCTTATCCACCACGTTGATTTGCAAGTCATAGTGACCATCCACCAGTGACGGTGTTTGGTATAACCAGCGCCCGGTTTCATTCTGGGTCAGGATAGTCGTGACGCCATTCAGCACAACCGTCACCGACTCAACGTCTGAAGGCACGATCACCTCAAAATTCGGCGCATTGTTGTTGGTGATGTTGTCGCTATCGGAGTAACCCGTATCGTCACCCACCACAAAGTCCACATCCACTGAGGTATGGGTATCAATCGTAAACGACAGCGTCGTCTCTTGCGCGTTACCCGCTTTATCTGTAATGACGGCTGACATCGTGTAGGTGCCGTCAGCCAGCACATCAGGCGGCGTGAAGCTGACTGGCTTGCTGCTCAAATCAACGTTGTAAGTCTTACCGTTAAGGGTCACAACCAGGCTGTAAGCGTCGCTATCAATGGAGCCAAAGGTAAAAGTTGGCTGAGTCACATTGGTGTAGTTGTCCATCGGGCTGGAGCCGGAGTCATCCGCTGTGGCTAAATCGATCGTCACCGGATGAAGCGTGGTATCCACCTCGAAGGTAAAGGTATCGGACGCCTTGTTACCGGCTTTATCCACCACCTCAACGACCAGCTGGTGCGAACCATCCTCTAAGACACCCTCAACGAAATAAACCCATTTACCGTTGCTCTTAACAAGCTCAACCGCCGTACCGTTATCCAGCGTGACCGTAACGTGAGAAACATCGTCCGGTACATTGATTTCGAAAGATGGCTGCGTATCTTTCGTCAGATGGTCGACGCTGGAATAACCGGTATCTTCAGACATAATGATGCTGTCAATCGCGGTGATCGTATCAACCTCAAAATCCAGGCTGGACGAGCGTACGTTTCCGGCTTTGTCCGTTACCGTCACCTCCAGGGTATAGATACCATCAGTGAGCGTCGGTGCCTGGAATGCCCACTGCCCCTGCGTGTTTTTGGTTAATGTGTAATCCACATTATTCAGCGTGACCACGACCGAATAGATATCGCTATCCACGTTGCCAATCGTAAACTGCGGACGGGTATTGGAGGTCAGATTATCATCCGTCAGATCCCCGGTATCAGACGCCGTATTCATATCAATGGTCGGCGTCGATAACGTGGTATCGATCGTAAAGCTAAAGTTCTGCTGTCGGGTGTTGCCCGCCAGATCCTGCACATCAACCGTCAGGGTGTAGTCCCCATCGCTCAGCGTCGATGATGGCGTAAAGATCCAGTTACCTTTTGCATCCTGGGTTAATGGCGTGGTGCGGCCGTTCAGCGTAACGCTGATATACGTGACATCGCTATCGACATTGGTGATGACAAACGAGGGCTTATTGTCTGCCGTCAGATGATCGCCATCGTCATATCCGGTATCGTCCCCTGCGGCAAACGCCACAACGGGCATTGAGAGCGAATTATCAAAGGTAATGGTTTTGGTGCTGCTGGTTTCGTTTCCGGCAACGTCCTGTACGGTGACATTTAGCGTGTACTCACCGGATGTTCTCAGCACCGACGAGGTCACCGTCCATTCACCGTCGCTATTTTTCACAACAGTGCACGGCACGCCATTGAGGGTCGCCACGACGCTTATCACATCGTCTGAGGTCGTGACGCGGAATACCGGCTGGCTGGCATTGGTCACATCGTCTGTCGAGGAATCCCCCGTATCTGTCGTCAGGGTGATACTGCTGATCTCAACGGTGGTATCAACAGTAAAGGCATATGAGGTGGTTCTTTGGTTACCGGCATTATCCATCACCACCGCCTGCAGGGTGTAATTCCCTTCCGCCAGCGCGCTATCCGGCGTATAAAGCCAGCGACCATCGGACTGAGGCGTTAACGTGGTTTTGACGCCATTCAGGATCACCTCAATGCTATACACATCCTCTGGGATATTCCCCATGATGAAAGATGGCGTTGTGACGTTAGTAATATTGTCGTCAACAATTCCGCTATCGTCTTCATCCGTCAGTTGCACAGTCAGCGGTTCAAGCGTCGTATCAATGGTGAAGTTCTGCGTGCGATCGGCGGTGTTGCCTGCTTTGTCAGTCACCGTTACATGCAGAGTATACTCACCATCGCTTAGCGCAGAAGGTAAGGTTATGACCCATTTTCCATCCTGATAGACCGCATTTTGCGTCATGGTTCCAACGGTCACTACAACGGTCTGGGCATCTGAAGGCGCCGTTATCGCAAAGGTCGGCTTCGTCTCATTTGTCATCCAGTCATTCTGCACGCCGGTATCGCTCTGCAGAACAATCGCATCCACGCTGGTGACGGTGTCGATGGTGATCGACATGGTGCTCGAACGAGTGTTACCCGCGTTATCAACGACGATCAGCTCCGCCTGCCAGACGCCATCGGCTAAATCCACCGGTACGGTAAATTCGCCAATGCCATCCTTAATCGTGACGGGCCAGGACTGACCGTTGATATTCAGAGTGACACTCACTACGTCGCTGTCAACATTGCCAATAATGAACGTCGGACGCACATCGTTAGTGATGTGATCGGAATTACTGTAGCCGGAATCACTCTCCCCGGTGAGCGTCAACGTTGGAGTAGAAAGCGTTGTATCAACCGTAAACGCAAGTTCCTGCTGGCTGATGTTACCCGCCTTGTCGGTGACCGTCACCGAGAGCGTGTGTGCCCCATCGGCCAGCTCGCCCGCCGTAAAGTGCCATTTACCGTCGGCCTGTTTAATGGCAGAACCTGCCACTTTACCGTCAATCAGAATGGACACATGAGTGACATCATCCGGCGCGGAAATGGCGAATTCTGGCGTGTTAACGTTGGTCAGGTTATCCGTTGTGCTTGAGCCAGTATCATCCAGCAGCACAACGCTGTTAATTGACGTTACGGTGTCGATCTCAAAATTCAGCGCATCGGAGCTCTGCTTATTACCTGCAAGGTCCGAGGTGGTCACCGTGATTTGATAGCTACTATCACTCAGGCTTACCGGACAGTTCCAGAGCCCTTCTCCATAGTCTTTCGCCGAAACAGTCCAGCTCTCCCGATATTTACCGTCGGTGCTGCTGATAACTATCGTCACGAAATCACAGTCATCAACATCCACACCACCTAACCGGAACTGAGGTTTAGCGGTATTGGTCAAATCGTCCGTCTGGCTGTCTCCAGAATCAGATCCGGCCACCAGATCGATGGTGGGTTTAGCCACCTCCGTATCAATCGTAAAGTTGAGCTGGCTGCTCGCCTGGTTACCAGCAATATCCACGACGGTGACCGTCGCCGTCCATTTGCCATCCGGCAGGGCATCCGGAAGGGTAAATGAGGTGCCGTTGCTTAGATCGATAGCGTACTGTTTACCGTTAATCGTCAGCGTAATGCCCGCCACATCTGCGGGGATGTTGCTGAAATTAAAGGTTGGTGTGGTATCAGACGTGTAATTGTCCGTTGCGCTGGAGCCCGTATCAGAGTTTTTATCAAGCGCAATCGTGACAGGTTGTACGTCGGTATCGATAGTGACGGTCATAGGAGAAGAACTTCTCTCATTCCCGGCATCATCAATCGCTTTCACCACTACCGTGTAATCACCATCTGCCAGCACTGGGGCATTAAAGATCCACACCCCGTCCATCAGTTGAGCATCGTAGACTGTGCCGTTGAGGATAACCTGAACGTCAGTGACATCAGGATCGATATTCCCCAGCTTAAAGGCCGGCGTATTGTCATTGGTAATGTTGTCAGTGTTGCTGATCCCGCTGTCCGACGTGTCAGCCAGATCAACCGTCGGCGTCGACAGGGTGGTATCGATATTAAACGTCAACGAAGAGGATGAGGTATTGCCCGCATTGTCGGTCACCATCACGCTGATACTGTGATTACCTTCAACCAGTTTACTCGAGGTAATACGCCATTGACCGGCGCTGTCCAAGGTTGCAGGCACCGCTGCGCCACCGTCAATACTGACCATAACGCTCACGACGTCCACATCGGTACGGATCGCAAAGGTCGGGGTATCGACGTTAGTCTGGTTATCACCTAAAACGCCAGTATCATCACTGAGCGTGATCACCGGGGCGACAACGACCGTATCCACCGTAATGGATAACGGTGGCGACTGCCGGGTATTACCCGCGTCATCAGTCACTTTAACAATCACGCTATAGTCACCGTCCGTCAGCACCGGGGCAGTGAATTGCCAAACCCCGCCAACCTGCTGAACGGTACAAGCGGTACCGTTGATCAGCACCTGCACGTCGGTCACGTCGGCGTCGATATTGCCCAGCGTAAAGGTCGGCGTACTGTCGTTGGTGATGTTATCCGTACTGCTGCTG
>NZ_JBSICG010000031.1:0-63708 GCF_056156645.1 Enterobacter sp. Li2LvB3 | reverse complement strand
ACTAAGCCAACGACTGCTAATTGTTTTAATTTCATGATTTCGTCCTGTGCATAGAAATACATCCCCGTTAGCGAGATACAGCTAACAGGTTTGTTATCGGCAGAATTGGTGAGAGATTTAGATTTCTGAATTAGAACACCGTGCTCAGAAGGCTGAACACGGTGTTTATCAATTTAACGGCGGATGTCTAATTTATGACTTTCATTAGTTTATTTATAAAGGCACCAACACCATATTTAGTCACTTGAAGATTAATGGTTATGGATGTTGCAAAGATTGCTATAGCCATCACAATTGGTGTTGAAAACAGATAAATTTCATTCTTAAAGGACATTACACACGTCAATGTTAATGCAAGTGCGTAAAATACAAATCCTTTAAACAGTGCCTTTTTAAAAATGCCTATTAACGGTGTGTTGTCTCTAACGTCCTGCGGAATAGAATGGTAAAGGGTAACGTATGGCAAGAGCATCAGTCCTTGAATCAAACCGACAAACACAGACATATATACTGGTATTGCATCACCTGAAAGAAGATAGCCAATTAAGAGGTTAACACTAAAATCAACATGGTTAGAATGAGCGCCTGCAACCCCAAAAGTTAAAGTAGACAGCATAATACCTAACAGAGGCACAACAGACGCTATTTTAGCAGCCCTCATTGTAGAGGGTACTGGACGATTAGTATCTGATACACCGTCTAATATTGCCTTAACATCACGATTAACATCATTGAATGTCAACATGTTCACCCCACTCTTTTCCTCAATTCTTCAAGATTTTGCTTATGTTTCTCAATTTCAGCCCCGTGAAAGAAAGGCACATCTTTCTGCCTCAAATCCTCCACCTTTTTACCTTCTAAAAATTGAGACTTTATATTTTCACTTTCTCCTTTAAGGATATCACTGGATGTCTGAACAGTGGATTGTTTTTTACCAATTTCCCCAGCAGATTCGTTGATTTTATGCTCATTTTCAGATCTTTGTTCCGCAACCCGGCGCTGTATATCATTTTGCGGCTCAAAACTTCGTCCCGACTGTTCGTGCAGTTTTACCTGATTTCCCTTAAAGGCATCCTGCATTGTATTACCGGAGGTTCGACCGCTTTCTGCTGCACCGACAGTATTATCGCTTTTCACCCCATGCGTCCGGATAGTATCGGATTCTTGTTCCCGAATATTCGCGGAATGAGAATCTGCCTGATGGGTGCGCTCAACAGAACCTGAACTCTCTGCCTCATAACCGGCTTTTCCGTTCTGGCCACCATTAGCAGACTTGGTATAGGTATTCACACCATCATGTGGAGCTGCTGTTGATTCCTGATGACGTGTAACTCCCGAATGAATTTCTCCCTGAGCAGAGTCGCCGTATGAGCCAGAACCGGTATTATCGACACGATTCTGTTTATCAGATGCATACAGGTTGCGCCCTTCTGATGCTGATGACTGTTCAGTTCTGTATTCAGTTCCAGAGCCCTCCGTTGAATATCCTGTCTTCCGGCCCCCCTCTGATCCGCCGGCAACATCCGTCATTCCGCCGGTGCCCTGATGACTGCCTGAATCAGAGCGGCTGGCCGTATCTGCACCGTATGACTCTGTAGTCACTGCGCTGTACCTGACTCCTCCATCTCTCGGCGTGTCGCTTCGTTGCTGCGGCTGAGTGTCAGGCTGCACAACATGCTCACCACTAAATGCCGCATGTTCTGCTCCACTGGCAAGATCTGAACGGCCCTGCTGATAATCACCGGTAATTTCAGGTTTCAGTCGTTCGTTAACGAACTCCATCGCCGCTTCACGCGCCGTCGGTGCACTGGTCAGCATGGACTGAGCCTTGTCACCGTATTTATTAGCTGCCCAGTCGACAAATTCCTGAGTGTAGTTCGTATCAAGGCTGGCACTCTGGTTCTCCGCCATCGTGGCCATCCGGCTGAACTCATTGCTCTGGGTAGAACTGGTGGTGTACTGATGGTACTGGCTTTGTGCGTCATTAAGTGTGGCGGCCAGTTGCTGAACATTGCTGCTTGCCGCATTTTCTGTATGGCTCGCACCATCTGTCACACGACTACTGGTAACCATATCCATACCCTGACGGAAATCATTAACCGCCTGGCTGTTCTGGTCATGTCGCATATCCTGATTACTGGAATGCGTCTCCTGTGTGCCATGAGAACTCCCACTTGCTCCCTTAACTTCTGCCCCGCCATGAGCTTCAAAACTAACACCTGTAGCCCATTTTCCAATCTTGCCAAATGCCTGGTCACCAGTATTAAACTTACCGCTGACACCTGCATTAACGCTGCCTTCCTGCGATTTTGTCATCAACTGGTTATAGGCTTCCTGCGTGGAGACGTTGTTCGCTTTCGCATAGCTCTCCGCTGCGGACATCATCATGCTGGCCCCGCGAGAAGCATTCGTGGCCTGGCTGTTTTCGCTGCCTTTGCTGAGGCTGTCGCTGGTTCCCGTCTGGCTAGACACCTGCGAAAGCTGTGACCACCCGCTGGTAACGCTGTGGTTGTAACCGTCGAGTGCTGTCTGGGCCTGTACCTGCGACTGCCGCGCCGACTCCTGGAATCCGCTGCTCGCCAGCTGGCTGAGTTTCATGTTCACCGGCAGGTTTGACATCGCCCCGGAACCATCGATAACCGTATGGCCACCGGCAGTCTGGGTCTGTGTCGAACCATTATCCGACTGCCAGGTCTGCTGGCCCTGACGTTGCATCAGGTTCGTGTCCATCTTGTTCTGGCTGACGTTATCCATCGACATGTTATTAAACGACCAGTTGCCGTCTGCCGTCGTTGCCGACACCCCTGCGGAGGTGAATGCAGCCGAACTGAGCACACTGCCCGCCACCTGAGATCCCATCGCCGCCGCCCCTTTCGTCAGGTAGAACGAAAGCAGAGGGATGGACAGCGACAGATACCCGGCCAGGTTCGCCACATCAGAGTGCTGCAATGCCACCACATTGGTATTGGCCAGCACCAGCGCGGTGCTGCCGGTTTTGGTCTGCAACCAGAAGTTAGCGGCAAAGTTCAGAATGGCAAACATGATGGGCCACATCTGGAAGTAGATAAAGCCGCAGATATACAGCTTCAGCGTGTTCAGGCCAAAAAGACTGTGGTTGGACGCTGCCAGCGCGATCATCAGCGGGAACAGACACACCAGGATCAGCATCAGAAGCGACTGCGCAAACGGCAGTGTGCGGGTCGCCAGCTCATTACCGGCGGCCCAGCTGAGCCGTTGTTTCATTGCCGCGTTCTCGGTTGCCAGATTGAGTAGGTTCGCGGTGTCAGAAGACCGCGCAGCAAACCCTTTCACGCCCTGCCGCACCGCGCTGTTGGTGATGTTGTTCTTCATGATTTGCGAAGCACTCAGCCCGCCGGCATAAAAGTACCCGTAGCTTTCGCCCATCGCATTCGCCAGAAGGGTCGCTCCGTTCACCTTGTTGCCGAAAATTTTATTGGTCAGCATGGTGAAGGTGGCACTGGCCGGATTTCCTTCTGCATTGGCCAGAGAGTTAATCTGCGAGGCCGCCTGCTGGCAGGTCAGAAACTGACGGGTGGCATCCGTGGTTTTGAATATCCCGCGCAGCGGACTCGGGTTACTGGTGATAAGCCCCAGCGGGTCGGTGGAGTTCAGCAGCTGGTTCACGGTGTACTTGTGATTCAGCAGAATGTCACCAATCACGCAGTTTTCCACGTAATCCGGCAGCATCTGCGCCAGCTCCGGGTTCTGCGTGGTAAAATCACTGGTTTCCGCCACAATCTGTGAACCAAACAGCATCCCGCTTTTGCTGTAGGTGACCGAGTCCGGTCTGGACATCAGCATGTCGTATACCGACGCCATTTTGTATCCGATACTGGTGGTCAGTGACGCAATCGCCGCCAGCCCCACTGGCACGTTGTCGGTTTTCCAGACCGCAGCCGGATCTGACAGGTCGATAATCTGCACAGAACGCTTGGGAACCAGCAGGACAGAGGTCAGGATCATGAAGATGGCCAGCCAGTGCACCATGACCATCGGGTTACGCTGTTTGATGAAGGAAAACAGGGCGGCCAGCACCCCAAAGGTGCCGGCAATACGTAACAGTGTACTGAACGTGTTCATCCCCAGCAGGGTGACAATGGCGTCCAGCGCCGTTTTCCACATCCCCCCGCCATAAATAGTGTAAATTTCTAGCATTAGCCACCCCAGCGATAGTTGCTCTGATAAGAGCCGGAAACAATGGTCGATACCTGCTGTTGCAGGTACTGCATGTTGCGGTCAATGCCATCCAGCGCATTCTGGTCAGCGGCCGACTGGAGTTTCATGTCAGCCAGCAGCCCCTGGGCGTGTATGACGTTGTCGCGCAGTTTCGCAGCGGCTTCCTCCGGGAAGTTTTTGCCGGCAAGCGACAGGCTCGCCTGTTTAACCAGCTCCTGGAGGTACTGGATCATCAGGTCCTGCGCGATGAAGTCAGCCACCTGCAACAGATAGGTCGCGCTCTGTCCCATGCTCTGGGCGTTGGTCAGGTATTTCAGGACAGGCACCGACGTGGTGTTCACAAACCCTTTTTCCTGATCGGACAGCGCATTGTCATCGACCAGTTTGTTCTGCATCGACAGCATCAGGTTTTTGACCAGCGTGACCAGCGCATTGGATTCGCTGATGGTCAGGTTCACGACAACCGGCGTAAGACAGAGTGTGGCTTCATCGCAGCCGTAGACCTTTGCCGTCCCGCCGCGCATCAGCACTTTAATCAGATCACGGTTATCAACCAGTGGCGTCAGAATGGTGACGTCTCCGTCCTTGTTGAAGATGATTGAGCCAACCGTACTCATCACCAGCTCCTTCAGCGCACGGTCGTTGCCCAGCAGGCCGTTTTTACTCAGCGTGTCCCAGATCAGGTTCTTGTTTTTCAGTACCTGGTCTTTTTCATCGTCCCCAGCCTTGCTGGTCACCTTGTCACTCTGTCCGCCTACGGTGCAGCCCTGACGGGATGCCGCCCAGTCGGCAAACATATTGGTTTCGCCCGAAATGTCCTGACAGATTTTCTGTTGCGATACCTGCGTGACCGGCCACAGCCCGCCGATAATGCCCTGCGCCGCCTGACACGAACTCATGTTCATGCTGTTCACATCGTTGGCCAGTTTTTGCAGGAAGTCTTTTGCCTGCTTAAGCTCGGGCACCATCGTCTGAAGCGCCAGGTCAAAGGCATAACCGGCGGCGTTACTCATGATTTGTTTTACAAATCGCTGAATTTCTTCCCCGCTGATCATACTGAACGACCCCAGATAGGCATCGATACCGCCGCAGCCGGCGTTCAGGGAGGGCAACTGCATGGAGATGAGCTGGACGTTTTTGACGGGGTTTCGCAGATAAACCGACCCCCCGGAAAAGTACCCGGCTGCCTGTCCCTGCCAGGCCTGTGCCTGAGACACGTTGCCGCTGTAGCCCAGACTGCCGAAGAACCCGTTCAGGTCGCCGTTAACGTCCGCCTGCGCCGGCAGTGCAACCAGCCCGGCCAGAAAGACAATGCCTGCCGTTATCAGTGCCTTAATCATGGGGCACCTCCGCTCTCTCAGGCTCCGTGACGTTGTCTTTTCGGGTCATCCGGCGGTACAGGTATTCCTCAAGTTTGCCCACACAGCACAGAATGCAGTGCAGTATCAGTACTGCAAACAGACCACTCATGATCGCCCACAGGAGATACTGCGGATAATGGATGAGCAGCGAGAGGGTAAACTGTTCAGAACGAACAAACGGCTCCGGCATGGCAGCCAGCGTGTTGTCAGCCCACCACGCATAAACCCTTTCAACGAAGATAAAGAAAACCAGGCTGTACAGCAGTTTCAGCGCGAATAAATTCGCCCACTGCCGGGACTCTTTGCCCCCCTCAGAGCTCTTCATCTGTTTAATGAAGCTATTGCGGACACAGGTTTTCAGTCTGGCGAATTTCATGCGATCTCCTCACGGGGTTTTCGGGACAGGGTCTGTCGGCAGACGTACAGCCCGGTGGCCGTAAAAAAGAAGCCGACACTCAGCGAAATGAGCAGCAGCACCGGCACGTCCTGAAGGTATAGGGTCATATCCGGGCGGGACAGTGCGCTGACCACGCTATGGGCCAGCGTCCCGTAAAACGCGGCGGATGCCAGCAACGTCATGCTGAACAGCAGCCACACGCGCTCGGCACGCGATAATGCATACGATGTTGTAGTCATGTTGAAGTCCGGTAGTCTTACTGAGGGGTGACCTGCGTACTTGCCGGCATCGGCGGCAGCGTTTTCGGGTCGACGTTATCCAGGTCAGCCTGAATCAGGCTGGCCATACGGCTTTCCAGCGTGGGAATTTCCATCACGCCCTGCGTCAGCGGGTACGCCTTCAGGGTGTTGACGTTGACCACAAAGGCGGTCGGCGTGGCGATGGGCAGACCGTTGCCAAAGAACGTGACGATTTCATCCGCTATCGGCGAGTTCGGGTCCGTCTTGCGGGGGATCATCGGCGTCGGGAAAGACCCGTCCCCGCCCCCGTCCAGGGTGTACGGGTACACCCTGATATCGTGCTGGTCAGCCCAGCCTTTCAGCAGCGGGTCGAACTTCGCGCTGTACTGGCAGTGGGCCTGCATAAAGAGCACCACGGCATAATCCTTCATATTGGCCTTGCGCCCGTCCGGCAGCGACATCAGGTTGACCGGCGCGGGAACCGGAATGGTGGAAGCGGTGATGGCTGCGGCGTCAGCGGACGGGGCCATTTTTGTCGCTTCAAGCGCCATTAACTCCTCCCTCGCCCCGGCCAGCGCCAGCAGCGGTATGGCAATCAGCAGGGCGGTGAGTCCGGATTTAATGTTCATGGTCGACCTCCTTGCTGCCCTGCGTTCTGTCATACCGGAACCAGCGATATCCGGCGGCAATCAGCATTCCGGCCGCCCCCACCCACATCCCGTTACATAACCAGAGCAAGCCCTGTTGGGTATGCTCAGGAGACAGGGTCATCAGCTCGCTCAGTACGCGCGCCATCGTTCCCCAGAAAATCAGTCCTGCGAGAAGGGATGTGTTCATTCGTGTTTTTCCTTTTCTTGTAGTACCAAAGCCGAATGTTTGTCTGGTGAAATACGCTTTTGGGCGACACGGGACAGGTTACGGGGAAAAAACCACAGACAACTGCCAAATATCGCCGCCAGAATCCAGAGGTTCCACAACACGGAATCCGTTGAGCGAACCCATGAATCGCTGTCCACGGGGCCACGCTCACATAACACTTCAGGCGGCGCTTTCTCTAAAGGAGGTACAGGCTTTAACTTCTCTCCGGGTTTCGGTAGTGAGGGGCGTATTGCCATCTCAGGCTCATTAACGCACCCCATCACCTTGCCGGCAGGCACACCGTCAGTCAGGCCATGAAAAGTCGTCAGGAACTGCCGGGAAAGTGAACCGTCAGAGGCCGCGAACATCACAAAGACATACATCAACAGGGCCGGGCCGAGGACAAAGGAATACAGGGCGAACCGTCCTGCATCACGGATGAGGGTGAAAAGTGTATTTAGCATAAGGCGCTCTCAGGAATTCGGTTTAAAGCCGGTGGCCACGTTCAGGAATCGCTTCGACAGGTCATCCTGGGTCATGAAGCCGTAGGACAGGGCACGGTAGTTTTTGCTGGCCGGGTCGACCAGGAAGAGGGCCGGGAAGTGGGTGATGTTCATCGACCTCGACTGCCCGGTGTCCGGGCGGCTCTGCGGCAGCGTCGCCGCCACCTGGCCATCCACCGATACCGGAATAAGTGATATTCCGTTCGTTTTGGCAAAGTCGGCCACCACACCCGCCATCTGCACATCAATCGGGTCACTGCCCCGGTAGAAGTAAAACAGACCGTACTGATGCGCCAGCTGCGTCACCGCGTTCTGCCGCGACTGCTGGTCACGCGTCTGCACAAACGGGGCCATGCTGTTGTAGTGCGGGTATTCCAGGTTGTAATCGAGATCCGGGTGACTCAGCTGCGCCGCTGCAAAGGACTGGCTGAACATCGACCCCCGGTCAGTCCAGAACTTCTGCCAGCGCAGGAACGTGGTCGTATTCTCTTTTGTCGGGTACAGGATGGCGCGGTTAAGCGCCTCCATCGTGTACCCGCGCAACACTTTTGCCTGCTCCTGCGCGGACAGCTTACTCATATCCGGTACAGCCTGCGGCGCGGGCTGCGGCGGTTTTTTGGGCGACTCGGCAGGCTTTTTCGGTTCGTTGTACCAGGCCCAGCCGGTAAACGGGTCAGCCGGTGTCACTATCTCTTCAGCCAGGGCTGACTGACCGGCAAAGGCCAGCAACAGCCCCCAGAGGACACATTTTCGTTTCATTTACTTACCCCCTGCTGGTTCACCTGGGCGGCGATACGATCCTTGATTTGTTTCACCTGCGTACTGGTGTCAGGCACTTTCTGGTTTTTCATCAAATCTTCGTAGAAGTCCGCGAAGTTGATTTTGTCGAAGTCGATACTCTGCAATTCCGGCACCGTGATCCCCCGGCAGTCAGGACTGCTGCCGCTGCCAAACTTCACGCCCAGCTGGTCACGACGCCCCTGCTCCTGAATGATGCGGGCGAGTTTGCCGTCAAAAACGCAGTAAACATGGCTGGTCTGGAGACATACGCCGGCAACCTGACGATCGCAGCGGTCACCCACACTGACGGTAATCTTCTTGGCTTTCGCCTTGCCGATGGCCATCTCATCATCGTTACAGGCCGATAATCCGGTGTCCTGGCCCCAGCCAGAGTCCTTACAACAGTTGGAGAATCCCGCGAATGCTTTACGACAGCTCATGGCCTTACCGGTAAAAGCTCTGACGTTAATGGTGGAGTTCTGGTCCCTGACGTCTTCAGCAGCAGAGGCCAGGCCAGCGAGTTTGGCCACGGCAGTGTCAAACCCGTTATCCCCCGCCCCGTTGGTGTCGTCGCAGTCCCCTGACTTGCAGATATACTGGCCACCGCAGACCAGGCCCGTGGACGAATGCACCGTCTGGCACTGATAGATGTAGTCTTTATGGGAACAGGTGCCGTCAATGTACTCAGAGCAGGTTTCACTCGCTTTGGTACAGGCGGCATTGCTGGTCAGAGAGGCGCAGGTGCCGGTCGTGTTCTCGCTGACCAGATAGGTATCGGTGTACTGCCAGCAGTCGCTGTGAACTGTCTGTGTGACGCCATCAACAACCACCTGCCGGTCACCGCCTTTGATGGTGCAGACCGAGCCGGTTTTCTTTCCGCCCGGGCTGTCCGGACAGACAGACGGGGTCGTCGTCGACGGGACCCAGACTTTCACCGTTGTCACGATGGTGATTGTCGCCGTGATTTTGGCGAGGGCATCACTGTTAGGGTATTTTGCCGACATGATCGACGACATCATCTGGTCTATATAGTCAGAAACATCATTTGTCAGTGTCCCGCGCAGCATCCCGTCAGCCGGAACAACCTGCTGGGCCACATCCACATCAAACGTGTTATTCACATTTTTCAGCTTCTTTGATGTGCCGTAAAACGTCAGTGTGGAGCTGAAAAACGGGTTTCCGCTGCTGCTTTTTTGCGACGTGGTAATTGAACCTTCCAGCATGGTGGCCCCGGGTTCATCCAGCGGCAGCGCAAACTCCAGCGTGTTGTCATTGATTTTCTTGAACACCAGCGTCGCCGGCGAGATGACCACGGTTTTCGTGGACACCTGGTTTTCATAATGGCCGGTAATCTGCGTGTCGCGGGTACAGGTCTTTGACACTGCCACATCGGCGCTACAGGAGTAGTTATCAAACGTCGATTTTGACACGGTCGTCTGTGTACACTGCTGGCTGCTGCCATCCATGATCCCGTCAGCCGTGCCCTCCGCGTTCTTACCAATGGTGATAAAAGGAGCCTTCGGATCAATGGCGGGGGCCGGGTTTGTGGTCCCGGAACTGATCACCGACTGTGCGGCATCATTGCCCTGAAGGGCCGCCTGCCCTTTGCTGGCCAGCCCACCGTCTCCGCCACTCACGCCACCGTAATACCCCTTCTCCGGCGGGTTGGCGGTATAGCCCGGAATGGCGCTGGTCACCGTACCGGGATTTTTCAGGGTGTCTGTCCCGCTGGATGCCGTGCCTTTGCCAAAACTTGCCCCCGCATCAAAGGCCGGATCAGCAGCACCGGCCAGGAGCGGAAACAGCATCAGCAGGGTGAAAAGTGACTTTCTCATCGTGCAGCCTCCAGTAACTGGCGGGCCGTTGCGGCACAGTCACCGCTTTCCGCCACCTTCTCCAGTGCCTTTTGCAACGGCAGACTGCCCCGGATGACGTCATAGTGGCCCGGGCAGGTCACCACCAGGGCGGGCACCGTAGTGATCTGGTACTGGCTGAACAGGGTCGGGTCAATTTGCACGCCGGCATCTTTGTCCTCCTTGTTCAGCTCAAACATGACGGCGGCAGTCTGGCGCATGTCGTTGTTAACCAGACCACGTAACGTGGGCGGGATGTTGTAGCGGCGCGCATCCTTCAGCATGGGGAGTAACCCTTCCCGGGGAATGCCGAGACTCACAAAATAGATGGCCGGAAAGGTGTCCTTGTCCCCCATCGTCGTGGTCTGCGCAGCAATATTGCCCTGCAACCGGTTAATCAGATCCTGCTGCGGCTGCGGTAAGACAGGCAGCCCTGCGCCCGGGTCAGGCATTCCTTCTTTCATCGCTGCCAGTGCGTCCTGCTGCCCTTTGATCCAGTTGTGGTCAGAGACGGAGATATCAGTCTGCGCACTTGCCAGAGCCTGTGGTGCGAGCGACACCATGACGCTGATCATCAGCGCCCGGAGATAAGCGGTATTCATTGGCATGTCCTTAGAGGAAGACGCAGTTACGTTTGCGCCAGAAGAGGTAACCAAAGTTCTTTTTGGAGGACGGGGAATTGTGTTTCATCCCCCAGGTCTGGGTGATTGCGCCGAACGGGTGGCAGTTGGTTGCCTCGGGGTACATGTTCACCATCTGATATCGCCACCGGTCTTTCGGAATAATGGGTGACGGATACTGGTTACAGACCGCGTTGTCAGCCCCGACAGAATTCCAGACCAGCCCCTCGCGGTGCATCTTGAACGCCATTCTCTCCCCGACCAGCAACGAGGTTTCCAGGGGTGAGAATTCGCCACTGGTGTAACCGGTCAGCGGATACATTGTCCCCTGGCTACCGGCACACCAGAAAAGAGGGGCGAGCGACATGCCCGCGGCACTGGCCACCGCATCCGCCGCACAGGCCGCCTGAGCCACCACGTTGCCGAACAATGCGGCTTCCGGGTTAATCAGCATCGAGAGCGTGCTGTCATTCCACAGCGGATCGACTTCCGACAGGTAGGCAATATCCATGTCACCGGTCTGTAAACAGCCCAGACTGGTGATGATATTGAGCCAGAAGATCAATGGGTATTTGTACCAGTGGACGTGATAGAACGCGCCGGCAGCGGGCCGGTCGCTCTGTCCGGACGTTCCGGTTCCTGTTCGCCCCAGGTCGATTTTGAACCCACCCATGTTGACCATCACACCCGGTTCACGCGTCACGTCCACCATCGCCATCGGCTCCCAGAATCCGATGGCCAGACCAATACGGTAGAGCACACCAACGGGGCAAATCTGGATCGGCGATGACGGGTTGGCGGTGTCCTTCTGCGGGCCGGAGGCCAGCTGGATGTTACCCAGCGTCATCGGGAACAGACATTTCCAGCAGACGTCCGTGATGGGGTTAACCCACCTGCCGTCACCGGCGTTACTGGCGGCGGAAGCCTGCACCGGTGTCCAGGACATCAGTACCAGCAGCAGACCGGCAAGCCATGTCAGTCGTTTCATTTCACCTCCCGCAGCCAGATACAGACCGGACCGTCTTCCGTGTCATGAATGGAGCCAATAAACCAGCCGTCACCGGCAGGCGCTGAGGGTTGCCAGTCACTGATGACCGTGTTCCCTTTTTCCCAGGCCGCAATCACATGCGGGGGAGCATCGTTTTCCATCCAGCGGGTGGCACAGGTCAGGTTATGCCGGTGCATCCAGTTGCCGAATTCAGCCCGGGTGGCTTCATCGCTGGCGGACTGAAAATAGTGCGGGTGTGTCCAGAAGCCGTTGCGGTCACGGGTAACCGTCACCGGCCTGATATGTTCAGGGTGAGTCATGGGGTATCTCCGGGAGTGCCGCAGCCACCGGACGGCGGGAGGGCTAAAGGAATGGTTAGTGCGTTTCGGATTTGATTGCGGCTTCCGTGATGAACGTCAGCCGTTCTTCTTTGGTCATACCCTCGAGGGCCAGAAGGCCGGCCCGTAAAACAATCGAGGGATAATAAAGGGGGTTCTCTGCAAGAATCGTTTTCAGTCGCAGAGCCGATCTTTCATCATGCCGGACGGCTGATATAGTGACATTCCGGCCCTTTGTACATTCAGGGTCTTTTTTCATGGCGTTACCTTGTCGGGGTTAATCGGAAACCGTGAGGACATTCAGGCTGAGGCGGAGCGCAACGCAGTGAGCACCGAACATCCTGAATGGCCGCGCGGTTGTATCAGGGGGTGTTTTTTGCGGGCGTCACAACGAAAGCATAACCGCTGTCATTTTCGTAGAGTGCACCGCTGGCTTCACCCTGCTCTATCCTGCGGCCGGCCTCTTCAATATAGAAGGCCAGGGTACTCTGGGTATAAAACCGCCCCCCCTGTGCCCGGACAATGAAATGTCTGTATCCCGACGTCCTCACGGGTGGGAATTGTCCTTCAGTTATATCGTCCGGAACATCACATCCAGTGGGGGAGTTAAACCAGCCCGGAGCCTCTGCAACTTCCCGTTGATGGGCCTCATAATTCAGTTCGCTATTAACCGCGTCAGCAGCGATACACTCCGTTTTGCCGGAGAGTGAAGGCTGGTTTTTCACTTTTTCTGCGATCTCGTTGAGGGTTCTCACCACGTCGCGGGTCAGAACCGCCTGTGTTGCCCTGACGGTTATGGTGACCTGTTTTAACGGAAAGTTCGTCGGGACGAATTCCGGTACCGGTTTTGTGATGTACCACCCTTCCCGCTCACTGCCCCGGATAAGTAAATTCAGCCACGAGCCGGCGTACCCATCGTTCACTGCCGCAACTTCGCTGTCCTGCATCGCCTGCTCAGTGACTCTCGGCGCCGTATAACACTGGCGCGCCCGGATAATCCGGCGGCTGATTTTTTGCCGGTCTGCCTCTGGCATCGTCACGCGCAGTGATTCTTCACGCGTCAGTTCGTAGCCTGCGTCAGTCAATGCTTTTTCCAGTTCGGCCAGCATCACCTGGTAGTATTCCCGGTTAGCAAAGGCATGAACCGCATCAGCATGTCGGGCACCGCCAAATTGTGCCGGCGGGACGGGGATTCCTTGTCTGGTTTCCCGTGCCAGGCGTTCACGTCGCGCCTCTGCTAGGTATTGGATCACCAGCCAGCTGACCAGTAAAATAATCAACACCATAAAGCCACCCAGCCCCTGCCCCATACTCAGGCAGGAAAACACATCCTGCTGCCCGTCCGGACTGGTTAAACAACTGATTAGCGCCATACGTTCATCTCCTCCATCCGGTTACGGATAAGACTGACGAGGTACAGGGGAAACGCCTCATCGCGTTGTTCCGGCACCGCCGGCAACAGACTGTTCTGCGCACACCAGTGATGCCAGGCACCCGCGATCAGCTCCGGTTGCCAGGATTCGATTTCGGGATAGAGCTGACAGAGCTGAGCGACAGCTTCATCGCAACCGGCCAGCTCAGCCTGTTGGTCAGCCCTGCGGGGTGGCGTGGCCGACAACAGTGACGGGTTTATCAGTGACATCCGGCGTTCTCCTGGGCCTCACCTGCAAACAACCTGTCGAGACGCTCAGAAAGCGACATCGTCTGGCCCTTTTTACGTTTCGCCCCGTCTTCTGCCCGCATGTTCTCCAGCAGGAGATGCACAATAAAGTCAGGAAAACCTTCGTCGCGTTTTTCCGGCTCCAGAGCCTCCTTCTGGTTCTGTCCGCACCAGTGAAGCCAGGCTTTAGTCACCAGTACCGGTTGCCAGGAGTCAATTTCAGGGTACAGCGCCTTGAGCCGTTCAGCGGTTCCGCTGCGGGTCGCGGTCGCTGGCGTTTTTCGGTCCTTTTTTTGGGGATGGCGTGGTGCGGATACCGCGTTACGGAGAGTGGGAAACAGGTCACCTAACGTCGTTGCAGTCATTTTTTTGCTCCTGATACCGGAATTTCTTCCACCTTCATCACACGGCCATCTCGCGAGATACGCGCCGGGATGTGTTCAAAACCAAACTTACGGGTCAGTACACCGGACTGGTCAAAGTAGATACGCTCATTCAGGGCATCACTGCTTTCCCTGATGTTGCCTTTCACCAGGATCACCTTAACGTCCGTCTTTCCGGCGATTTGCTGTCGGGTCCAGTTCACCTGCTCCCTGTCATCGCCATCGATGAAATAGAGCACCTGACTGAAAGGCACCTTATCCAGTGGGTTGACCGTGTCACCCTTACGGGCCACCACGTTTCCCTTCATATCGGTGATGGTTTCTTTCACGGTGAAGCTCGGGTCCCAGGCAAAACTGCGGTACGTCACCGCTTTACTGAGTCCTTCAACAGGGGCCGGACGAACGGCGTGTTCTTTTACCCGCGCGGTCGCCTCCTCCCGTAACCGGTCGAGTTCCCCGGTCTGCTCCATTCCCTTCAGGCGGTTCTGGATAAAGGTCAGCATGTCCTGTTCGGCAGGTTCGAACACGTTGCCCCAGGTCCCGAGATCTTTGGCACCACTGCCAGCAGAGAGCGTCAGCAGTATCAGGGCCGTCAGCTGAAGTCGTCTTTTCACAGGCCCCCCTGGGTTCGCCGGGCAATGTCGGCGCGGATTTCACCGGTAATGTCACGCTGCGGACTCATCACCGCCGGTTTCACCAGGATGATCGCGTTATGCGAAGCCTGCCAGGCTCCCAGGCTATCCGTCAGTGCCGTATTAAAGCGGGCCGTCAGGGCTTTCGCCCGTCCCTCATCGAGCTGCAACTGCGCGGACTGCTGCATAAAGAGGTCAACCGTGCCTTTCATATCGAACACCACCACCTCCGGTGTGACGGCTTTTGCCGTCACATAAGCCACGCCGGTCATGATCAGCAAACCTGCCAGCCCCAACATCCCGCCCCTGAGCCAGCGGGATGTTTTTCCGGCCATCACCACCCCATCCCGGACGGAATCGGCGTCGTATGCTTTGTCGTTTTGTTCACTCATGCTGCGTTCACCCATTCTTCAAGTTCACGAAGTTCTTCACCGAATTTCTTCTCGGCCAGCAGATAGGCCGCTTCTTCTGCTGACGCCCCGGCTTTCTGTGCATTCTGCATATAGGCAAAGTCTTCACCGCGCGAGCTGAACATGGCGCGGGTCACAGGGTCGACAAACAGACGGTGGAACGAACTGAATTCACCGGCGCTAATCAGCAGGGAGCTGTAACCGGTCTGTAATGCGGGCTGGAAGCCACGGATAACTTCTTTTTCCATGTCCGAGAACTGATCAGGGTTATCGGCAAGGTACTGTTTAAAGGCCTTCGCATCCTGCAACAGGGTGATTTTGGTGGAGCTGTTGTTCCAGGCCGCTTCCGCTTCCTTACTGGCGCTGAAGTCCTTGATACCCTGGGTGATGGTGATAAACGCGCCACGGTGGCGACGCACGGTACGGTAGCCGGTTTCGATAAAGCGTGCCGCGTGCGGGTTGGAGCCGCCGAGCAGTCGCCAGGCCTCGTCGATGATGCAGACTTTTTTGAGGTCGCGCGGGCTGTGGTACATCTTTTCCTGAATGGCCAGAATGAGCGAGAACAGGATGGACGAGAGCAGCTTCGGTTTGTCCTCCAGACTCAGCAGCTCCAGCACCGCAAAGCGGGTTTCGCCATCGAGGGTCGGCTTGTCTGCGTTGAAGTATTCGCCGTCCGGCCCCCAGGTGCAGTAGGTTTCGAGCAGCATGGCCAGCTCTGCGAGACGCGCGATAATCGTCGGTGTCTCGGCAAACGCCTGATTCACATCTGCGCGGGTAAGGTAGTTATGGACGTCATCGATACGCGCCTTGTTCCCTTTCTTTTCCCACGCATCCATCACCGCTTTTTGCAGGATAGCTTCGCAGACACCATCCAGCGGCTGTGTCGGGCTGGCCAGCACCGTCAGCAGACGCACAATCCCTTCCGCTGAGTGTTTGATGTCTTTGACGTTGGCGAATGGGTTAAATCGCAGCTTCGAGCCATCGAGGTACACCCCGCCGGCCTGGTGACAGTAGTTCTTGTAGCTGTCCCCCATGTCGATAACCCAGGCAAATCCGTTGGCATTCAGCACATCGCGCAGGATGCCCTGCGTCAGGAAGGATTTACCCGCCCCGGAGGTGCCGGTGACTGCGATGTTGAAGTTGGTGCTGCCGTTCTCTTCACCAAACATGTCAAAAAACGCCACCTGGTTACGGTAGGTCGGCAGCGGCATTCCCACGTTGGACAGCTGGCGCTCGGCCACCACCGGCATCAGACTCACCGCATTCCATGACTTGGCGCGAAGCGTAGCCCCGGTCATCTTCAGGTCTTCCCACATGCCTTCCTGCATCACGAACGGGAAACCGGCCAGCCAGTTACGCATCTGCTGGTAATGTACCGTCACCATCTCCAGCTCGTTCTTACGGAACACGTTGACGGCTGCCAGCTCGCAGGCCTGCGCTTCAGTGTTGTTGTCCGGGGCAAACAGGGTCAGGTTGAAGTAGGTACTACAGAGCGCAATTTCATTGCTGTTCAGCTGTTCGCGGGTGCGCCGCCATTCCTCAGCGGCCTTTTTGGTGCCAGGGAAGAGTGCGGCATACGCCGAGTTGGCTTTCTTGGAGAGGTCGGTGTCCTTACGAAAGGCCTCGCCCTGGCTTTTGGTCTGTTCTTCCAGTTCGGTCGTCCAGGTCAGCATAAACGGACAGGGGATGCCGAGGTCAGGGAAGCGCAGGTTTTGCAGGTTGTCTGCACCCTGCCACAGGGCAAAGCGGCGCGGGTTTTTACTGAGCTGCATGTTGATAATGCGGCAGGCAGATGCCGGCAGGCGTGTCCCGCGCGTGTCTATCGTCTCAGGCAGTTCAAGACGGATATGGGACGGGTGGACCTGAAGGTCAACGGCAGGATCGACAATCTGCCGGTTAAGTTTCTCGTCCTCGTTATAATCGCCGGAGGACGTCAGTACCTGTTCCTGCCGGTAATTCATCAGTTCACGTATCGCTGACAGAAAAGCGTTCACGTCGACGTTCTTGCTGTCAATACGTGCCGCCCCCAGGGAGACGCGAATGGTGTTACGGAGCTGAACCAGGTCGTCAATCACCCGCTGCGTCTGGGAGGCCCGTTTCAGCGGTGCGCCGTAGACAATAAAGATACGGTAGTTACGCAGGTACAGGGGATACTCACGCTCGTTGGCCAGACCATGAAGCGCGGAGCGTTGCCAGAATGCCCGGGTGATTTTATTAAGGTGTCCGGCCATCTGGCCTTTCCACATGTCGCTACTCACCCCGCGATCGATACGCTCCCCGACACACTTGCTGGCCGCCAGGATGACGGTCACCGGTGTTTTTCGGGGGAGCTTCTTGCGCAGCATGTCATCGAGAGCGGCCATGACCTGCTCGTTCGCCCCCGGCAGGGGGGCGGCTTCCATAATGAAACCCGCTGAACCGGCGTTAACGAAAATCTCATTCGTGTCGTCGTAATAGCGGTACGGCAGAGCCGCAACGAGGGACGGATAGTCCCAGGTCTGGGACAGGTTGTTACGGGCAGTGGCTGCCCCGTCCTCCTGCTTCCCGCTGTTCAGCATGTCCATCAGGTTTTTAATAAAGCTCATTTGCGGCCCTCCACAGCGGCCCGGATAAGCTCCAGGCGTTGCAGTCGTTCATCATCAGCCTGGCGGGAAAGGGGCTGGTCGTTGCCCCGGCTGAACTGCCAGTCACCCTGCATTCCCTGAATCGCCGCGCGCTCATCTTCCTGACGAAGGGATTCACCACGGAAGTCGGTCATTCTCCGCCCTCCCCGATAACGCGATAGCTCTCATCCCAGTGGGATTTGTTCTTCACGAACTCGACCACGGCGGGCTGGTGAAAGTTATCGTCCGTGTCCACCCAGGGCGCAATCCACAGACGCTGCGTGGCATCAGGGATACGCTGAACCGGAACGCGGCCTGCGGTGTTAACGGGCACCAGCGTGGTATGCGTGGTGCTGACCAGCGGCGTCACTACTGAGCCGGTGGTACTCGACCCTGTCGGGGCAGTCGCCAGCGGGCGCGGGGCAATCAGCTTAGCGGCGGCGGTTCCGGTTGCTGCGACGGAGACAGGACGCCACGGATTCACTTCCGGTGCTGTGTTACGCAGTGCCGGCAGGGTTTCACCCGCAGGCTTTTTTGTGGCTTTGTCGGTGCTCAGGTCGTCCAGACTTTTACCCTGTGCGGCCAGTTTGTTGGCCTCACCGGTTGTCAGGCACTGGTCGGTGGCGGTTTTGTTGCAGTCAAAATCAGAATTCAGACCGGCGCAGCCGGTCAGTGCGCTGCACAGCAGTGCAGCACCCAGTAGTGTTTTCATGGGGTAACTCCGGTTGGAAGTTCAGGGATATTTGCGGGGGGTGCTGATTTAAGGCTTATTAATCAAAAATAAGATAAAGATGGATATTACCTGAAGGATAAAACTGAACAGAACGCAGGTGAAAAACCACTCTATCGACAAAAAATGCAGATTCATTTGAATGAAGCCAAATACGATTATGGAAGCTGCCGCGATGAGCCAGGGCGCGATGGCTCCTGCATACACCCACGCCATTGCCTTTAAATCGTAAAAAACGAATCCGCTGAAGTGCGTGATCAACACACTCGCGAGAAGCCAGATGCGCCATGCGACAAAGTCCTGGTCACCGAGCCCCATCAGGTTCAGCGCCGCCCATACTGTCATTTCGATGGCAAAAATCAGCACCAGAATGGCAAGGTGGCGAAAGTCATACAGCGTTTTCAGCGATAATGGTTGCTTTTGGGTTTTGGTCATAACGAATCCACTTTCAGAGGGTTACAGGATTGAGAAAATGTTTACGGTTCATTCGTCTTTTACATCGCGTCGAACAAAGCCGTAACCCAGAGCCGTTTCAGGAGCGTCCAGCAGGTCGGCATTGGCTTTGCGCTCAGCGTCAAGCCATAACCTGACATCGGCATGTTCCAGCTTTCCTTTCCGCAGTACAGCTGTCCGTAGTGTTTTCCAGGCTTCTCTGTCACGCGGCTCATATACCCGAAGTTCCTTGTCGATAACCTCGTCCCAGCCGCCTGGCGTATTCAGTTCTGAAATCAGAAAAATGGCTAACACACTCAAAGCTGGCAACGAGTAAAGCCCATAAGGGAAAAGCTCATAGTTCAGCACTGTGGTAACGAAGACAGCTGACAACACAGCCAGCAGTATCCCGGCAAGCTTCTTGCTAATACATCCCACCCTCTTACCTTCAGACCATGCTTCACAAGCCTGTTTTATGGTCTTCAGCACCGCAATCCGGTCTTTCATATCTGTCTCCTTATTAGTTGATGGTGTCACCGAGGCGCAGCTGGCTGGCCTGGCGGAGAACATCATCAGGGTTGATGTTGCCGACGGAGGTGGTACTGGATGTGGTGGTCTGGCTGGCAGGTTGCGGAGCAACGGCGTTCTGCGCGGCGTTACCGGCTTTTTGCAGTTCTTCCTTTGCCTTTTCGTCTTCAGCGTCCTCGATGGTTTCAAGGCGGAAGCCCTTCTGGAACACAACGGTCACCTGGTTGCCTGCACCGATATCAATCACTGCATGATACTGCTCAGCGCGCTTAATCCAGTACTGGCTCAGCGTGTCGGCCGCCTTGCTGGCTCCGCCGCCTATACCCTGTTTGAATATATCGGCTGCGCCAACATCGGCAGTCGCACCAAGGCCGACGGATGGTGTGGCTGCAGATTTGATGCCTTCTCCAAAACCGGACAGGAGGCCTGCTGCACCGGCGTAGCCGACAATCATGCCGTTTCGCATGACCGGCTTGCCGCGAATGCCGCCTTTACCCTGGAAGCTGACATGCCCCTGAAACTCCATGTCCACGTGCTTGCCGTTTTTCAGGATGCAGCTGATGGACTGGGTGCGGACGTTTCCGCGCTCACTGGAAATATCGCCCCACATCTCACCCACAATAAAGCAGCCGTCAGCGTTGAACTCCTTGTTATTGGGCATCTGGATGTTGCCCTGCAGGCGGATGGTAACAGGACTGGTATTCTGCTGACCGGTAACGCTGGCGTTCGCGTCAGCTCCCTCAATCAGGACTGCATCAGAGAATGAACCAGAAGGAATCCAGGGCAGCTTTGTGGGTTTTTTCTTCAGGCTGTCATAGTTGAATTTTGTGGTCGACAGACCGCCTGTCATGCGCTGGCCTGAGCCACCCGGATAGAACCCTGCGCCCTGCCCCATATTCACACCAGTGGCGGCCGGTGTGCCTGTGGGGGTCACAGAGTATTCGGGCGGACGGGCCTGACCGGCAGCAACGGGACCGGGGAGTGGTGTTCCGTTCTGGCCGGCAGGTGATGTCTGCTGGCCAGTGGTCGGGTTGCTGCCGGGGGCTTTCGCGAGCTGGTCGCTCAGGCGCTGGATTTCAGCGTCCTTGTCGGCAAGCTTCTGGTCGGTTGCGAGTTTGTTCTGCGCAAACTGCTGGGAGAGCGTGGCAAAATTTTGCTCGAGCGCAGAGGTCTTGGCCTGCTGTTGGGCCAGTGCGGCATCGCTGACCTGCTGGTTGAAGGCTGCGGTCACAACGCCGGTCATGTTCGGTGCGGCAACCGGAGCAGGCTGCTTTTGCTCCTGTTGATACTGCCCGTACCAGATGACGCCGCCTGTCGCTGCGGCACCGCCTGCGATAACCGCCGCGAGGATGGTCAGCTGCTTGCGGCGCGTTTTCAGGTTTTCGTTCAGATTCATGGGTGGGTGTCTCCGTCATCTGAAAACACAATCCAGGCATAGCCTTCGCCGCCAGCATAAAGCTGGTTCTGCGAGAGCGTGACGGCCCTGACGCCCTTGCGCCAGAAGTCGCGCTCGCGAAGACTGCGGGTAATGTTGCCCGGATTGCTCATCCGGAAGCGCACGATGCGCAGATGGTTGCCGACGAACTGGCGTTCCGGTGTCAGGTGTACATCACTGGCGGGTGTGTATGCCGGCATCCGGCTGACCGGGTATTCCTGGTAGTCGTCAGGCGCCTGGCCATTGACCACTGTGCGGGACAGTGCGACCAGTGTCTTTTCATAGGTCTGCCCTTCTTCCCATGCTTTCGCGTCATCGTTCTTGCGAAGTGGTGGTGACATGGGGGTGAAGCGCAGGGTTTTGCCGTTGCCGGGCTGCGGTTTAACGTTCAGGCTCAGCGATGAGCCGTGGTCGGTCTGGATAAAGAGTGTGAAGTTCTGGCCGACAAGTGGGGACAGGATAAGCGCCCCATCATCGGTTGTGCTCTGGTCGTAGGCACCGGTTGGTCCGCTGATGCTTGTGATTAATTCTCCGTCGACAACAACCTTGCTCGGGTTGGTGTTGCTGAGAGTGACATTAAAGGCGGCGTCGTTCTCAAACGGAATGGCTGCGGGTGCGGAGGCGGCCCGAAGGCCGCCAGTAAAGAATCCCGCTGCCAGAAACACAGCAGCAGCTGCCGGTGAAATGCGAAATTTCATGGGCAGTCCTGTCAGTTGGTGGTGGATACCGGCTGGAGTTCTTCGAACGAGTGGAGGTTAATCACGCCATTCACATAACTCAGTTTCAGTCGGTAGATTTTTTCCTGGGGTTTCAGGAAGGTGGTGATTGCACCGTTAGTTGTGGAGGACTTCAGCGTGCCGCTGAAGTCCACGGAGCCATCGTTATTGACCCGGATTTCTTTCGTTTCGAACTGGGTGGTAATCCCTCCTTTTTTGATGCTTTCAGCTTCAATATCCAGGGCTTTCTTGAGTGCATCCCGGTCAGCTGAGGGGACGTATCCAAGAACCATTTTCTGGTTATTGTCGATGTTTTCCGGGGTGACGTTCAGTCGCCAGTAAATAAAGGAGGTGGCGAACTGAGTCATTCCGGTTGCATCTGCGCTGAGTGCGTCAGACACAAAAGGGCGGTTATATGTCATTGGGATGGTGATGGTTTTCTGGGTGGTGGCGAAATGCCACGCCAGCGAACCGGTTAATACATTCCCCGCAGCCATAAGAATGGAGAATGCGGAAAGTCCAATAAATGCATAGCTGAGTTGTTTATCCCGTTCCCCTTTAATTTTTAATTTCATGATGGTTACGCTCTCCAGTGCCGGAAACTTGAATCAGGTATCTGGCGAAAAGTCACTTTAAAAAGGATGGATGGCAGGTGCCAGTAACAGAAATTAAGCAACCAGTATGACCCCTGCCCTTTCTTCAGATATCTGACCAGGAGCCAGAGGATTCCCGCTATTACGGAAAGTTCGACAGACATATTGTTGAGCCCCCCCAGAACAACGAGGGGTGCTGTCACAATTAATTCATCTATCGGCAGACCTAAATAACGCTCCTGCTGATTCAGGGTTTCCGGGAAGTAGTATTTATCCTCTTCCCCGTTCATCGTTAGCTCGCGATGCTGAAAGCAACACGGGTAAAGATGATACAGATGACGATACCGACAAATACCAGAGGGGAGCGGGCCTTAATATAAATAAACAGACCCATAATGATTTCAGCAATATAGAACCATTTGACCAGTGATGAGCCGGAACCAAATGTTGAACTGACGGTTGTGGCCTGTGATGAGAGAAGGTCAGAACCGGATGCGAACGCCGGGTGTGTGACCATAAGTGCAATTAAGAATGCACTCGCTGTCTTTAAGTTAAATTTCATCTGGCGATTTTCGCGAGCCTTACGAAATAAAGACGCTACCGCCCATCCCTTACCGACGTTAAGGGCACTACCTTTGGTTAACATGCTTGTTTTCTCCGGAAGTAAACAAAAGTGATGTGCGTAAGTTGTTGTTTACGCGGGCGCAATTTTCCCATGACCCTAAAAAAAAAAAACTGTGATGCATGTCACATTTTCCAGAATCATTCGGATTTATCTGAATATGTAAGTGAGTAGGCTTTGTTGACCCGAAAGTTCTGAAATGGCTTACAGGATCTATAGCTATGAAAGTAAAAGAGAAAATGTGGGATGGTCGTGGCCGTCCACGGAAGTTCCAGCCCGGTGAGGCTGTGGAGTGGCGGCTGCGCGCGCCGGATAATTTGCTTATGGAGCTTCGAATATGTGCGAGGGCGAGCAACAGAAGCGTAAATGAGGAAATTATCGCAAGGCTGTTGTTGTCCCTGAATTATCAGCCAGGGAAGGCGGTAATTAAAACTGCGGAAGGCGAACGGCTCATTGCACTGGCGGTCAGGTTCGAGGAGTGGCTCGGGAATTTACTGAATGAAGTGGATGGTGAAGCTGAAGAGAAAAATAAGGTTCCGGTGCGCCAGGAGCGGTTGTGGATGTGGCGTGAAGGTGAGCGTGTGTTACTTCCTGGAAAAACTACAGGCTACAGTATGCGTATTCCGGAGAATCTTGCAGATGAAATCAGGGCCATGTCTAAGATTCATAACCGTAGCCTGAATGACGAAATGCTCACCAGGTTAATGAATACGCTGGGGTATTTTACAGAGCGCTTACTTGACCAGAATGAGGATGCTCAGGCGCTGAAAGTGTTATGTATGGAATTTGAGGTATTTTTAAAAGAAAAAATCACGGAAGTGGAAAAGGAAGGTCTTCCGTGGGATGAGGGTGAGTCTCAGTGATTGACATGGCCGGAAAAGTCCGGCCTGAAAAATTAATTGTTATCGTTGATGAAATGCTTTGATTCTGCATCGTCTTCGGCGGTGTTAATGCCGCTAAGAATCATATCCAGTGTGTCTTCGAGTTTTCCCTCGCCATCCTTCCCGGTCATTTTCAAATACATCTCAGCAAGTAGGGTTGCTATAAGTACCGTGCCTTCTCGCGAGCCAGCGGCTTTTCTGATTAGGTCTCTTCTGTAACCTTCCAGGTCGAACTGAGGGCCGTCCTCACCGTCTCTCTTGTAGACCAGTAAGCCGAGGCGTATTAACTCATTACATGTTGCAGATATATTTGCTTCGCTGGTTGAGGCGCCATTCTGAATGTCTTGTTGAACAATGTCGCGAACCTCTCGTTCAATTTTATCTTTAAGATAGATTCCCACCCTGGCCATATTTATAACCTTTCTTTGGTGGTGTCGGAACCGACACTACGCTTACGTTATTTGGCAGCAAGTCTGCTGCGGGATTTTTGCGGCGTTTGCCGGGTATTTGGTGATTATCAGGTTTATACAGTAGTACAATCCGACACTAATATGTACGACAGTGTGACACTGTACGACATGCAATTCAATGTAATTTAACACTATCTACAATTGTACGATATGCGTAACACATACCGACACCAACAGGTGTTCTAATGCTACGACATCTTAGTGTCGGTATGTACGACAAAAACGGGTCATGCTCTAAAATTCCGCATAACACGAACAGATATACCACTGAATCAAAAGAAAAAATCTGCAAGACGAAGTCTTGCGTGGGGTGTGATGTTTTAAGGGGTGAGTAAAGAGCGGCTTGTAAATACGGTAGCCTGCTCCGCTTTCATTATTCCAGCCAGGGGTAAAAGCCATGCCGGAAAGCGCTCACGCGCGTTTGTAGTGAATAAACTTGATTAAGACGATCTGGCGGGGTATTTTTTAAAGAGGCTCCCATTCGTGCTTATATTTCGTTAAAAGGCCAGATGATGAAAATAACATTGTTACCCGTTGCTGTGCTGGCCGTTTCACTTTCGGCGGGCGCAGCTCCCCAGATGTGTTTTGACCAGGCGGGAAAAGACTACCGTATTGATCCACTCCTGCTAATGTCAATTTCCATTAAGGAGAGCAGACTCCGGGCAGGTGCGATTAATGGATCAAACAGGAACGGGACAGAAGATGTTTGCGGGATGCAGGTGAACAGTTCTCATTATGGAAAGCTTAAAAACTTTAATATTACCCGTGACCGGTTGTTAAATGATCCCTGTATCTGTGTCTATACCGGTGCCTGGGTTCTGGCGCACAACTTCCGGTCGTATGGTAAAAACTGGGACAGCGTGGGAATGTATAATACCGGGCCCTCAAAAAAGCTCATCACTCAGCGCCGGGCATATGCCGAAGATATTAAAAATATATACCGCGTCTTGCTGGCAAGAAAAACGATCCTTTCTCAGCGTCTGGATCAAGGCGCGGGGATGGTAAATGCAGGGAAAACGGCAGAGATGGCATCTCAGAATAACACGCAATAAAAAGCCGCTCATCAGAGCGGCGTAATTTTCAGGCCTTCAGCTTTGCAAACTCCTCAGCCATTTTCCAGAGAACCTGATTTAATTTGATATCACCATCAATTCCGGTGACCTCACGCGTTCTGGTCGGTTTTCCTTTTTCCGTTCTGCCACGGATACCACCCCGGATCACATTTTCCTGCACCACGTTAAATGTGGTCCATAAATCCTGTCCCTTGTCGAGGACGCGGCGCGGGTTAATAATCTGCTCTGGTGTAATCGGTGCTGGTTTTCCGTCGTACTTAATTTCCAGAGCCGTAGCACCCAGCAGGCGCTGCTCAGGTAACGTGAGCTGAATGCTTTTCATCAGATCGATATTTTCATCAACCGCGTCAAATGTTTCCAGCACTGTATAAGCGCCCTCGATAACCTGCCCGACAATATCCCCTTTGTGAGGCACACGGATTTCACCAAAATCTTTCCAGGCAACCAGACCATTACTGCAAACCTGGCGAAACATGCCGGGGATCATTTTATAGCTGCTTGAGCCATCATGGCTGTTCAGCAGAATAATTTCCGGGACTTCTTTACCATTTATCTGGTCATGGCGACGCAGGCGAAGCATATGCTTTGTAAAGTCGCGTTTATCCTGGTCACGTGTGCGTGACTGGGTTGCATAATACGGCTGGAATCCCTCATCACGTAAACGATCAAGAATATTAATGGTCGGGATATAGGTGTAACGTTCTGAGCGAGAATCATGCTTATCAGCAGAAAACGCGCTCGGAACAATACGCTGTAATTCTTCATTTGTCAGCGGACGATCTTTACGGATTGAGGTAGGCATACGATAACGGCTTGCGAAACTGACCATTTTTTACTCCTGATTATTTAGTAAGTGATGAAGAAATAACGCGGTGGAAATTATCCAGCGGCATTACAGCTGCGACCGGGCGACCGTCTATAAACCAGACAGAGATATAATCCGGGCAATCGTCATTCATTAACGTCAGCTCAGTGGCATTCGCTGGCGGTGTAAAAATTGCCGGCTGTGGCTCCCCTTCCGTTGCGGCAAGGACCCAGCAAAACAGATCCGTGAACTGGGCCACGGTAAGGTTTGAATCACATCTTCCGGTAGATTCTTGAGCGGCGGTTTTGACGTTGACGTTTCGTGTGTGCATCCTGGTTTTCTCCTGTGGTGATGGTTGTCCATCTCCCTGGTGAGTTCTCTCGCGGCAAAGGGCAAAGGAGCAACGGCGAAGGGAGGAAGGAAAGGGGCGGAGACAAAAGTTTTTGCGTCCCGCAAAAACTTTTGGCGGAGTGCATTTCACCCCTTGGATGACGACCCGACGGTGCTACGACAAGCCCTCCGCGTGAGGACGCACGGGGGATGGCCTCACCGGGGGAACAGGATGCACACACCCGACACGTCGGAACGGCGTGGCGCCATTAAAGCGACGGCATCAGCCGGCGCGGTGAAGGCGTTCCGGACGGCACGGCCGGAGAAGCCGCAGCCCTTGACCTTCGCCATCAGACCCTAGCGTCAGCCCGAAACCGCTTGCGGGTTCGGCGGAGCCCGGCGGGTGCGTCAGCAGCAGCCCTGGCGGAGTGGGGCTCGACGACCGGACAGCAACGCTGGCCGGGAGCCGAAGGGGGCCATAGCCCTGCCCTTTTTCCGTGTTATGACCATGACGGAGCTGCAGCTGAGAAAGATAACCAGCAGGACGCCGGTTCTGATCGCAAGTGAGAAGGGAAGCACTGCAACGGGGAAAGGCAGGAGCGCCTGAGGCGCTTTCGCCCTCCCCGTTTCCCCGCAGGGGAAAGAGGTTTGTGCGGTTGCCCTGATGAACGCCACCAGGGCTGAACCGAATCCTGGATCAAGATTAATACTCACCTGACTCAATTTGCGACTCAAAATCCATCTCGGTCATAAGGTCGTCATGCCTCTGCTTCGCACGTTCTTCCTCAGCCCACGTCAGCATAAAGCCACGCATCGATGCTGCGCCCATGAATACAGGGCGGTCTTTAAGAGTTAATTTAGCCAGGTAGTCCAGCGCCATTCCCAGCAAACTGACCTCATAAATTTCGTAGTACGCGCCGCATGTTTTACCAGCCAGCTTTTCCATACGAGCCAGCACCACATCAGCACGAATGACGTCGAACGGATTACGCGAGTGAATATTGCGTACAAAGCCATCAGTGCGCAGGAGCGTTGTTTTATGTGTCATATTCGTTTCCCTCCGACTCAGGATTTCTTAGTAATTTCTGACAGTGCGCCACGGATGAAATACAGACAGGCATCAGTACGGGTGAACTTATCGCCGTAATGCTCATGGACCTGCTTCATACAGAACATGTTGTAATATCCCCGGCCTATAACCCGTGCAATTTTCCCCTCTATCTTCCTGGAAGATTCTTGAGCGGCGGTTTTGACGTTGACGTTTCGTGTGTGCATCCTGGTTTTCTCCTGTGGTGATGGTGTCCATCTCCCTGGTGAGTTCTCTCGCGGCAAAGGGCAACGGGAGCAACGGCGAAGGGAGGAAGGAAAGGGGCGATGACGAAAGTTTTTGCGGCCCTTCGCAAAAAGTTTTGGCGGCGTTCACTTCACCCCTTGTATGACGACCCGACGGTGCTACAAGCAGCCCTCCGCGTGAGGACACACGGGGGATGGCCTCACCGGACGAACAGGATGCACACACCCGACACGTCGGAACGGCGTGGCGACATTAAAGCGACGGCTCCGCCGGCGCGGTGAAGGCGTTCCGGACGGCACGGCCGGTGAAGCCGCAGCCTTTGACCTCAGCCATCAGACCCTAGCGAAGCCCGAAACCCGCAGGGGTTCGGCGGAGACTGGCTGGTGCGAAGCAGCTGCCTGGCGGAGTGGGGCTCGACGACCGGACGGCGCAGCTGGCCGGGAGCCGAAGGGGGCCATCGCCCTGCCCGTTTTTATCGTTCTGGTCATCCTGGTGGCGCTGGCTGATATCACTGTGATTTGACCGGAAACCTGACCCACACAGTCAAAACAGCAATTACCATTAACGCTAATGTATGCGTCCATTAGCATTAACTTGCAGTCCAGATGGTGGCTGACAGATGAGAATGACCGGGAAACTGAGGGGCACAGCGGTAGCCCCAGAGGCGCTTTCGCCCGCCCTGGCTCCCCGGAGGGGAGCACGGGTTTATGGGGTTGCCCCGATGACCGCACCGGGGCGTATCGTCTGGCGGGATCAGATCAGTTCCTCCCTGTTCCCCCCGCATTCCTGCTCATAGTGCATCATCGCCGTTTCCAGCAGGCCGTTAAGACACCCTGCCCCGCTTCCGTCCGGGTCACACTGTTCACACAGGTGAAGCAGGTTGGCCAGAAAATCGGTAACAACGGTTTCCACGCTTTCACTTTCGCGGTTAAGCCCGGTTTTACAGGCGAAAGCCCACAGCGCCTGTGCAGCCAGTGCGGCGTGGTCTTCCACACTGCGGATTTTTACCGGCTCAGGCTGACCGCTGAGGTGCTCAGCCATTGTCTCCAGCACAGTCGCCGGAATGCCGTTGAGTGTATTATTTTTCATGTTTCTCTCCCGGCGGCAGGTCTGCCCTGCCGCCCTCTCTGTCAGGCGGCCACTGAGGCCAGAAAGTTTTTCATGGCGTCAACACGCTCGCGAAATGCCAGACGTTCGTGCCACGCGTTGAAGTAGTAAACGGGCGTATAGCGCACACAGCTGGCCTTAAGGGTCAGCGTATTGCCGGTCACCACTTTCGCGGGAATACCCAGTAGTGCCAGCTGGATGAAGGCCATATCCGCCACCATCGGATCGATATCGGTACAGGTGGCGTAAAGCTGTTCAGACGGGTTCAGTCCGGCTTCCACCATCCAGTACGCAAAGGCGATCACCATTCCGGCACTGCCGCAGGCTGGCTCATCGAGCGCCATCCACCCGTTTCGTTTTATCGTCTCCTGAGCGCCAGGCATGAGTAATCCGGCCATCAGGCGGGAGAGGCAGGACGGCGAGAAATACTGCCCCATTTCGTCCGCGCCCAGCTCCTGCTCCATATACAGGGAGCCGAGAAAGTCATGAATTTCACCCGCCAGCCCTTCCACCATCAGACAAAACAGCTGTTTCATGGCGTCTATATCGGATGGCTGATAGCGGTCGCAGATCCGGCGGCTGTTCCCGATATTCTCCGGCGTGCGGATACGCGCCATATCCAGCTCGCTGGCCGCCAGGGTAATGAAATCACGGAACACCTCAGAACGGCGCAGGTTCGGCGCCGTATGGCGGAACACCTGGGCGAACTGCTTACGCGCCTCAGCAGGCGACATCATCCGTGCAGGGGCGGACTCTGCTGGCTGCACCGCTGGCAGCTCAGCCAGGAACAGGGATTCAAAACTCAGTTGTGACATGGTTCCTCCTTACCGGCCGCCCGTAGGCGGCCGTCTCCTGTTAAGCCAGTCCGAGCGCCGGATAGACGCTGACACCAAGCCCGGCATTAGCTTTGGCGGCGTTACCCGTTCCAGCCTTGACCACCGACATAAACAGCTCCCATTGAGAGAAGCGCAGCATGGGCACGCGAGCGGGTTTTCCGGCACGGAGGGCATTTACAAATACCTTCGCCTGTGCGACAGTTTGCGGGTCAAATTTCATGATCAATCTCCTTTGGTTGTGATTGCCGGTTCACCGTTACAGCGGCTACCCGGCGTTGAGAAAGCGGGGGAAACCCCGCTTTTTTAATGCGCGGAATTCAGTGGCGTATCGCGACAGAAACGGTTGATTACATCGCCAATAAGCTCCCGGTGATTCAGGGTGTGCAGGTCGTGACACTCGAAGAAACGCTCTCCGTACCGCACATAAATCGCGGTCACATCGCCGCCCGTGAACTCCATCGATTTGAATGACTCCCCGCCAAAGCCCCGGCACCAGTCCATCGGCGGCAGCGCTTCAAGCTGTCGGATGTAGCGGTTTTGCGTGATCTCCACCCACTGACGGCGAAATCCGATATTTTGCTTTTCCTGCACCTGGGCGAATGTCATCAGCTCCGCATCCGGATAGAGGCTGCGCACGCGATCCAGCGTTGCCGCTTCGTACTCGGTGACCCATTCACCGTTTCGTTGTTTCGCCCAGGCATACACGGCGTTGCTGGACGGAATGTAGAAAACCATTGGCACTGCGGTCGGGGTGTTAACGTTCATTTCTCTGGCTCCTGTTCAGTCAGGTTTCGTGCGGCGGCTGCCGCACGGCTGGAAAAGGGTTAAATGTCGATACCTGCGCGCTCAATCAGACGCACAAACTGTTTGAAGTGGTCAGCTTCGACGACATGGATATGGCTGAACTGTTTATTCACGCCGCTGCTGAGGGCGTAGAAATAGCGGACACTCATTTTTTCAGGGGCGCGTCTGCGCAGTTTCTTCAGCTCAGCAAGGCTGCTGAACTCCAGAACGTCCGCTTCCTCAGCAGAGTTTTTTTTCTGCTCAGCGACGAGGATCGCGTAAGAGACGGTTTTTCCCCCTATCTTCCTGGAAGATTCGGGAGCGGCGGTTTTGACGTTGACGTTTTGTGTGTGCATCCTGGTTTTCTCCTGTGGTGATGGTTTCCATCTCCCTGGTGAGTTCTCTCGCGGCAAAGGGCAAAGGGAGCAACGGCGAAGGGAGGAAGGAAAGGGGCGATGACGAAAGTTTTTGCGGCCCTTCGCAAAAAGTTTGGCGGCGTTCACTTCACCCCTTGTATGACGACCCGACGGTGCTACAAGCAGCCCTCCGCGTGAGGACACACGGGGGATGGCCTCACCGGACGAACAGGATGCACACACCCGACACGTCGGAACGGCGTGGCGACATTAAAGCGACGGCTCCGCCGGCGCGGTGAAGGCGTTCCGGACGGCACGGCCGGTGAAGCCGCAGCCTTTGACCTCAGCCATCAGACCCTAGCGAAGCCCGAAACCCGCAGGGGTTCGGCGGAGACTGGCTGGTGCGAAGCAGCTGCCTGGCGGAGTGGGGCTCGACGACCGGACGGCGCAGCTGGCCGGGAGCCGAAGGGGGCCATCGCCCTGCCCGTTTTTATCGTTCTGGCCATCCTGGTGACGCTGGCTGATATCGCTGTGATTTGACCGGAAATCTGACCCGGACTGATTTGAGAATGGTCATTATTAATGCTAATGTACGCATCCATTAGCATTAATAAACGGTGCATGAAATGGCTGAAGAATCCCGGACAGAACAGTCGCGGGCCTATTTTTACCGCAATTTTAAGTACACCCGTGAACACCTTGCGAGAGATTACCAGGCAGAACTGCAGCTTTATTCTGATGATTCCTGGGAATACCCTCAGCGCGCAGCCCGTCTCAGTGCTGCGGTGAAACGCTATAAAACCTACCGGATGCTCTGCTTCATTTTTGAAATAGCCGAAAGCGTGGATCTGGACTTAACGCCCCTTACTGTAAAACGCCTGTGCACCCGCCTTTTTGGCCGCTCGGGCAGTCAGGACATGATAGTGGCCATCTTTGGCCAGAAAGGTCGCCAGCACCGCAGCCGTGACAATACGCCCTCCACGCTGGATGAAATTGCACACCGTTACCGGCTTGCCGCACATTCCTGTCAGGCATCAACCCTGAGTGACATTGAAAGCGTGAAAAGGGATTACCAGGCAGGGATCAAGAAGGGAAGAGAGCAGGCAGCGCCGTAGGCGCTGCCGCCCTGCCCCGTTCCCCGGAGGGGAACAGCCCTTCCCGGAAGTAAAGGCGTGCGGTCGCGCAGGGAAGGAAAAAGGGGCTACCGGCGAACTGGCAACCCCTTCATAAAGGCGCTTCAGGCATGTCGTGGCAACTCAGCTCCTGAAAAGGCGGGGTTTCCCCCGCCTCCAGGTAGCTTACTTACCGGATTCGTAGGCCAGAACGGCAGCGACCTCCCGTTCTCCGTCCTTCAGCCGGATTTCGCAGAGCGATTTTCGGGTGAGGAATGTGAATATTAAGAGTGTTAAACACACGATTAATACGCACCAGATAACAGTACTTCGCGGCAGTTTCATAGCTGACTTCTCCTTGCCTTTCGGCAGGTAAGCGGCCATACTGTTGTTGATCAGACATGCAGTGGGCCTCGGGTTAATTGAAAAATTACTCGGGGCTTTCTGTTTTCTGCCACACAACAATTCAGTAACAAACCACCTTCACGTCATGAGGCAAAAAACCTCAAGCGCCATCGCCATTATATCCCGTTGTCAATCATCTGCCCAGGAATAACAGTCTGAAAACTGTATAGATTCACATCCTTTTTCGTTCAGACGTTAACCTCTTTGTGGCGCAGTTTGTTTGGCACCTGCCAGCGCTCGGCAGCCCGGACAGGTTCCGGTGTCTCCCGGACGATAAACGGGATTTCATACATCACTGCATACAGCGGCTCGCCGCTTATGCGCAGCCAGGTCAGTTCCTTCAGCGATGCGAACCGCGACTGCCAGCGCCAGAATGCACCCGCCAGCTCCCCCGCGTCGAACTCGTCGCTCCACCGGGTGTACCAGGTGCAGACGGTTTCCGGCGACTGAAAGTTGAGGTCGGTTTCAGCCTGCGCGAGCAGGTTCTGGCGTAACTTCCAGCGCTGGTCTACTTCACGTGATTCGCGGCGTATCTGTCGGGTGGTCTGAATTCCCGCCCTGTGCAGTCGTCTGCCCGTGCGGGTGTGCATGACTTCGGGGAACAGTTCGGCCTGTACGTCCAGCGTGAGCGGCAGCGGGCAGGCCTCTCCCTCCGTGGCAATCATCGTGTCCAGCGCCTCCTCGACCTGTTTCAGGTTCGAATGGCGGTTCTTTGGCACCCAGTTCAGACCCGGGATCTGACGTGCGACCGTGGCATTCAGGCGACCGCTGCCCGTGAGAAGGCGCAGGAAGGTGCGCACATACGGCATGGCGGGCAGCCGGGAGCCGCGTTCACGGGCAGATTCAACCTGGCTGATAGCCTGAATCGCGGCCTGACGGGCGGGTTTCAGGGAGACAAGGGCATGGGATGACGGGATCATGCTGTCACCTCCCCACTCATCAGGTTTGCCACGGTACTTGCCGTGCAGTTAAACCGGCGCATCCCTGCCATCTGTGCGATCAGCTGGCTGACGCGCTCAGGCTGGAGTGTCTCATTCTGGTACAGGGTGCGCACCACTTCGCCCCCCGAAGAAAGCAGAACCAGAAGCCAGTACGGCGACACTTCACCAGGGCTGCACACGCACAGATGCCAGTCATCCCTGTTATCCGCGCTGAAACGGCACTGTACCGGGAAAAAGCCACCAAATTCACTGCGGTACTCGGCGCAGACGCGCCAGCCCTGCGGGACAGTCAGCAGGCCGGTCACGGCATCGCTGAGGGCGCGGCGTGCTTCCTCGCCCTGCTGGCGGATAAACTCCAGATCGGAGGCGGTCAGGGTGTTGATTCGGGTCAGATCGTAATTCATGGTCATATGTGTTCCCGCCGCCCGAAGGCGGCGGCCTCCGGTGTTAAGCAGCGTGGTCAGTGTGGGTGTCTGTTGTCTCACCGGCCTGAACCGCTGGCGCAGGGCGCACCATCCAGTCAGGCAGCCAGCCCTGAGCATTCAGATCCTGTTCGGCGGCCTTCGCCGCATCGCGGCGTTTGAGCTTCACCACCTCACCCGCACGGGCGCTCAGTCCGGCTTCTTCATAGGTCTTGCCAATCTGGGCGATTTTGAGCTTGCCAAAGTAGCTCTCCGCATCAGGCTGCCACCATTTACGCAGGTCAAAGTCCAGCGCCGCTTCCAGCCCGTCCAGTTCACTGACATCCGTGCGGTTGTAAAGACGCTCCTGTAACCCGTCGATACCGTGCGCCGCGCAGAATCCCAGCAGGGTATTCACCTGCTCCGCAGACCATGACAGCAGCCAGGTGAAATCGAGATCCCAGTTGTCAGGCAGTGTGGCCTGTAACGCCTCACGCTGTGCTCTGAGAGCCATCAGTGCCTTCCCTTCCTCACCGGAGGGAGCCAGTGATGCAAGGTGATGCTGATTGGAGGACACAGAGGCTTTCAGGGGTTCATTGCGCTTGCCGTAAGTGCGGTCAAAGAGTGCAAGGCACAGCGTCCACGTCAGGAGCGCCACCGACACGTCAGGACGCCCCGCCAGTTCGGCCTGAACGGCGAGCGTCCGCTCGGCGGACATGGCCTTTACCAGCGTGGCAGGGAATGCGTCTGCGGGAATGTCAGGTGTGGTGTGTCTGATAACGTTATTCTCACGCTCCTGACGAACCTGTTCTTCTGCTGCCCTGTCTTCGTCAGTCAGTCTGCGGATGCCTGGCTGAACCTGAAAACTGTCCCCATCCCATGACACCCAGATACCGTGCGCGGCGCGAAACTCCGGCGTGGCTTCGCGGTAAGTCGCCTCGCAGTGAATATCGTCGATCTGCTGCTGAAGCTCGTATTCGTCGTCATACGCCGCACATCCTTCAATTGCATCTTCCAGCTCGTTAATACGTTGCTGTTCCTCTTCGGTCAGAACTGGCTCTGGCATGGCAAAACGATACAGTTCCCTGTCCTCGCCGCTGGCTCTGAGTTCTGTCATACGGAATTCAGACCAGCCCCAGCCCTGCTCCTGCTGAAGACGGGCGGCAAGCACGGTGAGTTTTCCGGCCAGCAAGGATTTCACCCGTGATGCATCGGCAAAGGTACTGTCTTTATCGCTGAACAGATCGGCGGTCAGCGTACCGCCAGCGGCGGTATAGGCTTCCTCGCCCACATACGCAAACATCGGATGGCTGATGGCCATTTTGTCGTCGGTGGCCATCCTGCGCAGGGTCTGTACAGAAGGATCACGCCACTGTTCAACAGCCTCTTTCCAGACCTGCTCCTGACGTTCATGGGTGTCCGCCAGCGTCAGCACCTCGCACTGTTCAAGGGAGATGCTATCCCGCACCAGCGCGTCCAGCAGGGAGGGCGCAAGGTTCGCCAGTTTCAGGCAGCGCTGGACGTGACGTGGGTGGTAACCCATCAGGGCGCCAATTTGTGAGGCGGTTTTACCTTCCTGTTCAAGGGTGCGAAAACCGATAATCTGCTCGGCAGGGTGCATGTTCTTGCGTCTGCCGTTCTCAATCATCGAGGCCGCCACCGCCATCTCCACGGGCAGGACTTTCACCGGAACAAACGGGGTTTCTGCATCGAGCACACCGCGCAGCACCAGAATACCCGTCCCCCTTCGGCGACCTTCCCCGCCGACAATGCCGATCGTGCCGTCCGGCAGTTCTGCACCAATCAGGTTTTGCAGGATACCCATTGCCTCAATGCTGTCTGCCATCTCTTCCACTTCCTGATCGGTATGCGGAATGATGCGCGTGTTCAGACCGGTACGCGACAGGCGGGAGTACGGGAAGATTTGCACGGGCGTGTCAGCGAGCAACTGAACGAGCTTCTGTTCAGTAGACTGCGCGATTTTTTCCGCTGACTTTTTAGCGGGGGTAGATTTTGCGGGTTTTTTTGCCGTAATATTGGTGGCGACCATGATTTTTACCTCTCAGTGATTGTTATGGTTCGCCGTGGCCGGATTGCCTTCCGGTCACGGCACTCAGTTAACCGGTGATGCGTTTCGGGTGAGCAGCCAGCGCCGCAAAGGACGGATAGCCGTCGAGCACCTGCATCATGGCTTTCGCCCCTTCCAGCATCGCGGTATCAGATACCGTAGCGCCGTTCTCACACACGGAAATCGTTGCCACGATCCCCGATTTCACATCTGAAAAACGCTCATACGTGCGGTTGCTGAACAGAACGCGCTTGCCCTCAGCCATGACCTGCCAGTTGTTGCAGTCATTAAAACGGGTGTCCACGTTGTCAAACTCGACCACATGGGTGTCGCTGGCCTGAATGCGCAGCAGCTTCACAATGTCATTGCTCTGTCCTACTTTTTTGCCCGACTGGCCGGAATTAAGGTTCTGCATGGTTCCTCCTTCTGTGGGTTAAGGCCGGATATCCGGCCTCCGGTTACAGCTGCACGTCTTGCAGTTTGCGTTTCAGATCACTCAGAAAATCCGCTTCAAACGACCACGCGCGCCAGTTGAGCAGCCCGTGAGTGCGGATCTCCGCCTGAATATCGCCATAGCGGTTCACCTCTGAGAGCGTGACAGTCACGCCCTCTTTCAGCGCAGTGGCCTGAGCCACGTATTCACGGGCGACCGCAACCGTGCCCTGCCCTTCCCCCATCTTCCTGGAAGATTCGGGAGCGGCGGTTTTGACGTTGACGTTTCGTGTGTGCATCCTGGTTTTCTCCTGTGGTGATGGTTTATCCATCTCCCTGGTGAGTTCTCTCGCGGCAAAGGGCAACGGGAGCAACGGCGGGGCGGCAGGAAAAGGGCGCTGACAACAGTTTTTGCGGCCCTTCGCAAAAAGTTTTGGCGGCGTTCACTTCACCCTTTGGATGACGAACCGACGGTGCTACAAGCCGCCCTCCGCGTGAGGACACACGGGGGATGGCTTCACCGGACGAACAGGATGCACACACCCGACACGTCGGAACGGCGTGGCGACATTAAAGCGACGGCTCCGCCGGCGCGGTGAAGGCGTTCCGGACGGCACGGCCGGTAAAGCCGCAGCCTTTGACCTCAGCCATCAGACCCTAGCGAAGCCCGAAACCCGAAGGGGTTCGGCGGAGACTGGCTGGTGCGAAGCAGCTGCCTGGCGGAGTGGGGCTCGACGACCGGACGGCGCAGCTGGCCGGGAGCCGAAGGGGGCCAGAAGCGGGATTCAGGTGTTCTGAGGGAATTTGCTGATCGGGTTTCAAAGCCGGTGGCCACGCCACGCCACGCCACGCCACGCCACGCCACGCAGGACAGTATCTGTGACAATTTGCCCTCACAACTCTTTCAGAACCGAACGTTGTGCATACAGGGGCGGAAAGGACAACGCCGCAGGCGCTGTCCTTTCCGCCCGTCCCTGTTACTGACCGTCGCCCTTACCGCCCTGAAGGATGAAGTGACCGCACAGGTACACGGCGCACTGGCGGGTCGTCGATTCGCAGCTCTCTTCCAGCACTTTTGCCGTAGTGACGGGGCTGAGTCCTGCCTCGCGTCGTCGTTCATTTATCAGCGTTTTGTACTGGCGCAATATGGAACGGGTGTCTGTTGAAAGCTGCATGGTGTTCTCCTCTTTCACGGGTAGCCGGAAGCATGTCTTCCGGCATCCTTTCAGGCCTCAAGCGCGGCGCACAGGCTCAGCATGACCTTTTTTTCTTCTTTCAGGGTGTCCTCAGCAGAACCACCTCCCTGCACCGCGCAATCGGCGATGCGTTGCATTTCACTGCCAGCCAGTTTCATCGCCATTGCGAGAGAGGCCGCCGGAACTGTCACGATGCGCTTCGCGCGGCGCTCGTCGAGCATGGTTTCAACAATTGCGTGTATCTGGCCAATGTCCGCGCCACTTTCGAGACAGGAACTCAGCCGGCGCATGACTTCATCCAGATCCTCATTATTCAGATCCCAGTCAACGCACATGCTGCGGATATCATTTCGGTTCCAGCTTGCGAAAACGTATTTCTCGCCATCAAGGTCGGAACACCGGAACATTTCAAGGGCAATTTCTCGTGCTGTGCCAATCATCTTTTTCTCCTTAAATCGGGCGGCATCGCCGCCCGTGATCAGTCAGTCAAGCGCACGCCAGATCGTGGCGCTGGCGGGATGGTTATCTGCGAAAGCCATCAGCTGCTCATGGCGGCGGCAGAAGTGGCGGCACAGCTCCTCATGGTCATGGTTGCTGTGAAACCAGCTGCGGTGATTCAGTACCAGTGCGGTGAGGATGATCCCCGCAACGTCCCCGCTGATGGTCTGCTCGAACCAGTTATCCGGATTGCAGAAGGTCACGCTCTCCACGTCCGGTGCCATAAAACCGCTGCCGTCCGGCAGGCGGTAAAACTGCCAGAAACCACCCTGATAATCGGGGCAATAACGCTGTGCATAGGCGTACACGGACGCCTCAGCGGTCATATAGTCGCCGCCGAACATGTCAGGCAAAAAAGTCAGACGCTGTGCGCCCTCAAGACGAACGGCATCACAACAGGTCACGGTCTGGTTCATAGATCCTCCACGGTTAACATATCCTCGGTTCCGGCATCGCCGTGACGACACGACAGACCGGCGAAAAGCGGAGGACGCAGGGGCGATGCCGCAAGCCGCAGCGCAAAGCCTTCACGGGCTGAATGCACCGTGAAGGGTGCGAACGGGTGAGGACGGCGGCGACAGCGAACCCTTGTGGCCGATGCGGCCGGGCTACAGTGAAGTCACGGCTATGCCGTCGCCGCACGGAGTTTCAGGGGAGTTTTACTGTCCCGACGCGGCCCGGCGGGCGGCGGCGGATAAAAGCGGAAGGCACTGACAACCTTATTTTGTACTGTTTGGTTAAAAAATGTAGATTTATGGGTTGCGTTTTATGGGAGCCAGGTGATGCGCGAAGAAATTTTAGATAAGGCTACAAAAATTGAATCCCTGCTGTGCAGGCTTGGGGCAAGTGGTCGGGGAATGCATGAGAAATTAAGCTCAATTGAACAAATTATCGATACCACTTTTGTAAAAAAATACGCTGGATCGCCAGCGTGCGTAACAAAGCTGTGCATGAAGCGGATTTTTACGTCGACATTGACGATTTTCTAGAAGGCGCAAATCAAGTTATTGCGTATCTGGAAACGACAATCTCCGAACTACACCAGACGACAAAGAATGACGATAGTAAGGAATCAAAGAGCTGGGATGAATTGTCAGGATGGGAGAAAGCAGGTGCTGTCGCTGTAATTGGCGCAGGTATAGCTATAACTCTCTTTAAGATATTTGAGTAGGTTCTAAATGTCTGATAGCCGGGGTCTTTCCCCCGGCTCGTTATCAGGCCGCCAGTGCGTCTTTGAGCGCGTACACATCTTTTCGCGCCGCCTGCACGGACTCTGGCTCCGGCCGTCCGGCTTCCCATGCCTGTCCGGTACGGTGCTCCAGCTCGCGCTCATAGTCGCGCAGGACGCGGGAAAGGAGGGATGCCGGCACACTGACCAGCCGGTTTGCCGCTTCACGCTGACGGTCCAGGAGGTCGCTGACGTCTGAATTCGTGACACCTTCACGGCGGTAATCCGCCATTTTCATTGCACCGATGGCCTTCATTACGGCACGAATTTCGGCCACATCCGGTTCGGGCTGGTTTTCACGGCAGGCCACGCTAATCCCCTCTTCCGTCCAGATCAGCAGGGTCAGGGGTTCGTCAAAAGTGAACATGTTTTCAAGCTGCACACAAAGTTCTTCACGGGTTCCGTACATTGTTTTTCTCTCTTTATCAGTGTCAGAGGCCGGGCCTTCGCCCGGCCGGGTCAGTCAGTCCTGAAAGGTTTCGTCCAGCACCAGGGCTTCGCGATACGCTTCCAGTAACAGGGTGTTAATACGACGCAGGCTCTGGGCGGCCATACGTTCAGCCAGCGTGGCCGCATCGTGGCGGTGCTGCGATTCGAGGCGATTCAGCAACATCCGCACATCGCACATGGCATTACTCAGCGCGGCCACGTCCGCGCGCAGACCTTCAAGCCCCGGATAGTTCATGCGGCCTCCGGCCAGTCCGGATAAAATCCGCTGTCATTCGCCGCCGGCATTCTTCTTGCCCGTTCGACCTGAGCCAGACGACGCACGCCGGCGGCGTGGTACTGCTCCAGCATTTCAATCCCGATATAGCGGCGGCTGGCTTCGGCGGCAGCCACACAGGTGGAGCCGCTGCCGGCGAACGGGTCCAGGACAATCGCGCCCGGGCGTGTCAGGGATTCAATCAGCGGACGCAGGCTCTGCACCGACTTCTCAGTCGGGTGGTGGTGGTTGCCCGTGTATTTCCAGGGGATCACGTCCGGAATGGGACGGTCCGGCGTCTGCGGACGGCCCTTCGCCAGCAGGTAGGCGTTTTCATGGGTGTAGCCCACGAAAGTTGATTTGGAGGCGTAGCTTTTGGCAAAGACGACATGCCCGACAACGCGGAACCCGGCCACTTTCCAGGCATTCAGGAACAGCTCTGCACGGTTCCAGGCGTAAAAGCTCACCATCAGACTGTCGTTTTTCAGGACGCGATACATTTCGTGGCACGCAGGCTGGAGCCATTCTGCTGAATTGTCCCCGGCCAGGGTGCGGCCGGTGCGGTCCTTGTAGCCCACAAGGTATGGCGGATCGGTAAGAATAAAATCGACGGCACGCGCCGGAAAACGGGACATCACCTGTACGCAGTCACCCAGGATAAAACGGGACATAGACACACTCCTCTCTGATATGCGGCACCCTGTTGCGCCGTGCCGCCACAAAAACCCGGCTCTGAGCGGAGGGCGCAGGGGCGATGCCGCAAGCCGCAGCGCAAGCCTTTCGCGGGCTGAATGCACCGTGAAAGGTGCGAACGGGTGAGGCCATCGACAACGTGAACCCTTGTGACCGCAGCGGCCGGGTTAGCGTGAAGGCACGGCGTTGAACCCCGCCGCCGGCGAGGCGGCATAAACGCGGAGGGAACCGACACCCTTTGTGCCCCGAACGCCAGGACATTACTGCCCGCGGTTGCCCTGTTTTCGTGTGATACATGGCGGGTGAAAATGAGGGGGTGTTATGTGATCATCCGTTCTGAAACCATCTGAAGGGTTTTCACTTAAAACGAATGGCATGATTTCGGGACACCTCCCTCCCCGGGAGGTGTCCATTTTTTTAGTCTCAGCACCCCTTGATCCTACCCGAGAATAGTGAACACGGGACTAAGTGAGTTAACTCTCAACCAGAGGTGACTCATGACTAAACCAGTATCAACCAGCAAAAAGCCCCGTAAGCAACATACACCTGAATTTCGCAACGAAGCCCTGAAGCTTGCTGAGCGTATCGGTGTGGCCGCCGCGGCCCGTGAACTCAGTCTGTATAAATCGCAGCTTTATGCCTGGCGCAGCAAGCTGAAAAATGCCCATTCCTCTTCCGAACGCGAGCAGGATATGACGGTTGAAATTGCCCGCCTTAAGCGGCAACTGGCGGAGCAGACAGAGGAGCTGACCATTATCCGAAAGGCCGCGACATACTTCGCGAAGCACCTGAAATGACGGATGTCTTCATCGAAAATCATCAGGCTGAGTTCACGTGTGCTTCGGATTGCCCGCAGCGGCTGGTATGCCTAGCGTCTGCGCCACCATCAGCAAAGCCCGCGTCAGCAGTTCCGCCTCATCTGTGATGCGGCGGTCCGTAAGGCCTTCACAGAAGCAAAACAGCGTTATGGAGCGCCTCGTCTGGCAGACAAACTGCCGGAGTACAACGTCAAAACCATTGCTGCCAGTCTGCGTCGCCGGAGGCTAAAGGCGAAAGCCGCACGGAAGTTCAGCCCGGTCAGTTACCGTGGGCACGGTTTACCCGTGTCAGAAAACCTGTTGAAACAAGACTTCAGGGCTGGCGGCCCGAACCAGAAGTGTGCGGGTGACATTACATATCTGCGCACGGACGAAGGCTGGCTCTACCTGGCGGTGGTCATCGATCTGTGGTCCCGTTCCGTCATTGGCTGGTCTATGTCGTCGCGCATGACAGCGCAGCTGGCCTGTGATGCGTTGAAAATGGCGCTCTGGCGGCGTAAACGCCCGGAAAATGTCATCGTTCACACGGATCGTGGTGGGCAGTACTGCTCATCGGATTATCAGACCTTACTGAAACGGCATAATCTGCACGGGAGCATAAGTGCCAAAGGTTGCTGTTATGACAATGCCTGCGTGGAAAGCTTCTTTCACTCGCTGAAAGTGGAATGTATCCACGGAGAGCGCTTTGATAGCCGGGAAATAATGCGGATGACGGTGTTTAATTATATTGAGTGTGATTACAATCGTTGGCGTCGCCACAGTGCGTGCGGCGGTCTCAGCCCTGAGCAAGTTGATAACCTGAAGCTCGCTTAGGACCGTGCCCACATTACGTGGGTAAGATCAGATTTACCTGTTCTTGAACACTTAATTGAACCTCTTAACCGTTTTTTGGGTTCCACTGCTCCCGAAACCCCTTATGCCAGTATCCTGCTCCAGACTTTTTATCATAATCAAAAAAAACCCACATCGAAGTATCGGTGTGGGTTAATGGACAAATGACTCGTTATTTTTTTTAAAATCCCTGCAGCGCAACCTGAGGGGGTAATTTCATTATAGCTTCAACTTACATGTTTGCAAAAAAAACAAAACACTGAAATATTTATTTGTCAATAAACTTTAGAATGTATAAACCATTAATCAAGTATGAATATTAAATAAATCCATATCCAGTTATTTTATAACACTGCATTTTCTAGTAAACCTAAACTATACTTTTCATAAAATATTCATTTCTTACAGTCAGTCTGACTGTCGGTCTACAGTAGCGGATTTTGTTTTTAAAAATCAAATTAATGAAACATGATCAAGCAGGTAATTATATGATAAACAAATATTTTATTTATATACTCCTGACTATACATTTGACTTTTCAGGTCCGGGGTCAGTCCATGGAGTATAACGTCTGGTATTCAAAAGATGGAGTCTTGTACGGTCTTACACAGACATCAGACTCCAGACCTGTTCTGATAAGCATATCCTCGCATGGGCTCAAAGACGTGGGAATGATTATAACCTATCAGGTTAACTCACCCTGCCAGGGGAATGGGCAAGAAAAACTAAAAATAGATAATTATCTGGTTTTTAGTAAGATGACCTGTAGCGCTCTGGGTATGTACTTTATGAAATCATATAGTATTACAGATCCCCCGATAATGAAGTACGTACTCAGCCGGTTGAGATCTGATTATACTGTAATACTTATGGATGATATTAAAGTCTGGGCGGGAAATATCAACAAACCACTTTATGGGATAGGGCATGTGACAGCTCCTCACTAAAGGAAGAGGCTTCTCACTTCGCAGGCTGTAACTGGCATAGAGCCAGACTGTACAGACTTACGCAAGCCTCCGCGGGCTTTGACGACGAGACCCGCCGCCGTTAGTTCCGTTATAGCCTTGTGCTGTAGCCAGAGCGGGCATTCGCTACCCGTTAGTGTTGTGCGGCAAAGAGTAAGCGAGCCTTATGGCGGTTTGCTATCCCCTGCTTCTTATGGGATAGCGCCTTGTTGTCGCGGCGTAAGGCGTTGACCAGGTGGCGAGGGTTTACGGGACATTTGCTAAAATCCCGTAAGACAGTTCAGCCGGCGCTGATGGTCACCAGCTTCCAGTAATCGTCGTTGCTGACAGCCTCCCAGCCACAGCTTTTCAGCAGCGTATTCATCCCGTCAGCACGGCCGCCAATTCTGGCCGGCACCGGCATAACCTGCATTCCGTCATCATTGAAACCGACATCCAGCGCGCTTTTCAGTAGACAGATACTGTTCACCGATGCAGAAGGCTGAATCTGACGTCGACCGCTCCACTCACTGTCGCTGAGGACGTGATACACCCAGTCGTACTGCTTCGCCAGCTCCAGCGCGTAGGTCAGGCGAAAAAGGTCATTCTGCTCAGACAGTTCACCGGTGCAGCTGCGCCAGAGATAATCCAGCTTATGGCGCAATCGCGCACGAACGCCGAGCGTTCGACCCTGATTGAGTATCCAGTCAACATCGGTGGCCACGTCACGTGAAAAGCGGCGCTGTTTTTTCGCCTGCGCAAACCAGCGGGTAATAAACAGGTTTTCCTGCGATTCCGACTCCACCAGGCCATCTTCCCTGGCAGTCAGCAGAGCTATAAGAGCACACCATGCCAGGTGACCCGTTTTTTCCATATTTCTCATATCATCACCAGCCCGGGGGCTGTCCTTCAGCACTGATGTTTGTCATCCAGTTCCACCAGTCGGCTGTTCATCTGGTCGGGGTGTTCCCGGTATACCTCACCCCTGACCGGTGCCCGCTATCCCGTCAGGAACGCTATCGTCCTCACTGTCCGGAGCACCAATCAGCCAGACCGGGTACCAGAATGGCCGATTTTAGCAAGACGAATAAATGATGCGTTCAGCTAGCTACCTGACGCTGCCTTAACGAGACAAAGCCGTCATCATAGCATTGAGGTCGTATCTTGCGGGAGTTTTCCGTAGTCTGCGCGCCAACCTCACATTTCAACAAGAACTTATTTGCACCAAAGCACCAAAAATCATCAAAAAAATTGCATCATCTGCATAAAATCATGACCCTACTCACAGTGATGTTTTCTTTTCTCTGCTGATTATAAATTATTAGTTGTCATACAAAAAATCTCTTTGCTGTTCCTCGTGCCCCTGCTCCTTATACTACAAAAAGTTGCAGGACTATTTACTTACACGTAAGGAGAGACTATGACACAACATCATTTCAAGGCAGAACCCTTCGACCTGCCCTTTGCTCCCGCCACCACCGCACTGGTGATGATCGATATGCAGCGTGATTTTGTTGAGCCGGGTGGTTTCGGTGAAGCGCTGGGTAACGATGTCTCCTTTGTACGTACCGCCATTGAGCCATGCAAACGCGTACTGAATGCGGCACGTGCAAAAGGTATGCTGGTTATTCACACCCGCGAAGGACATCGCGCCGATCTCAGCGACTGCCCGGCAGCCAAGCTGACTCGTGGCGGTCACACTTTTATCGGCGAAAAAGGCCCGATGGGTCGTATTCTGGTGCGCGGTGAGAAAGGTCATGACATCATTCCTGAGCTCTATCCGATTGCCGGTGAGCCTGTTATCGATAAGCCAGGCAAAGGCGCGTTCTATCAGACCGACCTGCACCTGATCCTGCAAAATCATCAGGTAAAAACCCTGATTGTTTGCGGCGTGACCACCGAAGTTTGTGTGAACACCACCGTGCGTGAAGCCAATGACCGTGGCTATGAGTGCATCATTCCAGAAGACTGCGTAGGCTCCTATTTCACAGAGTTCCAGAAATATGCGCTGGAGATGATCAAAGCCCAGGGCGCTATCTTTGGCTGGGTCAGCAATGCTGACAACATCATCAATGGACTGAAGTAAGTTGCTATGCATCCCATTTCGCTGCGCGCCCTGAGCATTGGTTATCTTGCCAGTCAACGGTTAGCTGTCACGCCAGACGGGATGCTGCACATTCATAGCGTATTCAGACACACCCTGAATGTGCAATTGCAGGATGGCAAGTTGCTGCCGCTGATTTCCGCACACAGCAGTCTGAACCATCCCGATGCCGTCAGAATCGCAGTGTCTGAACAGTGGGACTGGCGTAATGCGGGGGAAATTCAGCGGAACCAGCAGACGCTGCGCTGCCGTGAATGGCAAATCGCCTTAGCCGCCGTGCCTGTCTGGACGCCTGTTCAGGATGCTGACTTATCACTTCACGAGCCAGAACAGACGCAAACATTCCTTGAAGGTCAGTTACAGCAGTGGTGCCAGCAACAGCGAGTCGACAGCGTGTTGCGCCTGCTGCCCAACGATGCCTTAGGTATTCAGGTTGATATATCCCCTGATCAGACAGACGCAAAACTGGCAGAGATGGCAGACCGCATTGTCGGTTTTGGTGGTGGGTTAACCCCCAATGGTGACGATTATCTGCTTGGCTATTTCGCAGCATTCCGGGCAACCCGGCATCCACAGCTAGCGCTACATCAGCAGCAGCTAGTGAACGTTATCGTTCCCCGGCTTCCCCGCACCAACGACATCAGCCGCCACTATTTGCAACGGGCGCTGGAAGGACATTTCTCAGAGGCACTTTGCCAGTTAGTGGCGCAGCTCTCCCGGCCTTTTTGCCCTCATACACTGCGGCAATACGCGACGACGGTGATGACCTTTGGCGCATCCTCTGGCGCGGACTGTATGGCTGGCTTTCTGCACGGATTACGTAATCAACTCCCCTTCAGGCAGTAACGCCGTTTTTATTTCTTCGGGCCAATGCCCGACATTAACAGGTACGACATATGTGCGTAGTACACCGTGTTTTTAACAATCTCTATCGGGATTCTGTTTCCCTGATGCAGATCTCCGCCAGCATCAATCATCTGCCCGGAATTGAGCAGGCATCCGTTGTTATGGGCAGTGAAACCAACCAGGCACAGCTAGTGGATGCCGGGCTGAGTGGTGATTATACCGCCGGGCCTAATGACCTGATTATCGCCGTTAAAGGTGAAGCCAGCGCCTGTGAACAAGCGCTGGAGCTGGCAAAAGAGAAGCTCAATAGCAAACCAGCTGAAAGCAGCGAATCAGGTATGGTGCAGAGCCCGCTCACCAGCATTGCGATGGCAAAGGATCAGAACGCCGATGCTAATCTGGCCCTAATTTCCGTCCCTGGCGATTATGCCGCAGCTGAAGCCATTAAAGCGCTGCAACTGGGCATGAACGTCATGCTGTTCAGCGACAACGTTTCGCTGGAGCAGGAAAAAGCGGTCAAGCTGTTAGCCCGGGAAAAAAATCTGATCGTGATGGGGCCGGACTGCGGCACCGCAATTGTCAACGGAACCCCGCTCGGCTTCGCCAACGTGGTTCGTCGTGGCGAGATTGGTGTGGTTGGCGCCTCCGGAACCGGTTTGCAGGAAGTGACCTGCCGCATTGATCAACTGGGTGCCGGGATTTCTCAGGCACTGGGTACCGGAGGCCACGATCTGCATGAAGCGATTGGCGGGATCAGCATGTTACAGGGATTACAGGCCCTGGCGAAGGATGACGAGACACAAGTGATTGTGCTGATCTCTAAACCACCTGCTCATAACGTGGCGGAGATGATCCTCACCGAAGCGCAAAAAACAGGAAAACCGGTGGTGGTGAACTTCTTGGGCGCAGCGCCAGAAAGCATCACGCGCCCAGGTATCGATGCAGCAGTTACACTGGCTGATGCGGCTGAAATGGCGGTGGCGTTGCTCAATAAAGCTGCCGGTGCACACGATACGCAGACGATATCCGACACCGATCGCCAGATGCTTGAACAGCAATGCCAAAAGTTGGATGCCCGCCGTCAGTCACTGCGCGGCGTGTTTGCTGGCGGCACCTTCTGCTATGAAGGGCAGCTTATTTGCCAACAACACGGCATTATCGCCAGTTCCAACACTCCGGTAAAAGGCAATCAGCCGCTGGCTGACCATTGGCACAGCAACGGTCATACCCTGATCGATATGGGGGACGACGACTTCACTCGTGGGCGTCCACACCCGATGATCGACCCGACGCTGCGTAATCAACGCATTCTGGATGAGTTGAACGACCCGACGACCGCCGTCGTGCTGTTTGATCTAGTACTCGGTTACGGTGCCGCTGCAGAACCTTCCGCGGATTTACTGAGCGCTCTGACCTCCGTCAAACGTGACAACGGTCCACTGCTGATTGCTCATGTTTGCGGCACCGATGCCGACCCTCAACAACGAATTCAACAAATTAACGTACTGTGCGAACAGGGGGTTCTGGTCGCAGGCTGCAACGCACAAGCTGCCCAGTGGGCCGCGACCGTTGTCGAACTTCAGGTGCAGAAAGAAGGAAAACAAGCATGAACCCGTTATTTTCTCGGCCGCTGAGCGTGATCAACGCAGGTCTTGCGAGTTTCGCCGAAAACATCCAGCACGCAGGTGGTCAGGCCGTTGCGCTTAACTGGCAGCCACCGGGCGCTGGTGATCGCAAGGCAGGTCTGGATCTGGCGGGTCTGCTGGCCCACCCTCTCGTCGAAGCCGCCAACCAGATGGCAATGGTGCGTTATCTCTCTGCACAACCAGCACTGGTTGATGTGATGAGTGCTGCTGACGTAATCCCCGCCATGCGCGAGCGTAAACTTATCCTGCATTCCGGTCCACCGATTGCCTGGGAAAGCATGTGTGGCCCGGTCAAAGGCGCCATCATTGGTGCGGTGTTGTTTGAAGGTTGGGCTGCTAATCATCAGGGAGCAGAAGCACTGGTACTGAACGGTGTAATTGAACTTTCCCCTTGCCATCACTATGACGCGGTCGGCCCGATGGCAGGGGTCATCAGCCCGTCAATGCCGCTGTGGGTCATTGAAAACATAGCTAACGGGAAACGCGCTTACAGCAACTTCAATGAAGGTTTGGGTAAAGTGCTGCGCTTTGGCGCAAACAATGACGAAGTGCTTAAACGCCTGGCGTGGATGAAAATGGAACTCGGCCCGGCAATGAAAGCCGCTGTGCGTGGGATGGGCGGACTGGAACTGAAACCGTTGATGGCGCAAGCACTGCATATGGGCGATGAAGTTCATAATCGTAATGCTGCCGCAACGGGTCTGCTGCTGAAGCGCTTATTCCCTGCTCTACTGTCCTGCAATCTTCCACAGGATCAGGTACAGCGCGTGGTGACCTTTATCACCAGCAACGACCACTTCTTCCTCAACCTGTCGATGGCAGCCTGTAAAGCAATGATGGATGCCGCCACGGGCGTACCATTCAGTTCAATGGTCACGGTGATGGCGCGTAACGGCGTGAACTTCGGCATTCGCTTGTCTGGCACAGGAGACCAATGGTTCCAGGCTCCGGCAAATCCAGTGGAAGGACTGTTCTTCCCAGGCTACGGCTTGGACGATGCCGCTGCCGATTTGGGTGACAGTGCGATCACCGAAACCGCAGGCGTGGGCGGTTTTGCAATGGCCTCTTCTCCAGCCATCGTGAAATTCGTTGGCGGTACTCCGGCTGATGCCACCAACCACAGCCGTCGGATGCAGCTGATTACGCTTGGCAACAATCCAGCCTTCACCTTGCCTGCGCTAAATTTCGCGCCAACTGCCGCCGGGATTGATGCACGCAAAGTGGTGGATCGCAGCATCCTGCCGATCATCAACACCGGGATCGCCCATAAAGAAGCGGGGGTCGGCCAGATTGGAGCCGGGATCACTACCGCCCCGATGGTCTGCTTTAACGAAGCATTACTCGTACTGGCCAACACTGTGGCACAAGGAGCTGTGAAATGAACAAATCTCTCGCCGTCGTGGCAGTGGGTGGTAACGCCCTGATCCTGGACGATAAGCAGAACAGCATTCCGGATCAGTACCATGCCGTTACCGAAGGCGTGCGTCATATCTGCGACATGATTGAAGCCGGCTGGTCGCTGGTGCTGACCCATGGTAACGGGCCGCAGGTCGGTTTCATCTTGCGTCGCTCGGAACTCTCTAGTCGTGAAGTTTCACCTATTCCCCTGGATTACGCTGTCGGCGATACCCAAGGTGCTATTGGCTACATGTTCCAGAAAGCATTGAGCAACGAACTGCGATGCCGTGGCATTCAGAAGCCAGTCGTGGCTGTGGTGACGCAGACGCGTGTTGATGCTAATGACCCGGCGTTCAGCCATCCAACCAAGCCGATTGGAGCGTTCTTCGATCACGAAACCGCACTGGAACGCCAACGCGAACTGGGCTGGACATTAATGGAAGATGCCGGTCGCGGCTGGCGTCGTACCGTACCATCCCCGCAGCCGCTGGAGATAGTCGAGCTGGACACCATCGCCATGCTGCTGAAACAGGGCTGCATTGTGATTGCCTGCGGCGGTGGCGGCATTCCGGTTATTCGTGATGCCAACGGACAGTTGAGCGGTACAGAAGCAGTTATCGACAAAGACCTCGCCTCCGCCCTGCTGGCGGAACAACTGGGCGCAGAACTGCTGCTTATCCCAACAGGCGTTGAACAGGTAGCCATTAATTTCGGTACGCCTGAACAACTCTGGCTCGACAAACTCAGCATTAGCGAAGCAGAAAAACTGATTGCTGAAGGCCAGTTCGGTGCAGGCAGCATGCAACCGAAGGTTGAAGCCATTCTCGGCTTCGTGTCGCACAGCCACGCAAAAGGACAAAAGGGACGCGGGTTGATCACAAGCCCACAGGCAATTAAAGCAGCCCTTGAACATAAAACCGGCACCTGGATTGGTGAAGATTAACCTTTTAACGGGTGGCAACCGCCATCCTGGAGATAACACAATGAGCAAAACTACTTTACTCGCCGTCAACGGCACCCTGATGCGCGGTCTTGAGCTGAACCACAACATGCAAAACGCTGGCGGTGTGTTTGTTCGCGAAGCGACAACCGACGCCCACTACCGTTTGTGGACCATCAACGACAAACACCCGGGGATGATCCGCGTCACCAATGGTGGTACAGAAGTGTCTCTGGAGATTTGGGAACTGCCACTGGTCTCTCTGGCGGATCTGCTGGTCAGTGAACCTGCGGGCCTGAGTATCGGTAAATTGCGTTTGAGCGATGGCAGCGAAGTGCTGGGCGTGCTGGCTGAACCGTGGCTCGTTGAAGGGCAGAAAGAGATATCCGACATTGGCTGTTGGCGTCTCTACACTGGACATCTTTACATTGCCTGATCATTAGAACGTAAGGGAACTGACTATGCGTAAGACCTCCGGAAATATCAATACCGCCTCCGGGTTGCGTATTGCGATGATTTTACTAGGTATTGCTGTGACACCAGTGCTGCTATCTTCCTCAAGCCTCGGCAACCAACTTTCGTCTTCAACCCTGCTGACCGTGGTGCTTGCAGGTGGGCTGATCCTGACGCTGCTTGCCGCGATTACCATCAGCGTGGGCGAAAAAGCGCGCTTACCGACTTATGGCATTGTGAAATATGCTTTTGGTGAGAAAGGCGCAATTACTATCAATATTCTGATGGCAATCAGTCTGTTTGGCTGGATTGCGGTTACCGCCAATATGTTCGGCCATTCGGTTCACGATCTTCTGGCTGAGCACGGCATTGCCCTGCCGGTTCCACTGCTGGTGTCGATAGGTTGCATGATTTTTGTTGCCTCCACCGCGTTCGGTTTTGAGGTGCTGGGCAAAGTGGCGCAAGTTGCTGTACCTGTGATTGCTCTGGTTCTGTGCTACATCCTGTGGATTGTGACCCATACAGATACGCCGGTGGTGGCGCAGCAGCTGCCAGCCATGAATACCGGTGTAGCAATTTCAACTGTGGTCGGTACCATTATTGTGCTGGTAGCGACGCTGCCTGATTTCGGCAGCTTCGTGCATAACCGCAAGCATGCGCTGATCGCGTCAATCCTCACGTTTCTGGTGGCGTATCCACTGCTGTATTGGGTCGGTGCAACCCCTAGCGCGTTAAGCGGTAAAGGGTCGTTGCTGGCTGCGATGGCTGTATTTGGGGCAGTCCTGCCTGCGGCTCTGCTGCTGATTTTCGCCTGTATCACGGGGAATGCCGGGAACATGTTCCAGGGAACCCTGGTGGTTTCCACCCTGTTCAGCCGTTTTCCAAAGTGGCAGGTAACTCTGGTACTGGGCATTTTAGCCGCGGTTGTCGGTAGCCTCGACATCATGAACATCTTCATTCCGTTCCTACTGTTCCTCGGTATCGCCACGCCACCTGTTGCGGGCATTTATATTGCAGATTTTCTGCTCTATCGCCGTAACGGTTATCACGACACCGTGCTGCAACAAGAGCCTGCGGTGAAAGTGCTGACCTTTGTTGCCTGGGCTATTGCCAGTTTTGTCGGCTTTGCCACCGCCAATGGCATCTTTACTCTGACCACCATTCCGTCCGTCGATTCAATTCTGGTGGCCTGTATGGGGTATGCAATTCTGAGTCGTATTCATCAGCTACCGGTCACAGACAACATTTGATAAACGTGGAGTTACTGGTCACAGGCGAGTGGGCTATGACATGATAGTCATGCCCCCTCGCCTGTTTTTTGCCCCTCGTGACTCCAGGTGAACAACAACAACCGGAGCCGCTCATGTTTATTTCTGATGAAGTCCTGCGTATCGTTCATCTTGTCGCCAAATACCAGAGCATCACGACAGCTGCGGAACAGCTCAACAAAGTCCCCTCTGCCATTAGCTATACGATTAAAAAACTGGAAGAAAGCCTTGGTATTGCGCTGTTTATTCGTAAAGGACGAACGCTCGTCTTAACACCGAGCGGCGAATATTTCATTCAGCACAGCATTACAATTCTGCACGATCTTGATGTCCTCAAACGCAACACCACACTGATTGCCACAGGGGTCGAAAAAGAGCTAACAGTAGCGGTCAACAATATTATTCCAGGCCACGCCATCGTACAGTATATCGCCGAATTCGAACTCACCTTCCCCGGTACGCAATTGACGGTCAATACCGAGGTATATAACGGGTGCTGGGACGCGCTTTACAACAAACGCGCTGACTTAGTGGTTGGCGCGCCGCATGCCGTCCCATCGAGCGATGGCATCGTCAGCGAACCCGCTGGGCAGCTTGAGTGGGATTTTGTCGTTGGGCCGGCACACCCATTGGCAGCGCAGCTTCAACCTCTGGAAAACCGCCAGCTACGGCAGTACACCGCAGTGTGCATTCGCGATACCGCGATTCATTTCAATCCGCTACAAGCATGGTTACTTGAGGGGCAAAAAGCACTGTTTGTTCCCGATTTTGCGACCGCGATTGGCCTTATCGAACAAAACGCTGGCATTGGCTATGTGCCACATCATCTGGCCAAAACTAAGCTCAACAGCGGGCGACTAGTCAAAAAACCGATGCAGGAGCATAAGCATGCCACCCGCTTGTTTAACGCCACCCGCAGCGAAGGATTAGGTGAAGCCGCCCGTTGGAGTATGCAGTTCCTTCAGCAGCCAGCCATCAAAATGATGCTCAACGGCATTTAATTGAAAAACAAAAACGCCGCACGATCGCACGGCATAGCTTGATACCGTATCCAGCCGCAGCGGCTTCATGGCGGGCGGAAACCGTTAACAAAGCGGCAAAAGTCGGTTACGGTAGCTGCTCATAAAAACGCCTATTCTGCGCCTTCTGACGACTGACCACGGATTTATGCCAGGTCAGTTCCCACGTTTCTTTGTTGTATTCCAGATGTTTCAGATTCCCCCGCTTCAGCTCCCGGTTGAACACTTTCCACTGTCGGTGCAGCTCGAACTCCAGCGCCTTTAGCTGTGTTTTAATCGGCTTCTGCAGAAAGAGGATGTTCATTTCAGCCAGCACCGCTGGCCTGTACCTCTTCCGGGACCAGTTCATCAGAATGATGGCTGTGCCGGAGACTGTCGTTGAGGTGGAATTCCCCTGCCTGAAAACGCTTTCTTATCTGACGATAGAGCCAGAATTCATAGCGCCCGGAATTCAGGCCTGTGGGCTCACCGTCCTCACCGAACTCAAGCAGGTATGGGCACAGCCGCAAGGGTAATGTTTCCGGCGGGCATTCCGCCAGCGGCCGCTGTGAAAGCGTCTGTTTTTTTCTAAACGCCATTCTGAGACAGCTCAGCGCCTCCGCCCACGGGCTGTCCTTCCTGGACCACGCTGGTGAGGTCAAGTGACAGATATAATGGCCGCAGGTGACGCAGGATTCACATCGTCATACCGTCAACGGCCTGCCACTGCCGCGCCAGTTTGCTGATGGGTTTCACACTCATGCGTTGTGCGGCGGTTTTCAGAGTCTCCCGGGGCATGATTTTCCAGGCGCGACGGCGGACTTCGCCAAAGGTGGTGGGGTCCGGAACGCTGTCGTCAACATAAAGCGACAGCAGACGTCCGATTTTAGAGGTTTCTCGCCGGTGTTTTTCCTGCACGTCAGCCATAAGCTGTTTAGCCACGCTGCGGCTCTTATCCTCAAGCTGTCTCATATGGAAAAACATCGCATCCACCAGGTTGTCGCTGAACTGGCGATAGCGGAGCCAGACATAACACAGCAGATAAAGGTGGGTTTGCTCCTGCTTCAAATTGCGGAGATCGTAAACGGTGTAGACATTTGCCAGGCTGGCATAGTAGGGCTCCGTTTGGAAAAAGAGAAATATTGTACGTCAATACTAAATTTTGACCAAACTGATACAGTAAGTAATCATCCCAGGCGCTCTGGCCGGACGATGAGGCGATTCAGGCCGGGTATGAGTCAGCAACGCCTTCATCCCGCAGAAGATCCCGGCACTATTCTGACCCTGCCATCCCGGCCGTCCCCGTGATTAAACGTGTATTCCGGCTTACCCTGCGGGCCGCACAGGGCCTTACCGGCTCCATTTTTGCCCTGACGGACGTTACGCTGCGCAGCCCGGATCACACCCGCGTCAGCAAGCGGGCAAAGCCGGTTAATGTCAGTGTCAGGGCACCCGCCCGGGTGAAACCGCGCACCGGGTGACGGATTCCACCGGGCTGAAGGTCTCTGGTGAAGGCGAATGGAAAGTCAAAACACACGGCAAAGAGCGCCGCCGTATCGGGCTGCTGATGGCAAAACACATGAAATCATCTGCGCAGGCCTGTCGCCGGACAACGTAACGGACCCGGAAACCTTCCCGGGCCTTATCCGGCAGACTCACAGAAAAATCAGGGCAGCAGCGGCAGACGGAGCTTACGGCACCCGGCGGTGTCACGATGAACTGCGGCGAAAGAAAATCAGCGCCCTTATCCCGCCACGCAAAGGAGCAGGATACGGGTCAGGGGAGTCTGCAGACCGCAATCGTGCAGTGGCGGATCCGCGTGTGACCGGGCGTCATGCCCGGTGGAACGGACAACAGATGACAGTCTGCCGCCCGATAGCGGAAACGGCGATGTACAGGGTAAAACAGGTGTCCGGAGGTTCACTGACGCTGCGGGATTATGACGGGCAGGAAGCAGGGGCGTTGTCGATGGGCGGGCGCTGAACAGAATGACGACGGCAGGAATACCAGAAGGCGTGCGTGTCGCCTGAAAACACGACCCGCCACGGGGATCCGTGCCCGAAATCTGATTTATTCAACAACCCCCCCAGTCCCATCAAAGTTAGCTGGGATTTCAGTCGGAAGTACAGACACCGTAGTACTGAATACAGTTCTGCTACAGGTGGGACCATGGTCCCAGTCTCATTGAAGTACGGTCGGATTTGGGTCTGAAATACAGACGCCGTAGTGCTGAATACAGTTCTGCTACAGGTGGGACCATGGTCCCAGTCTCATTGAAGTACGGTCGGATTTGGGTCTGAAATACAGACGCCGTAGTGCTGAATACAGCTCTGCTACAGGTGGGACCATGGTCCCAGTCTCATTGAAGTACGGTGGGATTTGGGTCTGAAATACAGACGCCGTAGTGCTGAATGCAGCTCTGCGACCACGTGGGACCATGGTCCCAGATCGTTTTCAGCAGATTGTGTGCACTGGGACTGGGCGATGCTGTTCGGGACTAAAATCAGCCCCGGAACAGCAACATCTTCGGACAGGGATAGTAATCCAGAAGTTAAGAAAAGAGGGGGGATATCAATTCTTATTACAACGACTGATTTTGCTGTAATTCCCGAAGTATACCCTCGATTTTCTCTATGCACTCTGCCGGCAAACGCGTCTTATCAAGATTAAAAATAACCTTATCCCCTTTGTAGAGAACGGATGCTCCTGGTACAAACTGATGCCGCATACTGAGGTTAACTTTAGCACTGGAACTCTCTTTTAGTTTTCCAGTCAGTAACCCGATAACCTCATCGGCTTCAAAGATCACACCCGCTTTTTTCTGTTCATGAAGCTGATCAGTCAATTGCTGCAGCAACTCTTCTTTTCCGGTGAATGCCTTGTACAAAGCCTCACCGGCCCGCGCGGAAAGCTCACCTGGATGTATAAAGAGAGCAACGACGGGTTTCGGTAAGCGTGCAGTGTTTATGCAGCGTGTGATGATCTTGCGGGAAATATTTTCTGCATCTGAGAGAGCTGAAACATTTCCGCCAAACTCATTTTCCAGCCGGTATGCGTATCGTTTACCACGCTCATAAGCACTGGTAGGCCGATAGTCATTACCCAGGCGGGATAATGCCATCATCTGTTCATCATCGAGATCGCCGACCAGAATTCGGTAATCGGAAGAGGTCAGTATGGCTGCTTTGCGACGACGGCTTCCATCGGCGACCTCAATGACCCCCGATACACGACGTCCGAATGCAGGGGTTTGCTGACCACTCAGCAAGAAAGAGGGGATCAGATCATCAAGCGCGTCTTCTGTCAGCAACTCCTGGTCACGCTCATTGCCGGACCAGACCCGGGAAGCCGTTTCGGCAGCGTCACCCGGAATGGCTTCGAGGGTAAATTTCACTTCACGGCCACAGACCGGAAGTAAAATGGAATTTCCCCGCGCCATGGCGCCAACCCGTGCAATTAATGAATCGACCATCGGCGCTGCGGGAGCAACGGAAGCTGGCTGCTCGATTTCTGCAGGCGCGTTTTTCACTGAATGTTTTGGAATAACAGGTGCACGTTTCATTATCTGATCTCCCAGCGAGGTTTAATCAGGCGATCAAAAATTTCATTGCAGACCGGCTCCCAGATGGCAAGTGCATTTCGCCATGCACCTGTTGAGGAGCGCTGATCGATAGCCTGTTCGAAAACAGTTCTCATACGGATCTGGCCTTTACCGACCTCATCAGTCTCACGCACCACGTTTTTGAGAACCATACTTCCCCAGGCATCGCGGATCTGCTCTTCCATCCACGGTGACTGTGAACCGTTATTGTTGCTGTACTTGGTGAGCAAAATTCTGACATCAGGTTCAAATCCCTGCAGATCAACGTTTTTTAACAGATCGCGCAGCATGTCAAAAAACTGCAGGGCAGACGTGTAATCAAACAGTTCAGCTGGGGTCGGGACGATCAGGACATCAGCAGCACATACCACGTTAATGGTACCAATACCCAGGTTTGGCGCACTGTCGATAACAATGACATCATAATCATGAGCAACCGTTTCGATTGCAAGGCGGAGCATCATATGGGGTTCTGTTGGTAATTTTCCGTCGTCATAACGCCCCATAAGCTCAGTTTCAATACGATGCAGCGCCAGACAAGAAGGGATAATATCAAGTCCAGGCCAGCAGGTAGGTTTCACCGCATAGGCTGCATCATCACGCTCACCCAGATAAAAGGGCAGTAACGTGTCTTCAGCATGGATGTGCAAATCAGGAACCCATCCGTGATACATGGAAGCCGTGCCCTGTGGATCATTACCTTCGACAAGCAGAACGCGGAGTCCTTTTAATGCCAGGTCCTGAGCTAAATGGACTGATACAGAAGTTTTATAAACGCCACCTTTATGTGCAGCCACACCAATGACCGGGGGAACACTGTTATCTGGTCGACGCAGGCGTGTACCAAAAACATCGCGCATATGATTAATTTGTTCGATCGTGTAACCGACTCTCTGCTCAACCCGGCCACGCATTTCCATATCCGGGTGAGGGAGACGACCCGCTTTTTCGGCATCACGGATTGCCTGGGATGAGACGCCAATTAAATCAGCAGCTTCTCCAACCCGCCAGCGACGCGTAATTTTTCTTGCCTCAGGGCTGTCATCATTGAACTGAGCAACTGCAATAGCTTTCGTCATTTCATGACCAGCTGCTATGCACTGATCGAGCGTATTCATCAATCCCATTGTACATTCCTTGAACTTAACTTTGCATTGATATATTAAATCTTGATAAAACAGGCAAAGCAACACTAAATTTGCAAACCTGTCCTAAAAATGCAAAGTTGGTCAAAATGTGAGTCTGGTTAAACCTGAATGCATTTATCCAGACTGTACTGACATATCTCAGTTAATATCTGCCGCTCGCCGCAGTAAGGATGCGAACGTAGATCGCATCCGTCGAGGAAGCGGAATAGCTGCGTAATTATATGATCCACCTGACGCTCTTTAGCCGAAAAGGGTATGTGATGATGGATTTGAGCAATTAAAAATTGACTGTCGTATGCGGTATATTGACTGAGGTATGACTGACGTTATGAAATAAAAACGGTGACTGGTCGCTCTTTTCTGCATACCGCAGTCAATTTTATGGTGTGTCAGCAATGTTCTTTTGCTTCTTCAGCCAGTAAGGTAACTGGTCATGATATGGAATTTTTGCTGTGTGGTGTGCTTACAGATTTTTGCTCAGGTTATTCATAGGGTAGATCCAGTAGTTGATCCTTAAGGAGATCATAGTGAGATCAAAAAGAGATCCCCGGATCGTGCTGTGCCCCATTATCGCTGGCCTGAAGGTGGGGAGGTATTCACTGAGGTATGTCAGATATTGACTGTTGTGCGCAATCTCACATATTGCGGTATGCAATTGTATTAACTGGGGTATGTATTTCCGTTGACTGAGATATGCGTATATACTTGCTTTTGTGGATAACTGTTGGTGTTTAAAATGACTAAGGAAAATAGTGGGTTACCTCTAAATCTTGAAGAGGTGAACAAGACAACAGGCAAAGTTGTTAAGCTGGATGTCAACAGCACCAGTACCGTTCAGCCTGTAGCGCTCATGAGGCTTGGTCTCTTCGTTCCTACGTTAAAATCGACATCAAGGAGCAAGACTAACCGCAAAAACGTCACAGATGCGACTGAGGAGCTCGTACAGCTCTCTATTGCCAAAAGTGAAGGGTATACCGATGTCAGGATCACAGGATCACGTCTTGATATGGATACTGACTTCAAAGTCTGGCTCGGGATCATTCGCTCGATGTCTGAGTGTGGCGTGAAAAATGACACACTTGAGTTATCCTTTGTCGAATTCGTGAAGATGTGTGGTTTCGATTCCCGCCGCTCAAATAAGAAAATGCGCGACCGGATCAGCAATTCACTGTTTAAGCTGGCTTCAGTCACCCTCAAATTTCAGAGCGAAACGAAAGGGTGGACAACACACCTGGTACAGTCCGCCTATTACGACATAAACGAGGATATTGTTGAGATCAAGGCTGAGCCTAAACTCTTCGAGCTGTATCACATGGACAGGCGGGTTTTGCTTCGACTAAAAGCCATCGATGCCCTGCAGCGTAAGGAGTCTGCTCAGGCACTCTACACCTACATTGAAAGCCTCCCACAGAATCCTGCTCCCATTTCCATGAAACGCATGCGGGACAGACTGAATCTGACGTCAAACGTCTATACGCAGAATCACACGGTTCGCAAAGCCATGACACAGCTGAAGGATATCGGCTATCTGGATTACACCGAGTTCAAGCGTGGCCGCTCCACATACTTCAGTGTGCATTATCGCAACTCAAAACTTATCAGCAGTACGGTGAAAGTTCCGCGCAAGCCAGAAGAGGAAACGCCGGAACAGAATTACGATGAGGTGATTAACGCCCTGAAAGCCGCGGGGATTGATCCCCAGAAACTGGCAAAGGCTCTCGCCAGTGTCAAACCTGATAATGACTGAGGTATGCGGAATTACATATAATTGACTGTGGTATGCAGGCTGCATACCACAGTCAATTATCCTTCCCGCTAAGACCCTCCCGTTCATCCACAAAATTGACTGTCATATGCAGATTTGGTTTCAGGAATGCAAATATTGACTGCGGTATGTGATGTTATGGGATTCCTGTGGCTGACATTGACTGCGGTATGTTCCTGAGCGCACCACAGTCAATATCCTGTGCGGGTGATGAGTGCTTCTTTGTCCTGGCTGGTCTATTTGTCCGGGGGTAATGAACGCAGAATATCCGCGGCATCACGGCCATCTCCGGTAAACGGAACGGCAATTGTTGCGGCCAGCTCCAGCGCAAACACCCGGGTATACACTTCCATCGAACGCGGATCCTTGTGGCCAGCCAGCGCCTGAATCACTTTCTTCGGCTGGCGGTGATAGAGCATGTGCATAATGTAGCTGTGGCGGAAGGTGTGCGGTGTTACCGGAACCGAAAAATGCACTCCGTCCGCGGCAGCGCGGCTGATTGCCTGTCTGAGCCAGTTGCGCATCGTTTCATCAGTGACGTCCCACAGCGGCTCCCGGCGGCGGGGGCGGGTGGTGATCATCCAGCTCTGCATCTGGCGCACGTAATTCTCATCGGTGAGAGGCACCAGGCGCACTTCGTCTTTCGGCGGACGGCCCCGGCGGGCCCGCACTTTTTCTGACAGCACCTTTACGAACGGGCGCAGCCCGTCGAGATCAAAGGATTCCGGGGTCAGCGTCCGGGATTCCCCGATCCGCACGCCGGTGTTCCAGAAAGTCGAAAACAGCATGTAATGACGCAGGTCCTGCATATAGAAGAGGAGGGCGCTCACTTCCGGAGCCAGCAGATACGCCGGCGTCACCCCGTTCGCGGTGGCCAGACGACGCATGGCCAACGCAGTCGCAAAATCGACGCCAGGGGCAATGGGGAGAAGCGAAACGCGTTCTGGTGAATTCTGCAGGGGAATCATGGTGTTCATCAGTTATTTTTCACGTAGCGCACGACAATGTGGGATACAGCTATATTGCACCTGAACGGACGATCCAGCCATGATAATAAATCGCCGCACGTGGATCCTTTTGTTGTGATAAGTCACATTATTGTGGGTAAACCCAAATCTGTAAAGGATCCTTTTAAGACTATGATCAGCGTCAAAACCAGCAACAGCAGGCCCTCCCGGTTGTTTCGCGATGTTTGGGAGAATTGGGGTAATACCAGGACAAACATGCTCCTTTGAGCATGGTGTTGAGTTGTGCGCAAGCCAAAGCTGAACGGATTAACTGAACGCATTAACGGTCGTTTTTTGGATGAATGTCTGAGTGAGCTCAGGCCCGGCGATATTTTGCATGCCCGGTAAATCATTAACGACTGGCGGCAAGACGAAAACTAGCGCAGACTTCATTCATCTTATTACTGGATACCATCTGAATTTGCTGCAGATGGATAAAAGGAAAATTCACATGTACACAAGTAAATATTACTGACTGATATCTGTATCTAATATTTTTGGCATATTTTTCATGTTAAAATGGTAGTGGGTTTTAAATAGTTGAATTCATATATATTAACTTTTGATAAGAGAACTATACGGATGCATTGTCAGTAATTGTAATTAAAACCCCATGTTACGTTGTGGGTGAAATACCTTTATGCCAGCCAGGTAAGATATTCACCACTAAAAATTAAATCCTTAAAAAACAGATAGTTAAATATTTTTTATTATCGCATCATTAACATTAAGGCAAAAAATAATGACAAATATACTGTGTGGTTATATAAAAAAGGAAATTGAATCCACCTTGTCGGTTAAATTCAAATCAAGGTCTTTTTATATGGGTGTTTATGTATAATTCATCATTATTTAAATTGCAGGTTTGCAGTGGAGATCATTTTTTCTCATGTGGCCTGGAGCCTCTCCTGACTCAGGTTTCTATCTCAGCGATACGATGTCAAGGTAGTATAATAATCTATGATCTCGAATCTCCTGGACCAATTAAGGAAATAAAGGACTCTGTTTGCCATATAATTTTAATAGGTACTAGTGATTTGATTTTTAATTTCATTGCCAGACTTGATTTTAAGGCTGATATATATTTTATATGTAAAAATAGTGCGATTGATGTTTATTTCAAAAAAATCACTAGTATAATAACAGGAATTATGCAGAGGAAATGTTATTGGTCAGGCGTTAAATATTTTTTACCCTGTTCTAAGGTAAGGTTAACAAAAAGAGAAATTGAAGTTATACATGCTATTGGTAATTATCCAACTGACCATGGATTAGCAAGTCAGCTAAATATTAATGTTAAAACTGTATCTCATTTCAAAAGAAGTGCAATACAAAAGATGGGTATAACGAATAAGGTTGAATTTATTTCCCTGGAAAGGGAAGCTAAAAACATCCGTACTTTGTATGAATTTTTGAATAAAAAACTGGCTCTATCAAATTCAAGAGATGCAGACATTTGCAGGCTGATAAGTTGTTCAAATAGTTTGTTTTATGAGCAGGCTGATAATTCCGTTGGATGAACGCATGATTCTTAATAATCAATAATTTTGTGAACCATATTTACTGAAATTATATTTTTCACAATATAGATACGGTGAGTTTGTTTTTATAATCAACACTGCGTCCTTGTTTAAATAACCGATATCCACATCTGTAACAGAGGATTTTTTTAAGTAGAAGTCCGGTAGCAGATTTGATAGTATTTTTGCAGGTATGTTATCTGAATTGGAAATAATTATTTCGACTGTATTCCATATTGGACTTATACCATATTTTTCTATTGTAAAAAGAACCGTTCGCTGGATGGTAAATTCATTTCCTGAAGATGTTCGGGCCTTTCCTGTTATAGTTGCAATTCCTTTTTGTGAGCCTATTTTATAGTCCAGCACCCCATGAAATGAGGATTTTGAATTGTAAGTTTCAATGTTTCCACGACAGGTGATGTTAGATGGAACAAAAAATCCCATATAAATAGCAAATGTGGTTGATGCGATAAATAATATGCATGTTATTAACATGTAATGTTTTTTTGCAAAGCTGAGTGTGATATTGATGATTTTCACTTAAATTTCTCCTGGTCTCGAGAATATACTGCTACAAACACTGTTGTTATTTTCAATGCTCAGGTTACATGATACTACTGATAGAATATTTGAATTGTCATAAGCTGTTATATAAACATATTTATCCCCATTGCAGTTTTTTATATGCTCATTTATATAATTGTTATGAAGACTGTGACTGTTTGTATCACTATTTAAAAAATAATGACATTTGCCTTTTGCGTTGTTCACATGAATATAATCAGAGAAGTAGTTGTTAAAGTCAGAATTATAAACTGACGATATGGCATATATACTCACCGGAGCTATCAGGAAAGACAATAAAACAACTACTGTGAGCGTGATATTTTTCTTTTTCTTAAAAAAATATTTTTTACTTCCATTGCAATTATCACTCTTTTCTGTTTCTGAAAGCCTGGTTATCAGAATGTCAGGATCGATTGTTAGTCCTTTCCTTGGTATCGTTTTTATTACGGTTTCGTTGAAACCAATCTGTATAAATGATTTCCGTAGAGAAAGTATATGTTGATAGAAAACATTGAAACTAACTTCACGATGTCGTACTCCCCATGCGAACTCCATAAGTTCGGTTTGAGATACTACTGAGTCTTGTCTTTGTATTAATAATGTTAAACATTTTGACTCTGTATCTTTAATTTTTTTCTCTTCATTTGTATCCTTATTACAAATAATGAGACTGTCTGGATTGAATTCTATAACATTATTAATGAGATAACTCTCATTTGATTTTTCGTTGGACATTTTTGTGTTCTTCAGATTAATAACTAACTTGCGTGCATTATATTCAGGATTGGATAAAAAATAACCTCTTTATGGTAACCGTTTTTTTCAACAGAAAGTGTATTAAATTAAACAGTATTGCAATGCAATAGTAACATGGAAAAATCAATGATTTCAACTGGATAAAATTCATTTGTTATTTTTAAACCCCCGATCAACTAAATTAATCGCCATAAAAATAACATATTTTGTTTAAACAATGTGTTTTAAGGTGTGTATTTATGAAGGTGTGTGTATTTTATTTTCAAAAAAATACAATTATTGTGTTTAACCTAATAATATCACAAACAATTTTTAAATTAAAACTATTGTTTTTAACTGAATGCTCTGTGTTTTTTTCATTCTAGTGCTGAATAAAGCGCTGTTTATTATGTAATCAGTAGCTTATGGTGAATCGCCACGGGTTTAACAAACACTCAGGGTCATCTACAATGGTGTAAAACGAAGAGTCCATGCGCGGTACGTGTTCTCCCGGAAAGGGCGTTGTTGAATAAATCAGATTTCAGGCACGGATCCCCGTGGCGGGTCGTGTTTTCAGGCGACACGCACGCCTTCTGGTATTCCTGCCGTCGTCATTCTGTTCAGCG
>NZ_JBSICG010000030.1:0-69625 GCF_056156645.1 Enterobacter sp. Li2LvB3 | reverse complement strand
GATCATATCGTAATGCAACATCGTCTCTTCCCTCTAATTCTGGCTCCCGAATACAGATTAGCATGAGCACCTTTTAGGTAGAGGGAGGCGGGTCACAAGCTGAGGAATGACTGATTTTTTACTGATATCCTGCTGATTTTATTGTGATAATACTCTGACATTTTACTGCGTTATTCCTGTGATTTTTACTCTACTATCCTCCTCTGTTCATCTCATTAGAATCGTTTAACAGCAGATATGAACATTTGGGTTTTTAGTATAATTAAGGGGCACTCCCTGTTTCTATACCACCTGTTCACAGCTCCTTCCCCCAATCATTAACCCTGCCTGTATTCCCCTGGATACACAGTTCCCTGTATCTGCCGTATCCCCGCTTCTCTTAAAAATTACATCTCATCCCAATCCTTTGTACTCCATCTGACAAAGGATAAATCAATGCACACACCTTACCCCTTTAACCCCAAATATACGATGAATTGGTTTCTACTGTCTCTGATCAATGACCACCTGAATCAGCTACTGAACCGATACTCACGAATACAGGCACTCAGACTCGACCTGTTCTATCAGAAAGGTACAGAGCGTTATAAACGTCATTCATGGAACGAAACCGAGCAAGAAGTACGCATGCTGGTTGAACGCACCATGCAGCACACAAATCTGGCTGGGTATTTCTGGGTACTCGAGAATTCTGTAGACCACGGCTGCCATGCCCATATCGTGTTCTATCTCGACAGGCACCTTAACCAGGCTACCTACCCAATAGCTGAGAGAGTAGGAACAATATGGCGGGAAATAACGCGACGAGAAGGCTATTACAACCGCTGCGAATACAAACCCTCTTATGAATTCAGTATTGATAGACCGGTGAACTACGATGATACCGAAGCCATTGATAACCTGCGCTACATTATCAGCTATCTCGCCAAAGAAGAGCAAAAGCACGGTCACTATCACTACGGAGCCAGTGAGGTACCGCCCCCCAGTGGACTGGGGCGTCCTCGCACGTTGTAACTTACGTTCTGCACTTTTTTACGTATCAATCCATTGATGTGGAAGGGCTGGTGGTAACGAGTAATCAGCCACCAGCTCAGGATAATCCCACAATGGAAGACTGCATCATGACAGAACAAATTTCTTTGCTTGATGACCAACTGGTGGATATGCGGTTCATCACGAAGCTTACAGGGCTGACGGACAAGTGGTTTTACAAGCTGATAAAAGACGGACTGTTCCCGAAGCCAATTAAGCTGGGCCGCAGCTCCCGCTGGAAGAAAAGCGAAGTCGAATTATGGTTACAACAACGCATTGCCGATTCACGCGGCCATTGATACAAACCATTCGTTATAAGCTACGCCTTTCCCGATATCCCAATCCTTAAAGCACCATTAGACTCGGCATAATTCAAACGATATGCTCTATCACCCCATTCACTAAAGTTCTCAATTCAGAAGCTGAAAAACAGAAGCCCACCCTATCCCTGGCCTATCCGTTATTATGTTGAACGGCTGCCATACTGACGTTTATTTCCTGGGGTGAGCTTCTTATTTTTAACAACGTGTCAGAACAATCCTGCGCCGGGCATACAACGTTTCCGCAGACAGCTGGGATTCATATTCCGCTGCCTTCAGCTTTCTCGATTTAAGCATCTTCATCGTAACGCCGCTGATCTGTCCTGCCTCAACCCCTTTCAGAATTTCACCTGCACTCAGCATGAGCTGTTGCTTCAAAATCGACAGCAGGCTGACCTGAAATGAACGGGAAGTCCTGACACGAACGCGGACCCGCTGGTGGGCAGTGATGCTTACCGGCCAGCGCTCCTGAACGGTAAAATTAGGCCGACCCGATAGCTCTGCGTTGTTCCGCTTCAGTATCGCGATATCACTTGCAAAGTGCTGTACCGTAGCCGCATCGTTTATCATTAGCCGATGATAAAGCTGGTGGTCAATTTTGCTGACGTGTAGGCGCGAAAACAGGGAGATATTCCAGGTGTAATCACAGTGTGTGCATTTATAGATACTCCACACGTCCAACACTTTCTTTTGAGAATTAACCCGAAATGCCCCTGACGGCGTGAAGTCCCGTTTAATGTTGCATGAAGGGCATCGTTTCGCGATGCGCTGATACCCCACAGGCGTGACAATTCATATGACTTTCATAACGTACCTTTTTTAACCCATACAAAACCTGATCCGTACTGAACGAACCATGAATGTTTATGTACGAAAAATATTTAAGAGATATTTTTCAGCGGGTTAAAAAAAGATTTTCAACGCAAAAATCCTGTCGGCGTCCAAAGTGATATGCCGAGACTAGCAAAGCGGCAATTATCCGGTAAATGAGTTCAATCAATATTCATGAAGTTTACTGCGGGTTCTATTGATCTGAACCACTGAATGCTGCGCGACAAATTTGTATATTTAGTAGACAAATAAACAACCGAAGGAGCGCGTTATGGAACAGAATGAAAGATTTTGTCAGGCTTGCGGAATGCCAATATCCGAACGGGATGTCAATGTAGCCAGCGAGCAATATTGCGCATGGTGTAGTGATGCGGAGGGTAACTTGAAACCATGGGAAGAGGCCGTAAATGGCCTGGCTGAGTTTCTCGATTCATGGCAAAAAGTCGGCTCGGAAGAAGCACGGAAGCGGGCAAAACGTTATCTGACGGCAATGCCCGCCTGGGCCCATAAAGCGGACGAGTAAACCACACTTATTCGAAAGCCTGACCGGAAGGTGATTTACAGATAAAAAGACACAGGACGTGATATTAACCGGAGCCCCGCATGAACAGCCCAGCACGACGTTTAGTTCACTACGGCAGCGTGATGTTGTTTCCGCTGGCGATGATGATTTATGATTTTTCAGCCTACCTGACAACAGATCTTATTCAGCCAGGTATCATTAACATCATCAATGAGCTAGAGGCGGATGTGACGCTGGCACCGGCATCCGTCAGCCTGTACATGGCCGGTGGACTGGCGCTGCAATGGCTGTTGGGCCCCCTTTCAGATCGTATTGGCCGCCGGCCTGTGCTGTTAACCGGCGCGCTGGTTTTCGCCTTGTCCTGCCTGAGTATGCTGCTTGTCACCTCAATCGAGCAGTACTTCGTCGCCCGTGTTATTCAGGGCACCAGCATCTGCTTTATCTCGACCGTGGGCTACGTCTCGATTCAGGAAGTATTTGGTGAAAAGGACGCCATCAGGATCATGGCCATGCTGACCTCCATCGTCCTGCTCGCGCCGGTTATCGGTCCGGTGGCTGGCGCCGCGCTGATGGCAGTCATGCACTGGAAGCTGCTGTTTGCCATTATTGGCGCGTTTGGTCTGGTCGCATGGGCCCTGCTATTCTTCAACATGCCGGAAACCGTCGTCTCTCGGGGACGCGGGTTTAAGCCGTGTGAAGTGCTGTCTGATTTCATCGCGGCGTTCAGCCATCCCGTGGTGCTGACCGGCTCACTGGCGGTGGCCTTTGGTAACCTGCCGATCATCACATGGGTGGCGCTCTCTCCTGTGATCCTGATTGAGCATAGCGGTATGTCTTCCGAAGCCTATGCCTGGACACAGGTGCCGGTGTTCAGCGGGATCATTATTGCCAGCGCAATCGTCGCAAAGTTTATCAAAGATCCGACGTCGCCACGTTTTATCTGGTCTACCGTCCCAATACAACTGTCCGGCCTGCTGACGCTGCTGGTTGGCAATCTGCTATGGCCGCACGCTTGGGTATGGTCAGTACTGGGTACGAGTCTCTACGCTCTGGGGATTGGGCTGATCTACCCCGTACTGTTCCGCTTCACGCTCTTTTCCCACAGCCTGCCAAAAGGTACCGTATCAGCCACATTGAATATCCTGGTCCTGGGCACCTTTGCTGTTTCAATCGAAGCGACCCGCTGGATCTACGTTCATGCCGGCGGCAGGATAGCTTTTCACGGCATGGCGCTGATGGCCGGCATTGCCGTCGTTATTCTGGTGTCCCGGCTTCTAAAACTAAGACTGCAGCAGGTCCAGGCCGCATTACCGGCAAGTTGCCAGGGGCAATAAGGTAAGTAGGAGTAAGCAGGATATATGTTTTCCTGCATAATGCTGGGTACTAACGATCTACAGCGAGCCATAAGGTTCTACGATCCACTGATGTAATAGCCTGGACATCCAAAGGCTGACCATAATGAAGAAGGCGCATCCTGGGGGACGTTCAGTGATAACCATGCCATCTGGTTGTGCGTTGGCAGGCCCTTTAACATGCAACCAGCGGGCGCTGGCAATTGCACGTGGTTGCGCTGAATACCCGCTCGTTTGAACACATCCAGCAGTTGCATGCGCTTGCCCTTAGTCTGGGAGGCGCAGATGAAGGTGCGCCGGATCACAGGCCGCATTACGGGCAAGGATTCCATAGTGCTTATGTACGCGATCCGGACGGGAATAAGTTAGCGTTTGTGTATTACGATTTTGGGAGCTGAAGTATTCATTTCTCGGAAGCCCCTTTACAGTTAAAAATGTCCGGCTATTCAATAAAAGAGACCTTCACCGGCTCCTATCTGGATCACACTTTTCAGCTCAGGATATTCACTTACAAAAACCAGGTGTTATTATTCACCCCGTAAATACCTTTCAACTCAACCCGAGGCTTTGATGCTGGAGAATGTAATCATCCGATAATCAGTTCCCCGACCTTTTCAGGCCGGACTGATTATCAATGCGCCGAAATCGAATGCGGACACCGCTGTGTGTTTGCACGTTTTGCACATGATGATTAAACAGGTTTTCCAGTATGAATTTATCCCGTCAGGAACAACGTACCTTACACGTTCTCGCCAAAGGTGGCCGTATTGCGCACGTCCGCGATGCGTCTGGCCGCGTCACCGCCGTTGAATGCTACACCCGCGAAGGGCTGTTGCTCACCGACTGCACCCTTGCCACCTTCAAAAAACTCAAAACCAAAAAACTGATCAAGTCCGTCAACGGTCAGCCGTACCGCATCAACACCACCGGGCTGAATAACGTTCGCGCACAGCTTGATAACCGCTAAGGAGAGCATGATGGATATCAGCACCCTTATTTCCTCATCCCGACACATCCAGTTGTCAGTGGAGGAGAGCAAAATTCCCTGGGATGAACCGGCTTTCAGCCAGCGCATGCTGGCGAACCATTTGTCGCAGGAGCACGACTGGGCCAGCCGCAGGCAGGAGGTTATTGAGCAGCAGGTCGAATGGATCGCCAGCCAGTTACCCCCTGGCGCACATATCCTCGATCTCGGCTGCGGCCCCGGCTTTTATACCCACCGCTTAGCGGAATGCGGATTTCACTGCACCGGTGTGGATTTCTCACCGGCATCCGTGAGCTGGGCCCGTCAGCAGGCGCAGAATGCCGGTCTGAACATCGACTATGTCCAGCAGGATATCCGCGCATACTGGCCGGATAAATCGTTCGATTTCATCATGATGACGTTCGGGGAACTGAATGTTTTTAGCACGGCAGATGCGTGCTCGCTCGTCAGCCGCTGCGCACTGTGGCTGGAGCCGGGTGGCAGGCTGCTCACTGAAGTCCATACTTTCGACGAAGTTAAACGTCAGGGAATGGCTGAAGCGAGCTGGCAACGCTGTCCGGACGGGTTGTTTCTTGACGTCCCTCACCTGCTGCTGACGGAACATGGCTGGGATGAAGAAGCCCAGACCAGCTCAACGCAGTTCTGGGCCATAGAAGCAAATGGTCACACCACCCGTTTTGGCAGCCAGATGACGGCCTGGCGCGATGACGAGTACGTAAGCCTGCTCGACAATGCCGGGTTTGCCCTGCTTCCTCCTCCTGAAAGCCACGACTGGCCAGTCAGCGAGACATTTGAAGGAAAGCTGTTTGCTCTGCTGGCCGAAAAAGCAAAACCCTCAGAGGAACTTCCTCTTAATACTCAACATGATAAAAGGAATTCCGCATTGGATATCCCACGTATTTTTACCATCAGTGAAAGCGAACACCGCATCCACAACCCGTTCACCGAAGAGAAGTACGCCACGCTTGGCCGTGTGCTGCGCATGAAGCCGGAGACCCGCATTCTGGACCTCGGCAGCGGCTCGGGCGAAATGCTCTGTACCTGGGCACGGGATCACGCCATTACCGGCGTCGGTATCGACATGAGCCAGTTGTTCAGCGAGCAGGCCAGACGCCGCGCAGAAGAACTCGGCGTCAGCAGCCGGGTTCATTTCATTCATAACGACGCCGCCGGATATGTGGCAGAAGAGAAATGCGATGTGGCCGCCTGCGTTGGCGCGACATGGATTGCCGGTGGGTTTGACGGGACCGTCGAACTGCTGGCGCAAAGCCTGAAACCAGGCGGGATCATGCTCATCGGTGAGCCCTATTGGCGTCAGCTTCCGGCAACGGACGAGATAGCCCAGTCCTGTGGCGTCAGCTCGAAGGCTGATTTCCTGACGCTACAAGGGCTTGTGAGTGCGTTCGATGAACTCGGCTACGACGTGGTGGAAATGGTACTGGCAGATCAGGAAGGCTGGGACCGGTATGAAGCCGCGAAATGGCTGACCATGCGCCTCTGGCTGGAGGCTAATCCTCGCCGAGGCCAGGGCAGAGCTAAACATCTCGCCGAAACGCCACGTGACGTACGCGCGGGAATACTTTGGCTGGGGGGTATTCGCGCTCATCGCCAGGTAACAAAAGATTCCCGGTATCTCTGACTGGTTAAATCCTGTCTGGTGGCACTATAAGCGATCATCTCGGTGACGATCGAATTTATCGCTGGAAACTTGAACGATACGGTGAAACTTACCAAATCACGGTGCCTTCAATAGGCTGAAACGGGCATTGTAACCGAATTGGGCGGGACCGACCTGATGTGGAGCATCTTGTTGCTCCTGCCCCATGTTTGTGTACGGTCCGGGGACATGGTGAACACTTTTTAACATCCCTTACCCATGGTGCTCGACTTTTTCTTCAGGTCGATCACCCCCACTTTCGTACTGTACCACCACAACGTTGATATTCGCGTATGCAGAAAAGATGATACTGAGCAGGTAGGGTAGGGCATAGTTTTGATGTAAAAAAAACCGACTGGTGAGATCGGGTTTTAATACATTTCCGGTTTTGAGTTGGTGGCCATGACCGGAGGAAGTCACTCTTCACCTAACAGTGAGATACCCGTTGTGACAGGCAATGTAAGATTAAGCAGCGGAGATTTCCTCCAGTTAAACTGGAGAAACGGATGGGAGCTTTTATCGATAAAGCAATCATCGTTCTGAAGGCGCTAGTCGTCTTTCTGGACCTGATCCGCGCATTCTTCTGAAAGTGACGGAAACGTAATTAAGGCCCGGGACTTAACCGCTCTCGGGCCTTTAACATGGAGGTCTTACAGGTCGATTGGCCAATCCCGATCAGGAATATCCCGTCGTTGGACCAACAACCACATAAACACTCAAACGAGAATATTTGCTCAACGAGCCTGGGTTAGAGCCGGGTTCACCGTCAGGGACTTGCATGCCAAATTTCGCGTAATATTCTACACAGGCAGGAAGAACAACACCGGTGTTGATGTCGCTAAAGCTCATGAGTATCTCCGGGAAAAAATCATTTGTAGTGGTTTACTGAATTTGGGCACTTGAACAGAGGTGATATGCTCACTTCAGAACAACACAGGTGCGCCAATGAAAAGAAGAAATTTTAGTCCTGAATTCAAACGCGAATCCGCTCAGCTTGATGTTGACCAAAATTACACCGTCCCTGACGCTGCTAAAGCAATGGATGTTGGTCTTTCCACGATGACGAAATGGGTCAAACAACTGCGTGATGAGCGTCAGGGCAAAACGCCAAAAGCCGCCCCAATAACGCCGGAACAAATCGAAATACGTGAGCTAAAGAAAAAGCTGCAACGCATTGAAATGGAAAACGATATTCTAAAAAAGGCTACCACGCTCTTGATGTCAGACTCCCTGAACAGTTCTCGATAATCGGGAAACTCAGGGCGCGTTATCCAGTGGCCACACTCTGCCATGTGTTCGGGGTTCATCGCAGCAGCTACAAATACTGGAAAAAACGTCCTGAAAAGCCAGACGGCAGACGGGCTGTATTACGCAGTCAGGTACTTGAGCTACATGGCATAAGCCACGGTTCAGCCGGAGCAAGAAGCATCGCCACAATGGCCACTCAGAGAGGCTACCAGATGGGGCGCTGGCTCGCTGGCAGGCTCATGAAAGAGCTGGGGCTGGTCAGTTGCCAGCAGCCCACTCACCGGTACAGGCGTGGCGGTCGTGAGCAAGTTGCTATCCCGAATCATCTTGAGCGACAGTTCGCTGTAACAGAGCCAAACCAGGTGTGGTGCGGCGGCGTGACGTATATCTGGACAGGTAAGCCCTGGGCGTACCTCGCCGTTGTTCTCGACCTGTTCGCAAGGAAACCAGTGGGCTGGGCAACGGACAGCAGACTCACCATGAAAGCGCTGGAAATGGCATGGGAAACGCACGGCAAGCCCGTCGGAGTCATGTTCCACAGCGATCAGGGCAGTCATTATACAAGCAGGCAGTTCCGGCAGTTACTGTGGCGATACCGGATCAGGCCGAGTATGAGTCGGCGCGGAAACTGCTGGGATAATAGTCCAATGGAACGCTTCTTCCGGAGTCTGAAGAACGAATGGGTGCCGGTGACAGGTTACATAAGCTTCAGCGATGTAGCTCACGCAATAACGGACTATATCGTTGGATATTATAGCGCACTAAGACCACACGAATATAACGGTGGGTTATCACCAAACGAATCGGAAAGTCGATACTGGAAAAACTCTAACGCAGTGGCCAGTTTTTATTGACCACTACATAATTAACGGAGAGCAGGTCAGGAACACCAGCTCCCCACAAGCACTAAAGTTTTCCGTTTAGACCATTCATCATTCTTTTGAACTGGGGTGATTTTGTACTTTAGACGGGAGGCCTTCGTATGTCCTGTCTGCGCGGCAGTGCTGGCTTAATCTCTATATAGAGTGTGATAGCATCACGCAGAAATGGTGTTAACTATATAGTTTTTATAGTTTTTATAGTTTTTTACAGGTGTTTCACAAGTAATGTGGTGTTCTGATTATCTTTTCGTTCAACATTGAAAAAATCTATACTTAGCAGTATGAGCATTAATCCCCTTCCACTCTCCAGAAGAGGAGATATTTCGCAGAAACGGTCTCTCCTGGCGGCCTCAAGCCGCTCCAACGGGAACGTTTCACCCGCGTCGGTAAAAACAATGCAGACATCGCTGCCGCGGATGTCGAACCGTACGCTGAATGCGCACGAGGCATCCTCATGCAGCGCGTGGCAGATGATATTCGTCGCCACCTCACAGACGGCGAGATCGAGCGCGAAACGCCACTCATCATCTACGGGAAGCGCGCTCAGCCGCGCTTCCAGCCAGCCGGCCAGCGGCATCAGGGAACCGAGCACCGCCGGAAATTCTTCCTGCACCGGCGTCTGCATCTACTGCCCCAGCTGCGCAAGCGCGCTGCTTTTATCCGGATAGATACGGAATATGCGATCCATGCGGGTCAGGGTGAACATATTCATTATCCCGGGGTTCAGGGAGCACAGCGCCATGTCGCCTTTCCCATTCATCAGCTTAAACAACGACACCAGCATTCCCAGCCCGCTGCTGTCGATGAAATCCACTTTGCTGAAGTCGACAATCAAGGCCTTGCGATCGTCGCCAATTTCCTCCGTCACGAACGCTTTAAACGTCGCGGCAACGGAGGCATCCAGCCGCCGGACCGCGGGCGTGAGAATGTTGGCGTGCGGTAGTCGTTCGATGTTAATAATCATTCTGTTCTCCCTGACGCTCGATCACGAGCAGTGAAACGTCATCGGTTAAGGCGGTCGGTTCATCACGATTTGCGTTGCGCCAGCTGGTCAGGTGGTCACCGAACCGCGGCAGGAGCCGGTCAACCGGGAGCCGGGCATGCTCATGAAGCCAGCGTTCGAGACGCTGCGGGCCAAACTGCTCGCCACTGACGTTCTCACACTCCGTGATGCCATCACTGAATAAGCATAAGCGATCTCCGGGATTGAGAGTAAAGGCCACGTCTTCCCAACTGAGGTCGGGCATCAGCCCGACAGGCGGGCCGCCATCGCCCACGGGCGTGACGGCGCTGTCTGCGTTCACAATGACGGGCGTTGGATGCCCGGCCTGACAAAACACCCCTCGTCCGCTCTCGGGGTCGAGCACCCCATAGATGATGGTGAAATAGCTGGTGATGTCGCTCTCTTCACTGCAAAAGCGGCTGTTCAGGATTCTGACGACCTCCGCAGGAGACCTAATGCCCCCCTCTTCGGTAAACAGAAAGCGATCCACCACCCTGCCATGCAGGAACTGACGCGCCACCGCGAGGGACATCATCGCGGCCCCCACACCATGACCGGACACATCAACGCAGTAAAACCCCAGATGCGAATCCAGAGCAAAAATATTGAAGACATCACCCGATACCCAGGCAGACGGCAAGAAAAGCCAGTCGGAAATGTAGTCACCAAAGCGTACGCGGTGCGAAGGCAGCACCGAATGCTGGACGTGCGCCGCCAGTTCAAGATCCTGTTCAATTTGATGCAACGCTTCACTCAGATGCTTATTGCGCGCCGCAAGGGTCGCTTCCAGCGTCAAAATGCGTACCCCAGCGTGTAATCGCGACCGCAACTCGTCCTGCTCTACGGGTTTATTTAAGAATTCATCGGCTCCGGCATCAAAGCCCAACGTCAAATCGCCCGAATTCTCACGCGCCGTTAGCAGGATGACATACACGTAGTGACCCCATTCTCGGCTACGGATCTCTTTACAGAGGGCTAAGCCGTCCATTTCCGGCATTTCCCAGTCACTTATTACCATGCTGACGGGCTGGCTGGACAAGATTTCCAGTGCGGCAACACCATTTTCCGCCTCGCTCACGATATACCCCCACTGAGATAGCATTCGGGAGAGTAACCGACGATAAATCAGCGAATCTTCAACGATTAACACGTGCAGCTCCGACATACATCCCTCCTATAGCGGTAAGAACCAGATGAGGCTCACGGTCCCTTCCCTTAATTTTGCATTCCCGTTGCCATGCCCCGGATAGCGCGTTCCCGCATAGTTCGCGTACTGGATGGAGAACGAACCCGGCGTATAGCCCGCATAGCCAAAGCTGTAGCTGTAATCGCCGTTCCAGGGCTGCTGCTGGCTGCTGTCCGGGAACCAGAACGCCGTCGCGCGAACGAAGAAATGTTGTTTGAAGGTGTAGCCGCAGCCGCCGAGCATGACGTTTTTATTTTTGCGGATGTCATCGCTGCTGAGGTCGTAGTAGCGCGGCACCCAGCTGTACCCGACCTGGCAAATGATGGAATCCCCTTTGTTAAGCAGGAGCGTGTTTTCAACCGGTTTAGGTAGCGAAAACTTATAGGCCAGCGTGAAGGCGCCCTGTTCGAAATAGGTATGTCTCCGGCTGCCCGACGTCCAGAAGTGGTTATCGCCGTAGTTGCTGTAAACCAGGCTCAACGTGTTGGCGTGCCAGTCATCGTAGCCGAAGCTGTAGCGAAAATCGGCGGTGTAGCGGCTGGTGTCTCTGACCGGCAGTCGGGACGTAATGTTGGCAAACCAGAAGCTGTAGGGAGAATACTGAAGGCTGAGATTCAGCGTCTGGTTAATCTTTTTCTTTTCCGTGGCGGTGTCTGAACTGTTCGGAATGCTCATCCACTGCTCTTTCAGTCCAGAGCTAAAGCTCAGCGCACCTGAGAATTTCTTGTCGTTACCCGAGAACAGGCGCCCCCAGCGGCTGGTAAAAACGCCAGCCTGAACGGGTTCACCGTTCTTATCGCGCAGAGATTCATTTTCACTGCTTTGCACCGCCTCCGCGGTGGGTATCGCTGCGAGCAGCACGCCCGCCAGAAGCCATTTTTCGCGCATAACCGCCATCCTTAGTTAGGTATCCAGCGTGCGCCGACGTCGTATTTTGCCATCAACCACAAAATACCCAGTGCCGCCGCATGCACTAAGGTGTTCTCTATCCAGGCATGACGCCATAAGTCGAAGGTGATGAACTGGCTCACCAGCAGCACCACGTACACATGCAAAATAAAGGTATAAAGCGAGTGCTGGCCGAGCGGGATCAGAAACCATCCCAGCAGGTGGTTGAGCGGCGTCCAACAAAACGTCAGCACCAGGTAGACGGTGATCATCAGGGCGATATCGTTTAACACCCGCACCGGGCCCAGCCCATTCTTCGCCGCCCAGGAATGATAAAACGTATTGAAGCTGTCAGGCGGGATGACGTGCATGAGTAGCGCAGGAGGCATAAACGGGTTGGTATGGTTCTGGGCAACAAATCCCAGTACGAGCGATACCAGCACCAGTGCGATCACTACCCCTTTTCCCGGCTGCGTACGGGCGAAAGAGATCAGCTCGGCTTTATACCAGCCGCTGGCCATGCCCAGCACAAAGATGAACTGCCAGGCGAGCAGCGGGAAGGCAAATTCGAACTCCGACGGCGTCAGCCGAAGCGGCCAGCGCTGCCACAGGCCGTACACCAGCAGCGACAGCCCCAGCAGCCACCAGACTTTCCCTTTCTGCAGCATCCCCAAAAATAGCGGGCTAAAGAGCAGCAAAAAGATATACAGCCCCAGAATTTGCGTCTGATGGGGGCCAATCTGCAAATAGAGGATAATGTTGAACCAGGTCTCTTTAATTTGCGGCGTAACAGGATAAAGCGACCAGCTTTGACCCGAAAAACGATCGGTAAAATGGGTGGCCTCGAAAACGTTAATATATGGAATATAGGCCAAGAGAATAAATGACACTATGATAATGATATTTACGCGATATATTTTCCAGGCCCTAAGATAAAGTCCCCAGGAAACCGTGAGCAAAACCACTTTTTGCAGACGCGCGCGGTTCAGCATTCCCAGCATAAAGCCTGAGAGAATAACAAAACCTTCTGCACCGGTTGTTAACCCAAAACGCTCCCAGGAGAATATATTAAATACCGACATCACCTCCGTATGCGCCACGACCATCATGACGAGGGCAATGCCGCGCATAAAGTCAATTCTCAGGTCCCTGCCCCCTGCAATGGCATACCGCCATGATTTTGATTTGGCTAGATCTTCTTGAGTAATCGAAGGCGCAAAATGGCTCATACGCTATCCTTAACTTGGAAAAGTGCCATTAATAGATTTAATACTCTAAAAAAATAGCACCTGCAATACAAACAGGCATGTTGTATAAAGTAATCACAGCTTAAGTTAGCTTAAGCCTTGCTAAATGATGGTAAAATGTTTGTGGAAAAACCTTTTTACATTCTATACTTACCTTAATAACTGTTAATTCATTATTTTTGCCGGTCTGTAATCAACTCTAATAGACAATGTGTCTGGTTTTATCAGAATCAGGAACGCCGGAACTATGGATTTTTATTTTTCCCGTTTTGAACATCGTCGTCCTCCGGAACCGTTAACAACACCGCGCTGGGTAATGATGACCTGGCAGGTGTTAGCGGTCGCGGCGCTTATTCTGGGTGCCAATTATATTTACTGGCGCTGGACCGCCTCCCTGAATACTGACGCATTATGGTATGCCATTCCGCTGGTCCTCGCCGAAACCCTGGCGTGGATTGGCACCGTGCTGTTTACCATCAATTTGTGGAAAGAACAGGATCCTCCTCAGAGTCCGCCGCCCGGCGAAATTAACGAATGTCTGTCGCCTGAGGAGGCCGTAGAGCCCCGCCCTGTCAAGGTGGATCTGTTCATTGCCACCTACTCGGAAGACACCGAGCTGGTCAGGCTGTCCATTCGCGACGCCCTGAAGATGGCGTACCCGTTCCCGATTGACTACCGCATCCACGTGCTTGATGACGGCCGCCGCCCGGAGATGAAAGCCGTTTGTGAAGAGGAAGGCGTTAACTATATCACTCGCCAGACCAACATCGGCTTTAAGGCCGGCAACCTGCGCAACGGCCTTGAGCAAACCGACGGCGATTTCATTGTTATCTGCGACGCCGATACCCGCGTATTTCCCACCCTGCTCAGCCATACGCTGGGCTATTTTCGCGATCCGAACGTGGCCTGGGTGCAGACGCCGCAGTGGTTCTTCGATCTTCCGGAAGGAGAAAATCTGTCGCGCTGGGGCCAGCGAAAAGCCGGAAAAGTGGGCTACGGCCTGGGCTGGATGATTCAAAAATGTGTTGGCCCGATCACCGTAGGCCGCGACCCGTTTTTTAACGATCCGCGCATGTTCTATGACGTGATCCTGCGGCGGCGCAACTGGGCGAACGGGGCTTTCTGCTGTGGCGCGGCGTCCATTCACCGTCGCGAGGCGGTCATGCAGGCCGCGCTGAGAAGCTATGTCTGGTCCGTCGAAGAGGAGATCCATCGTCATACGCGCGACATTCGCGATGAGGAGACCCGGGACGCGCTGCAGAATGCAATGCGTCCGCACGTGGCATTTGACACCGAACTTACCCCCTACAAATTCCACGTCTCGGAAGATATTTACACCTCGGTGCTGCTGCACGGTGACGCCGCACGACGCTGGCGCTCGGTTATGCATCCGCGGGTTGAGTCGAAGATGCTCTCTCCGCAGGATATGCTCACCTGGATGATCCAGCGCTTTAAGTACGCCGCCGGTTCGCTGGATATTTTGTTTCATGACAACATCTTCAGCCGTCGCCGCTTCAGGCTCTCTCTGCCCCAGACGCTGATGTATGCCACCACCTTCTGGTCATACATGGCCTGCGTGTGGAACACGGTGTTTTTGATTTCACCCATTATCTATCTGTTCACCGGCATTCCGCCGGTGTCCGCCTGGTCGACGCCGTTCTATCTCCACTTTCTCCCGTTCTTTATTTTCTCCGAGCTGGCCTTTATGTTCGGGACCTGGGGGATCTCGGCCTGGGACGGCAGGGCCTCATACCTCTCCTTCTTTTCCATGAACCTGCGCGCGCTCAATACGGTGCTGCGGGGCGAACAGATCAAATTTCACGTCACGCCAAAAGAGCGGCAGACGGGCCGTTTTCTCTACCTGGTGAAGCCGCAGATTGCCATCGTGGTGCTCACCCTCGCAGGGCTTGTCTGGGGCGGTTTCCAGGTGGCACGTGGGCAGGTGGACGATCCCTCCGGTTACGTCATCAATATTTTCTGGGGAGGGGTGAACATCGCCGCCATGCTGCCGCTGATTTTCGCGGCCATGTGGACGCCCGCCGAAGAGGACGAGGTCACCCAATGAGGATACGTGACGCCCTGCTGCCCGCTCGCAGCTACCTCACCATTTTGCTCGGGTTCCTGCTCGGCTTTGCCATTGTGGTCTGGGTGGAGAAGCAGATGCCCACGCGCGTGGAAAGTAGCGGCGGCATCGCGCTCAGTAAAGACTTTCCGCCGCTGCCCACAAAACGGGCGCTGACCTATGACGAAGCCATCTGGGCGCGGGTCGCCTGGCAATACTACGTGAATAATACCCAGCCAAACGGCCTGGCGAACGCCAGCGACGGTGAACCGTGGCTGAGTCTATGGAGCGTGGGGAGCTATCTGTTTGCGACTGCCGCCGCACAGCAGCTCAACATCATTTCCACCGATGAGTTTGACGAAAGGGTCAGCACGGCCCTGTTTACGCTGGGGCAGCTGCCGCTCAACGAGCGAGGCCTCCCTGCCGCGTATTACCATGCTGACACACTCAAGATTCTGGGCAAACCTGACGCCTCCGCAATCGGTCTGAGCCGGCTGCTGACGGCATTACAGACCCTGCTGTGGCGCTATCCGCAGCACGCGGCGGCCATCCGCGATTTGTTGAGCGTGTGGCGCACCGCGGCGCTGATTGAAAATAACACCCAAAGCCAGGCTGCGGTGCCGCTCCACCACTGGACGCTGGCCGACGATGAACAGCAGAACACTTTTGGCTACCGTCTCTATGCCAGCCATACGCTGCGCCTGATTGACAGCGCGGCAGGACTCGCGGTGACCAACCCGCCTGAAGGGCAAAAGATGATCGATCTGGATGGCGTAATGGTGCCCGATGAAGGGCTTCGCACGCCATGGGGCAAGCAAACTTCGCTGATCAGTTTGCCCTATCTGTTAACCGGTCTTGAGCTGGGCTTTGATGCCCAGAGCGCTGAAATTGCGTGGCGGATTATGCAGATCCAGCAGCGGCGCCACGGCCTGCGCGCGCCAAAACCCCCCGTCAGCACGGATTATGCCGAACCCGCGCCGGATTACGTTAACGATCTGCCGGACAGGCAGCCGGTACAGGCGCGCAACCTGCGCGACGAGGTGCCGGAGAAGGTGGCGATTACCTCCACACGCACCGCGTTTGCCTGGTACGCCCTGTTCCGCAACAGCTGGAGCGAAGCGCTGCGCCAGCAGGTTCTGCCGCTTCAGGTTCCGGGTAAAGGCTGGCAGCGCGGGTTAAATCTCAACAACAGCGTCAATGCCGTCGTGGACGCCGATACCAATGCCATCGTGCTGGAAAGTCTGTCTTACATCTCGCATGGCCAGATGCTCTGTCTGGCCTGCTTCTCCACAGCCACTCATTCATCCACTCCCGCAGGAGCAACGCCATGAAGCCACGATCCCCGATCCTTTTCCACCTGCTCACGGGAATAACGATCTTCTGGCTGGCCTTATCGACCGTGCGTGCGGACACCGGGCTGCCTGCATCAGGCTACTCCCCACGCAGCGGCGAGCTGACCGCCCGAGAGATGACCATCGCGAAAAACGCCTGGCAGTATTTCGTCTCCAACTATCAGCCCACGACGGGCCTGGTGAATGCGGTCAACAAATACCCCTCCACCACCATGTGGGACAGCGCCTCCTATCTGGCCGCCCTGACGGCGGCGCGCGAGTTGGGGATCATTGATAAAGCGGAATTTGACCGCCGGATGCTAAAATTCCTCGCCACGTTAAACACCCTGGTACTGTTCCGCAACGAGCTGCCCAACAAGGCCTATAACACCATCAGCGGCCAGAAAGTGGACTACACCAACAAGCCCGGTGAAATTGGTTTCTCGGCGCTGGATATCGGGCGAATGCTGGTCTGGCTGAAAATCATCAAAGAGCGTTACCCGGAATACGGCAACAGCGTTGATAACGTGGTGCTGGGCTGGGATTTCAGCCATGCGATCGACCCCTGCGGCACGCTGTACGGGGCCTATCTGGAGAACGGCCAGCCGAAGTATGTTCAGGAAGGCCGCCTGGGCTATGAAGAGTACGGCGCGGCAGGTTTTCAGCTGTGGGGGTTTAATACCTGTAAAGCCAGCCGTCCGCAGCCATACGAGCTGGCCGAGATTTACTGCGTGCTGGTTCCGTATGATTCACGCGACCCGCGCAACACGTCTCAGCATAACTACGTGGTGACGGAATCCTACCTGCTCTACGGTCTGGAGTTCGGCTTCGATAAGCCGACCGACCGTGATAACGCCCCGCGCGACTACTCCCTGACGTGGATGAAAAACTTTGCCGATCGGGTTTATCAGGCTCAGGAGAACCGCTATACCATCACCGGTGTCCTCACCGCGCGCTCTGAGCACCAGCTCGATAAAGCGCCATACTTCGTCTATGACACCGTCTTCAGCGACGGGTACAACTGGAACACCATTACCGACAAAGGACAATTCGTCCCTAACGCTGCAGCCATTTCACTGAAGGCGGCGCTGGGAATGTGGGTCCTGTGGAACTCGCCTTATACCGACCGCCTGCTGAACACCATTGAAAATGCGAACGAAGAGGGAAAAGGCTACTACGAAGGGCTGTATGAAAACGGCGACGGGCCGATCAAGGAGTTCACCGCGAACAATAACGGCATCATGCTGGAATCCCTGCTGTTCAAAAAAGAGGGCAAACTGCTGGCCTTCAATACCGACAACCCGAAAAGCAAGGATTTTGCTCCGTCGCTGTGGGATCAAAAGCTGCTCGATCAGTTTGAAGAGAATAACGCGCTTCGTAGCCGTCCGTTCCTGACCAGCACGCCGGCCGTAAAAAGCTGGTGCGACCGGACCGGCGTCACGCAGCGCACCAAACCCGCCTGCCAGGCCTGTCAGTGCGCGTCATGCAGCGCGGACGTGCCGGTTAAACTGCCTCCGGTGACTGCGCAATGCTTAAAACCTTAGCCAGAGGGCTCGCGGGATTAATCCTCACAGGTGTGGTCATCTTTGCTCTGTTTGGCCATCAGGGGGCTGGCTGGCGCTGGCTAATCAATGGCGGCTGGCACTCCAGCGCGCGTATCGCTGCCCTGACGCCGGAAGAACGGAAATGGGCGGCGATCGCCTGGCGCTATTTCGTCAATAATACCCAGCCGCAAACGGGCCTGGTCAACGGAAGCGACAAACAGCCCCGCGTCACGCTCTGGCAAATGGGCGATACGCTTATCGCCCTGCTGGCGGCAAAAGAGCTGGGGCTGATTGATGAGGCCGAATATGACGCTCGCCTGACGCGGCTGATGGGCACCCTTAACCGCCTGATGCTGACCGAGGCCCGGACGCCGGGTCGACTCTATTCCAGCCAGACGGCGACGCCGATCGACTTTAGCGGCAAGCCCGTTAAAAATGGCTGGTCCGCACGCGATATGGCGCGCCTGATGCTCGCCCTGCGCCTCACCGCAGAGCGGGAGCCGCAGTACAGCGAGTACCTGGATAAAATCATCCTGCGGTGGAATTTCTGTCCGGTCATCGATCGTGAAGGCGAACTGTGGTCATCTTCCCTACAAAACGGCCAGCCGGTGGTGCGCGAGGAGCTGCGCCTGGGCGATAGCGAATATGCCGCAACGGCGTTTCAGCTGTGGGGATTTTCCCCGGAGAAAGCGTTTACGCCCCCGGCGCACCACGTCATCATCGCCCAGCGGCGTCTGGCCGTCGATGCCAGGGATCCGCGCACCACGTGGCAGCCCTCCCTGATCACCACCCTTCCCTATATGCTGCCGGGCCTGGAGTTTGGCTGGAAGCCCGAAGGCGTTGCGGCCGATCGGCAAAAGCACCTGCGCAAGCAGGCCGAAAACGTCTGGCTGAGCCAGAAGAGCCGCTGGGAGACCGATAAAATCATGACGGCCAGGGCAGATTTCTCGCTCCTGCAGGCCCCCTGGCATATTCAGGATACGGTCTGGGGAAATGGCTATGCCTGGAACTCTGTCGGTGACGATGGACGGGACTACACCCGTTTCGCGCAGGTATCGACCAAAGCGGTCTTTGCCCTGTGGGCCCTTTGGGACACCCCATACACCGACGTGCTGATGGCGGTGACAAAGCATCTTAACGATCCGCAAAAAGGCTGGTACGAAGGCCGCCAGGAAGCCACGGGCGATACCAACGCTGCCTTAACCCTCTCGACCAATGCCACAGTTCTGGAAGCCCTTTTCTTTAAACACAACGCCGGGCCGCTGTTTGACGTGCGTCGGTCGAAGAAAGAGAGCTATTTTTCACACCGTCTGGCAGAGGAATACACGTCTATCGGCCACTGTCTACCGGGCGAAAACGCCGCAAGGAGGACGCCGTGAAATTTTACCGCGATCTGTTTGAATCCAGCCTGAACCGCGTCTTTCCGGATAATGATAAAACGGCGTTTTTTCAGACGTTCTATGATGCCTTCGTTCATATGTCCCCCGATACTGAGCAGCATTTTTCCCGCCAGCCGGATAGCGAGGGTCAGCAGACTCTGTTTAAGAGTTTCTTCGCCATGCTTGCGGTAGACGGCGCCCTGATCGTGCCTGATTTTCTCGAGCGCCTGGCGCGGGAGCAAAGCGACGACGGCCTCCACCTTCCCCCGCGTTTTTTCGCTCTGTGGCGCGAAGCGATGTTGAACGCGGTGAGCCTGCGCGATCCGCAGTGCGACGATGAAGTCCTGACGGCCTGGGCCATGGCGATCGCGCCAGGGCTGGAATACCTGCGCCGACAGGCAGAACTGCACTACCGCGCGTAGGAGGATTACGATGAGCGCATTCACGTACGATCTTAACGCGCTGCCGGCGGCCGTCATGATTTATGACCGCGAGGAACGCCTGCAGGCCTGGAATCACAACGTGGCCCTGTTTTATCCGGTCATTACCCCGTGGCTGAAGGCGGGCACAACGCTGGAGTCGCTGGCTGAACGCTTTATCGACGCCGTTTACAACGTCGATCCAAGCCTTCGCCAGACGCTGCGCGAGTCGATCGTGCGCAACTGTCGGCAGGATAAACACTGCGAAGTGCGGCAGGCGGGCCAGCGGCGTATCTTCGTTCAGCATCAGCGCCTTGCGGACGGCGGCATTGTCAGCCTGCACAGCGATATTACCGAGCTGGATGAGGCGCAGCGGGCGCGCCATCAGCTTCATGACGACTTTCTGCTGACGGCGGAATCCATCCATATCGGGATCTGGGACTGGCAGGTTTCCGACGACACGCTCCAGGTGAACGACACCCTGCTTGCCATGCTGGGCCAGTCGCGCACCCGGTGGCGATATCCGGTGCACTTTTTGCTCAACCTGGTCCACGAGGACGATCGCGCTGCGCTGCACAATGCGCTGGACGCTTCGAAGCAGGAACACCGCCCGGTCTTTGAATGTGAAATTCGCGCGCATCACCCTACCGAAGGACTGCGCTGGATGCTGCTCTCCGGCCAAGTGGTCACGCTCTCCATTGAGGGAGACGCCGAGCGCGTGATTGGCACGCTGCAGGATATTACGCGGCGCAAGGAGGCTGAGATTCAGGCGTTCGCCTCGGCCCTAGAGGCACAAAAAGCCAATGAGGCGAAAAGCGCGTTCCTGGCGAATATGAGCCATGAAATTCGCACCCCTATGAACGGCATTATTGGCATGACCCAGCTGTGCCTGGATACGTCTCTCAGTGCCGATCAGCGCGATTACCTAACGCTGGTGATGAGTTCTGCCCAGTCTCTGCTGCATATCATCAACGATATTCTCGACTTTTCCCGTATTGAAGCGGGCAAAGTGGTGCTGGACTCCGGACCGGTTAATATTCGTCCTTTTATACATTCACTGATTCGCCCGCACATGCCAGGGGCGAGCGAAAAAGGCATCGAGCTACTGGTCGATATTGCACCCGACGTCCCCGACGTGCTGCTGGTCGACGGTGCGCGGCTGCGCCAGGTCCTGACCAATCTGCTGGGCAACGCGTTGAAGTTTACCCATCAGGGAGAAATCATCCTGATTGTTGAGCCCGCTGATAGTGCAGATCGATGGCGTTTTCGCGTGCGCGACAGCGGCATTGGCATACCGGCGGATAAGCAGAACGTCATTTTTGAGGCCTTCAGCCAGGCGGATAACTCAACCACCCGCCGCTACGGCGGCACGGGGCTCGGGCTAACCATCTCTGCGCGACTGGTCGCAGCGATGAGCGGCGAATTAACGGTATCCAGCGAGCCAGGGAAAGGCAGCGAATTTTCCTTCGCGCTGCCGCTTGCGACCCAGGCGCCTGGCCCGGAGGAACGGCAGCATAGCCATCGCTTTAACGGGGAACCCGTGCTGGTAGTGGATGATAACGCGACCAACCTGCGGCTGTTGGCCGCCATGCTCAGCCAGATGGGGCTGAAACCCACCTGCGTTAATAACGCCAGCGAGGCCATCAACCGGGTTAAAGCGAGTGCCTGGCCCCTGATCCTGCTGGACGCGCAGATGCCGGATATGGACGGCGTGTCGCTGGCCCTCGAACTTTCGGTGCTGCCGCAGATTGCTGAGAGCCACATCATCATGCTGAGCTCCATGAGCCGACATTTTGATATCAATATGCTGAAGCGGATCGGTATCAAGAACTATCTGCATAAACCTATCGACCAGGATGAATTATATCAGGCGATTGCCGCAGCGTTTGAACGTTCGCCGGCGCCCGTGTGTGAAAGCACGCCCACGCCTGTCGGCTCGCCAGCAGCCACGGAACTTCGGGTCCTGCTGGCGGAAGATAATCTGGTTAACCAGAAGGTCGCCTCGCGCCTGCTTGAGCGACTCGGGCACACCTGTCAGAGCGTCGATAATGGTGTCGCGCTGCTGGAACGCTGGCGGGCGGGCGGGTGGGACGTTTTGCTGATCGACCTTCAGATGCCAGAGATGGACGGTGAAACCGCCATTCGCCTGCTGCGTGAAGAAGAACGGTCCCGCCCCGGCCCGGCTCAGCCCGCCGTCGCCATGACCGCACACGCCATGCAGGGGGACAAAGAGCGCTGTCTTAACATGGGTTTCGACGGCTACATTGCCAAACCCATCAGCCAGGAGCGTCTCGCTGAAGAGATTGCTCGTGTGCTCCAGCGCCACGAAGATTCCTCCGGTTTTCCGGATGAAGCTCGCCTGCTGAAGCAGTGCGCTGACGATCCTGCCCTGGTGCAGGAGCTGCTGGCCCTGTTTGGCGAAGGGCTGGGGGAGGCCATGAAGGTCATCACCCGGGCTATCGACAGCGATGACCGCGACACGCTGCGCCGCGCGGTCCACAAGCTACGGGGAGAAGCCGTCACCCTTGACTTCAGCACGCTCGCGCAACAGCTACAGGTGCTGGAAAGCGAGGCGCACACGCTGGAGGGGCAGCAGCTTGCGACGCTAAACCAGCTGCTTCAGAAGGAATCGCTGCGCCTGATGGCGTGGCTCAACGCACGCGGGGTAAACGCATGAACGCTCGCAACTGCGCGCTGCTCTTTACCCTGTTGACCACCCACACTGTGGCGAACTCCGCGCCGGTCAGCTGGTCTCTTGCTGGAGAATGGCAGGTTCAGGACGCCAATAATAGCGCACATCCTGCCGCATCAGGCTGGCGCCCGCTTCAGGTTCCAGCCAACTGGTACAGCGCCGGGTTCGATCATCAGGGCGCGCTGTGGTACAATCACGCCTTTTCCCTGCCCGTGCAGCCGCCCGACGTAATGAGCACCCTGGTGTTTGACGGCGTCGATTACCTGGCCGAGGTCACCCTGAACGGCCAGCCGCTCGGCCAGCATGAGGGCTATTTTCAGCGCTTTTCGCTGGATGCCAGCCGGGCGTTACAACGTCATAACCGACTGGTGGTCAGGGTGGACAGCCCTTACGAAGATCCCAATAAGGTCTGGCCGCTGCATAAAACGCTCATGAAGGGGATCCTTAACCAGCATGACACCCGTCCCGGCGGGGCCTGGTCGCCGCAAGGACAGGACGCCAACTCGGGCGGCATCTGGGCACCGGTGAGGCTGCATCTTAGCCGGGGCGCTACCCTAGATGAGACCATCGTGCGGCCAGACTGGTCACAGGGGCTGACGCACCCCGCGCTGAAAGCAGATATTCGCTATCGGGCGCTCGGCCAGGGCCCGGCGACCGTGCGGCTCACCGCCACGCCCGCCAATTTCATCGGCAAGCGCTTCCAGGCTGACTTTCCGGTTACCCTCGAAAGCGGCGCCCATTCCGTGCAGGTGACGCTGCCCATGCCGAAGGCAAAACTGTGGTGGCCCGTTGGTACCGGAAAACCCCACCTGTATAGCATTCGCGTGGCATTGCGGGATGAAAAAGGCCTGATGGATACGGCGGTCACCCGCACCGGGCTGCGCAAGCTCGTCGAGCAGCCCGACAATAAGGGCTGGCTCATTAACGACAAACGCCTTTTCATTAAGGGCAGCAATTACATCGGCTCCCCCTGGCTCAGCACCATGACGCGAGAAAAATACCGACGCGATCTTCGTCTGGTTGAAGCAATGAACGCCAATGCCATACGCGTGCACGGACACGTTGCCGGACGTGCATTGTATGACGTAGCCGATGAGATGGGGATGATGATCTGGCAGGATGTTCCGCTGCAGTGGGGCTACAACAACAGTTCTGCTTTCACGGAAAATGCGGTTCGACAGACGCGGGTGATGATAGAACAGTTCGGAAATTCCCCCTCCATCATCGTCTGGGGTGGCCACAACGAACCGCCGTGGAACTCGCCGTGGATGGAAAAACGCTTCCCGGACTGGAATAAAGATCTGAATCGCGAGCTCACGCAGCGGGTAGCGGATACGCTTGCCGAAGATACCTCCCGCATCGTGCACCGCTTCTCCGCCGTTGAGGAGCATTACTGGGCGGGCTGGTACTTTGGTTCCATGCGCGACCTGCTTGTTCCGGCTAAAACGGGGATCATCACCGAGTTCGGCGCGCAGGCGCTTCCCCGCTTATCGACGCTAAAAACCATCATCCCGGCGGCGTCGCTCTGGCCAAAAACGACCGCCGCAGACGATCCCGGCTGGACCGTCTGGAAATACCATAATTTTCAGCCCTTCCAGACCTTTAAGTTTGCTGGTATTTCGCGCGGGGACAACATTCAGGCGATGATCCGCAATACTCAGGCGTATCAGTCGCAGTTGGTGGCCACGGCGGCAGAAAGCTACCGTCGACAGCGCTACCAGCCGGTGACGGCCCTGTTTCACTTCATGTTCGTGGAAACCTGGCCCTCCATCAACTGGGGCGTGGTGGACTACCTGCGTAAACCTAAGGCCGGGTTTTACGCGCTCCAGCGTGCGTACCAGCCTGTTCTGCCGTCCATTGAACCGGTCACCGCGCAGTGGCAATCCGGAGCGGCGGCGATCGTGCGTCTGTGGGCCATCAACGACACCTGGAAACCGTGCCGCGAATGCCGCCTGAGCTGGCGCATCACGCAGCGCGACAAGGTGCTGGCAAAAGGCACGAAAACGATGACGATCAGAGCAGATTCGGGAACGATGGTTAAAACGCTTACGGCAACGCCTGAGGGCCAGGATGACGTGTCGATTTTGTTTACGATTGAAAACAAAACGGGAAAGATTATTGGTAAGAATCAGATAACACAAATCGTTCAGTAATTATAAATACAAACATCGTTCATGATTTTTGAGTCACCATAAATTAATATCTAAAATCAAATGGTTATACTAGTATTGTCGGTCTGGATATTGGACTGTTCCCAGACCGGTAGACAGTCCAGCCCAATAGTTTGAACATAGGAGGAATCGGACTACATGGGCTTTGTCAAATCTAAGCCAGAACATAGTAATACAATTTCAAGATGAAAGGAGGAGTGTATGGTCACACCACGATTTTCGAATTAAGATGGGGTATAGCAACCAAACTATACTTACGAATTATCTGATGCCACATAAAAAGATACGTCTCAGAACACTTCTGATCACTCTTTCGTTAGGATCAGTATTACTTACTTCCAGCCTGCTTTTGGGCGCATTAACTTTTTATCAAAAAGTCAATATTGCAGAGAGCATTATGCAGAACAATATTGCGTACGCTCGCAAACTAGCTGATACAACTGACCGCTATCTCAGTAGCGCCTTAAGTGAGCTTCACTGGAGTGCCAGCCAACTCAATGGGCTCACCAATATACAACAACTCCGGGAAGAGGTAGATCGTCTGCGTCTTCAGTCTGGATTTTTCAACTCAGTTGTAATAGTAAACAGTAACAGAGTTGTTGCTGCAACTTCGCCAGAAAGTTTAAAACTGGTTGGCAGAACATTAACCTCAGGAGCCAGTCTTATAGCCATTACGACGAAGAAATCTTTCATCTCAGAACCTTTCATTTCAGCATCAGGTAATCATGTTGTGTTCCTTTCACAGCCAATTTTCTCTGATAAAGGACAGTATTTAGGGTTTATTGGTGGTAGCATTTATCTCAAAAGAAAGAGCATGTTGAGTGATATTTTAAGCCAACATTTCTATCCGACGGGTACAAATATACGAATCGTCAGCGATAATGGCCTAATCATCTTCAGCCATGAATCCTCACTGATAGGAACTAAAATGAACTTAGCACCTTCATTGAAGGAATATATGAGCAGAAATATGAGCGGGATACTGACTGTAATTAATAATGGGAAAACTCAACAGGAAGGCTATGCCAGTTTGTCAAAAACCGGATGGAATATATTTATTTCCGGCGCAGAAAGAACAGTGAATGATCTACTTTTTCAGATGATCAAAAAAACGTTCTGGTTCATTTTGGCCATCATCATTATTGTGGGAAGTGTGATGATCTTTCTAGGTGTGAGAGTTGCATCTCCTTTAGAAAAATTGGCAAACATTGTACGAAAAGGAGGCGAAGATGATGGTGGTGTACACCATCTTGAAACAGTAGATATTTGGTATTATGAAGCAAGTCAGCTAAGAGATGCAGTTGGTGAGCACCTTCGCAACACCGTAGCGCAGGTCGCTGAACTGACCGACGATGCCCTCACTGACCCATTAACTAGTATTTACAACCGTAGAGGGTTCCAGCGGCTATCTGAAAAAATTCTTAATGCAAAGGAAGTATGTGTAGTTTCATTTGATATAGACCATTTCAAAAAAATTAACGACAGCTTTGGTCATGATGCTGGTGATGACGTTTTGATTATGTTGGCAGCTATTTTAAAAGAATCCTGCCGCAATGATGACATAGTTAGCAGGTTTGGTGGAGAAGAGTTTATACTCCTTATGCCTGATACAAACATTCATGACGCATCTGCTATTGCTGAACGTATTCGTCAGAAAATAAATATTGAGCATTTCCCCTATATTGGGCATGTGACTGTTTCTGCGGGTATAGCTTCTCTGGCTGATTGTGCTGGTGATATTCAGGTTTTACTACGACGCGCTGACGAAGCTCTTTATGAAGCTAAAGGTGCCGGACGTAATGTAGTAATTATTGCAGATAAAGAAGGGTTCAGGAGACATGAGTGACAACACATAATAATTAGTTACAGTAAACTTTTTATTCGAATTTATCTATCTTTGCCTCCAGTATTTTATCAAGGTCTATTTCCGATAATGGTCTACAAAAGTAATAGCCTTGTGCCTGATCACATCCGAGATCCTTCAATGCTTCAACTGTCGATGCATCCTCCACCCCTTCAGCTAGAACGGTATAATGTAACTTCTTAAGCATATCAATAATACTTTTTGCAATAATTCGCGATTCTTTACTTGAAGTTATTTCAACAATAAGCGACCTGTCGAGCTTGATAGTATCCAGAGGCATACGTCTCAGATAACTGATATTACTATACCCAGCGCCGAAATCATCAAGCGAAATATTCACTCCTTTGGATTTCAGTATCTCCAATCCATACAGGGCGACAGGATTATCCAGTATTTTCTCCGTTTCCAGACATTCTATACCAAAAAGTGACAGGGGTAATTTCTGATTCATCATTTTCTCTGATAACTGTTCAGCAAATCCATTACGAGCGAAATCTCGTTCGCTAATGTTGATCGTTACCGGAAGCTGGATTGCACTCCCTTGAAGTCGCGATAGGCGTTTAATAACCCGGTCAACAATCCATGAAGTAAGTTCTGTCAGAAGTTCTGTTTGTTCTGCCAACGAGACGAATTCTGAAGGTAATAGCTCACCTCTTGTTGGATGACACCAACGTATAAGTGCTTCCAGCCCAATTGGTTTACCAGTGTGCAGACAAATCTTTGGTTGGTAAGCCAACCAGAGTCCGGAATCATGCTTGAGGGCATACGATAAATCGGTCATCAGCATAAACTCTTGAGTTCGGCGTTGATCCTCTTTTTCACTGAAATTAAAAGCTGGTAAGTTAAGAGCAATAGCCTCATGCAGTGCACTAAGGGCTCGACGAATGAGCTCCTGTGCCGGAATGTGACCCGCTGTGAAAAAGATTTCACCCGCATAAGGTTTTATCGTGATCGCAAGCCCATTTCCGAGTTCTGCTTTGAGGCCGTTGAGTGCTCTTGATACGGAATTAGCAGTCATCCTACTTTGATGACTCGTTATAAGAGCAAACCGTCCAACCGCAATAGAATAGAGTGTCTCTTCGGATGTTAAACACAAGTGCAAGCGCAGAAGATATACAACGTTTCGCAGCAGCCTTTCGACTGGTCCAAATGACATTGAACGCACGAACTCATAGGTACGCCCAATGTCGAAACATTCCAATACAATAATCCGTCCCGATGCACTATCGTCAGACATAGTCAAATTCTGGAGATCGCGTATCAAGCATTGCTGATTTGGTAATTCAGTTAAAGGATCAATCAACCCGGCAGAATGCCAGAACTCCAGAAACGACTCGACCAACTCTCCCGATGATGTCAGTATGCTGTATTTCTTGTTATTGAAAGTATGAGGAGTAGTATCAGCTACACATAAAGTACCAAGTACCGCTCCCTCATAATTTCTCAGGGGAATCCCCGCAAAAAAAAGGAGATCTGGCGCGTCTGCTATCGTTGTGTCATCGGATAAAGCGGTATCAGAGCTGACATCAGGAACTATAAGAGGAGAAATTTTCTCCACAATCTTACAGCAAAAGCGGGTTGTCAGGTGGGAGTTAGCTAATTTCTTATTGTTGAAAGCAATAATATGGTTTTTTTGATCATCAGGAATTGTGATAAAGCATGCCGGGATTTGTAATGCATTACTAGTGAGTTCAACGAGCTGATGAAGCATTTCGTCTCGCCCTGAATCAGGGCTTATAAGCATCCTCTTTGCTCGTAAAAGAACCGACTTGTCTCGGTTAAGGTTTCTCAGCATCGACTCTCTCACATACTGTAAACTATGATTGCTTGACCAATTAGAGAATGATACGACTTTGTCTGCATTTTTATGTTCTGTCTCAATGCAGCTTGAAACATCCTATTTTTTATCAAAAAAATAAAAAAAAAGCAAACCACGGAACTTCATGGAGGATCTTTGCACAGAAATAATGCTTGTGCACTATAACTGAGCATAATATGTCGGTAATAAAAAAGAAGGACGCATCACGGGTAAGAGCGTCCTTAATAAGTTTAGTTAATTAAAACCCATCACCTGAGTTTCTGAATAAGAATTACACAGATCTCATGCTAATTCTCCCACCATAATTTGTAGTAAAAACGTATGATTGCATTAAAATCAGCAACTCAGAAATCATGGGGTTGACCTGCTCCCCGTTGCTTAATACACCGCGATGTTAGTAATGTCTTCATAGGCCGCATGAGGACATCCCCATGAAGAAGCGTTTTTCCGACGAATAGATCATCAGTATCCTCCGCGAAGCTGAAGCCGGGGTTTCTGCCCGTGAGCTCTGCCGCAAGCACGCCATTTCCGACGCCACCTTTTATACCTGGCGTAAGAAGTATGGTGGTATGGAGGTGCCCGAGGTTAATCGCCTAAAGTCGCTTGAGGAAGAGAACGCCAGACTCAAGAAGCTGCTTGCCGAAGCCATGCTGGATAAGGAGGCACTCCAGGTGGCTCTGGGGCGAAAGTACTTGTAGTTGTCAACTAATTCCGGACAGTAAGTTAAGCCGATTCTCGGCATCAACAGGTGCAACGCCACCATTGTGTTGATGTGGGCTTTGCCGATTGTAGTATTGCATCAAGTATTCGATGATGTCTTTCCTGGCCTCAATCATTGATGAGTACTGGATCGCTTCACGCAAAAGTCTATGCAGCGCGTTAAATATTCCAGAAGGTTATAGAACAAACAAAAAACAAAAGAATTGCGTTCCCCGCACCTTCAGGTGCGGGTGAACAACCACTAACTTTTTGTCGATGAACTGAGAAGCTTATCAATATAATCAGCGTACCACTGCATCATCTCCCTTCGCCCTTCCAGATACAACGCATGGTTATACGTCCCACGAATCGCATTCTTATCAACATGCGCAAGCTGGGTTTCAATCCATGCCGTATTGAATCCTTCCTCATGCAAAATCGTACTCATCGTGTGGCGAAAACCATGCCCCGTTACCTTCCCCGTGTATCCAATCCGCTTGAACACCTGATTAATACTCGCTTCACTCATCGTCTTGCGGGGATCATTTCGCCCTGGGAATACCAGTGGATATTGCCCAGATATCACCTTGAGTTGTTGTACGATTTCCAGCGCTTGGGTAGATAGGGGGACAAGGTGAGGCCGTTTCATCTTCATACGCTCAGCAGGGATTTCCCACACCGCTTTCTCAAGGTCAAATTCACTCCAGAAAGCACCTCGGAGCTCGCCAGTACGAACTCCCGTAAGGATCAGCAGACGAGCGGCAAGAACAACTAACGGGCTTCCTGTGTAGCCTGCGAGAGCTTTAAAGAAGTCTGGTAGCTCCTCAACAGTAAGGAAGGGATAATGCTTCGATTCATGCCCTGACATCGCGCTGGTTAGATCCGCTGCTGGGTTGTATTCCGCACGGCCAGTAACGATGGCGTAACGAAAGACTTCGCTGCAGCGCTGGCGAACCTTCTTAGCCTTCTCTGTCGCGCCACGGCTTTCCATTCGACGCAGCACATTCAGCAGAACCAGTGGTTTGATTTCATTCACCGGAAGTTGGCCGATATAGGGGAAAATATCTTTATTGAAAGCTTCAATAATATCGGAGGCATAGCCTTCTGACCACCGGCTCACCTTCGTACCGTGCCACTCAAGTGCCACAGACTGAAACGTGTTGTTGAGTTGCACATCGCGAACCAGCTTTTCTTCTTTCTTGGCAAAAGATGGATCGATACCCTCAGCCAGCTTTTTCTTGGCGTCGTCACGCAGTGCTCTTGCTTGCGCAAGCGACACTGCTGGATAGACACCGAAAGCCAGGCGTTTCTCTTTTCCATTGAAGCGATACTTCATCCGCCAGTATCTGGAACCAGAGGGAACAACCTCAAGATACAAACCAGCACCATCTGCCAGCTTATAGGCTTTCTCTCTGGGTTTAGCAGCGTCTACCTGTCTCGCATTAAGTTTCATTGGGGGCATCTCCCTGGACCGAACACAGAATGCCCCCACTTATGCCCCCAACTGCGACTTGATTTCGGTTGAGTCCAGTTGATAACAGGAGATAAGATACGGGCCATGAACCGCAGTATACGGGCTTTTAGTTGATTTCGGTAGACTTGGGAAGAGTTTGAAATGGTGCCGATAATAGGAGTCGAACCTACGACCTTCGCATTACGAATGCGCTGCTCTACCAACTGAGCTATATCGGCCCTGAGAGGCCGGTTACGAGCGTAACCACGGGGCAAAAGAGTAGATCTAACAGGGTGGTGCGTCAATGGCCTTGCGAATCAAACGGCTATTTTTGCACCACCCATGCTTATTTACGCACGAATCGTATCATCACCGAAACCGATCCACTTGTAGGTGGTCAGCGCTTCGAGCCCCATCGGGCCGCGCGCGTGCAGCTTCTGGGTACTGACGGCAACTTCTGCCCCCAGGCCGAACTGGCCGCCATCGGTGAAACGGGTTGAAGCATTCACGTATACCGCAGATGAATCCACTTCATTCACAAAGCGGTCAGCGTTGCGCAGCGTGCGGGTCAGGATCGCGTCAGAGTGCTGCGTACCGTGTTCACGGATGTGCGCAATGGCGTCATCAAGATCGGCCACCACCTTCACGTTCAGATCCAGCGACAGGAACTCATCGTCATACTGCTCTGCTTTAACCGGAACCACCGTCGCGGGGCCCTCTTTCAGCAACGCCAGAGCGTTAGCTTCGGCGTGCAGCGTTACGCCACTTTCCGCCATCTGCTTGCTCAGTGCAGGCAGGAAGGTATCCGCGATCCCCTGATGAACCAGCAGCGTTTCGACCGTGTTGCAGGTACTTGGACGCTGCGTTTTCGCATTGACGATGATTTTCAGCGCCGGTTCAATTTCGGCGCTGTCATCCACTACGATATGACACACACCGATACCGCCGGTGATAACCGGGATCGTCGACTGCTCACGGCACAGCTTGTGCAGGCCCGCGCCACCGCGAGGGATTAGCATGTCGATGTATTTGTCCATACGCAGCATTTCATTCACCAGTGCGCGATCCGGGCTTTCGATGGCCTGAACAGCGCCTGCGGGTAAACCGCACTCTTCCAGCGCCTGCTGGATGACTTTTACCGTTGCGGCGTTGGTGCGCCAGGTCTCTTTTCCGCCACGCAGGATGGCCGCGTTGCCGGTTTTCAGGCACAGAGAGGCCACATCAACGGTCACGTTCGGACGCGCTTCATAGATAACACCGATAACGCCGAGCGGCACGCGGCGACGCTCAAGGCGTAAACCGCTGTCGAGCAGCCCGCCATCAATCACCTGCCCTACCGGGTCAGCCAGGTTGCACACCTGACGCACATCGTCAGCGATGCCTTTCAGGCGTGCTGGCGTCAGCGCCAGGCGGTCAAGCATAGCGTCGCTCAGGCCGTTTTCACGGGCTTCAGCTAAATCTTGTTCGTTGGCACGCAGAATGTCAGCAGACTGCGATTCCAGATAATCAGCGATTTTTTCCAGCACGCGGTTTTTCTCGCGGCTGGAAAGGAGCGCCAGTTTGTAAGAGGCGGCTTTGGCGGCTGCGCCCATTTGTTCCAGCATGTTCAGGCTCCTTAACGAATAATCATGTCATCGCGATGCACGGCAACCGGGCCATATTCATAGCCCAGGATCGCATCGATCTGCTGGGAATGGTGCCCGGCGATACGGCGCAACGCATCGCTGTTATAGCGACTGACACCGTGCGCGATGTCGCGACCTGCAAGGTTGCGGATACGAATCACTTCACCACGGGAGAAGTTACCTGTCACGCTTTTAATTCCTTTTGGAAGTAATGAACTCCCTCTTTCCAGAATTGCGGAGGTCGCCCCTTCATCCACGGTAATTTCACCTGCCGGAGGCGCGCCAAAAATCCAGCGCTTGCGGTTTTCCAGTGGCGATTCCTGCGCGTGGAAGCGCGTCCCTACGGAGAGGCCTTCCATCACATCGCCAATCACGCCAGGACGGCTGCCGGCCGCGATAACGGTGTCGATGCCCGCACGACATGCGACGTCCGCCGCTTGCAGTTTGGTTCCCATACCTCCGGTACCAAGACCAGACACGCTATCCCCGGCAATGGCACGCAGTGCATCATCAATACCGTGAACATCGGTTATCAGCTCAGCGTCTGGATTGTTACGCGGGTCGGCGGTAAACAGCCCTTGCTGATCGGTCAGCAGCAGCAATTTATCCGCCCCGGCCAGAATGGCGGCCAGCGCAGAAAGGTTGTCGTTATCGCCCACTTTGATTTCAGCGGTCGCGACGGCGTCGTTTTCGTTAATGACGGGAACGATATTGTTGTCGAGCAACGCGCGCAGCGTATCGCGGGCGTTCAGGAAGCGTTCTCTGTCTTCCATATCCGCACGCGTCAGCAACATCTGGCCGACGTGAATACCATAAATAGAGAACAGTTGTTCCCAGAGTTGAATGAGTCGGCTTTGCCCCACGGCGGCCAGCAACTGCTTGGATGCTATCGTCGCGGGGAGTTCGGGGTAGCCCAGGTGTTCACGCCCGGCAGCAATTGCCCCGGAGGTCACAATCACAATTCGATGCCCTGCGGCATGTAACTGAGCGCACTGACGTACAAGCTCAACAATGTGGGCGCGATTTAGGCGGCGCGATCCGCCTGTTAAAACACTGGTACCGAGTTTTACCACCAGCGTCTGGCTGTCACTCATGATTCTCTGCCGTTCAACGATAAGGGAAAATGATGTCAAACGAACGTTGTAGCAGGACTCAGCCCCGTTGCCAACTGCCTTCGCACAATGCGGAACACTTTGTTGCGCGGGATCAGCAAGCGTAGCGGCAGATTTTGACATTTTTATTACTGAAATAATAAATCACAATTTTTTAAATTAATTCTCAAATTGTCATAAAACTTTAATTCCAGAACGTTAAAACCCTTTCTGTTTTTCACGGGGCAAGAACAGGCGTTCATTGCTCAGCGAATTTTAGCGCGTTTATAAAACTCAGGATTGAAAATGAAAAAGAGTATTCTGGCATTAGTGGTAATGGGCGTTGTGGCTTCCGCATCTGTACACGCAGCCGAAGTTTATAATAAAGATGGCAATAAACTGGACGTGTACGGCAAAGTCAAAGCCATGCACTATATCAGTGATGATGCCTCTAAAGATGGTGACCAGACTTACGTACGTTTCGGCTTCAAAGGTGAAACTCAGATTAACGATCAGCTGACCGGTTACGGTCGTTGGGAAGCTGAGTTTTCGGGTAACAAAGCAGAGAGCGATTCTTCACAGAAAACCCGTCTGGCATTTGCTGGTCTGAAACTGAAAAACTTCGGTTCCTTCGACTACGGTCGTAACCTTGGCGCACTGTACGACGTTGAAGCCTGGACCGATATGTTCCCTGAATTCGGTGGCGACTCTTCTGCTCAGACTGATAACTTCATGACCAAGCGTTCCAGCGGCCTGGCAACCTACCGCAACACCGACTTCTTCGGTGCGGTTGATGGCCTGGATGTGACCCTGCAATACCAGGGCAAAAACGAAAACCGTGACGCCAAAAAGCAGAACGGCGACGGTTTCGGTACTTCTGTGACGTATGACTTCGGTGGCAGCGACTTCGCCATCAGCGGCGCGTACACCAACTCTGACCGTACCAATGACCAGAACCTGCTGGCTCGTGGCCAGGGTGACAAAGCGGAAGCCTGGGCTACCGGTCTGAAATATGACGCGAACAATATTTACCTGGCAACCATGTATTCCGAAACCCGCAACATGACCCCAATTTCCGGTGGTTTTGCGAATAAAGCGCAGAACTTCGAAGTGGTTGCGCAATACCAGTTTGATTTTGGTCTGCGTCCGTCCCTGGGCTATGTACAGTCTAAAGGCAAAGATATCGAAGGTATCGGCGACGAAGATCTCGTGAAATATATCGATTTGGGCGCGACCTATTATTTCAACAAAAATATGTCAGCGTTTGTTGATTATAAAATCAACCAACTCGATGACAATAACAAACTGGGTCTGAGCAACGACGACATCGTTGCACTGGGTATGACTTACCAGTTCTAATAATGTAGATATAAAAAAACCGGCTTATAGCCGGTTTTTTATTGCCCTCACCTCACCCCGCAGGAAGAGGGAGAAAAACGGTTACGCTGTCAATTTTACCGCTTCACTGGAAAAGTCATCCGCGGGTTCAAGCTTCAGATCCAGCGTCGCCAACAACGCTCTTGCTTTACCGAGGTACTCTTTCAGGGTGTACTCGAGGCGATCGATCACTTCCTGATCTTTGATTGGCGCAGCTTGCCAGTTACCGTCTTTATTAAACAGACCAAACTGATAGCTGTAAGTGAAACGTTTTTCCTCGGCTTCCATTTCCATCCACCAGCCCCAGAACTCACGTTTTTCGGGTGCAGGCTTCACATTGACGCATACAGCCAGGCAATCGAAAAAAAAGCGATTCTCTTCACACTGCTCTTCTCGAATATACGGGCCAAGAGCCATGAACTTCTTAATCAGTCTACTTTTCGGGTGTCCACTCGGTAACGTCATTGCGATCTCCTTTTGTGAAGCCACTGTTTTACCAAACCATCAAAATTTAGCAATCTCTTAACACAATCTCTGCGTGATCCAGCGCGTAATCTCATTTAGCGCTTTGTCAAAATTCTGATACACCGGGCTGAACGGTACCTCAAGCAGCTTGCCATCCGCAGATGACGAAGTGATTAAGCGCGACTCTTCTTCCGGGCTGAAGGGATCGTTTTTCCAGTAACCGGACAGCATCGGCGTCGGACAACGCCGTCCCAACAAGCCCTGCATTTTTAATGAGTAACGATTCAGTTCAACACGCAGTGCATCATCAGATGCATCATGCATACCAAGTCGGCTTGCCAGTACGTCCAGATACATTTCCGGTACGCTTCCCTGGCGAGCAGGCTCACTTAAAAGCGCATGAACCACCGGGCCAAGACAGGCAACAGCTTTAAGACGAGAAGATTCAAGATAAGCCAGACGCACCGCGACGTTCGCGCCAAAGCGGAAACCAAAAGCGGCTACTCTGGTGTGGTCTACCCACGGGATATTTTCCAGCGCTTTTAACGCGTGCTGGTGCAACAGGCTCGAATCCTGGGTCAGTTTCCATTTAGAGGAAAAGCCAATAGACGGCATATCGAGCGTTAACATCGCGATCCCTTTTGGTGCAAAGTAGCGCTCAAAAAGGCTGTAGTTGTCAGTCTGAAGAGAATCCAGACCACCGCACATTAATATGACCGGGAACGGACCTTCGCCATCAGGCATATGCAGGAATCCGGTCACGGAGGCGCCTCCCGGGATAGTGAACTCCAGTTCACGCATCCGGCCTGGTAAACGCTGGGCCGCTTCTTCATAAGCACGGTTTGCCAGCGCCTGCGCTTGTTCGGCCAGTTCGTCGCCTTTCAGATGAGGATAAGCAGCAATGCTGTAGAGATTAGCAGCATGGAGCCAGTGCTGGCCGCTCAGAGTGGCATCCTCTTCCTGGCTGGCCTTCTGTTGCCAGAGCATCGCCTGTTTGGCCCATTCGTAAATCCAGTTTCCGCCACGATAACCGACCACGGTATCATAGAGTTCGCTGTCAGTACGTTCGGCGTCACTCATCACGATACGCGCCTGCACGTCGAGGATTTCACGGGGATCGATTCCGCGCCAGATCCACATCAGGCGGTTAATCATGCGATACCAGTGAGGCACATTTTTGCCGTCTAACGCAGACTGTACTGACGGCATAGTCCCCTGGTTAAAACGGCGCACCAGCGTCGACGTTTCAGGGTGTTTAAAGCGGGGTTTGAATAGCGTTTCGCTAAGATTTGCCTGCGTCATTGCATTGCCTCCGTGAATACATCGTATAGAGACTATTGTAACTCGCCACAAGCTAAAAAAAACAACGCCCGGTATCACCGGGCGTTAAAATAATTTCGCGCAGGTATTAACGACCAGAGATAGGTGGAACGAAGACCACGCCCATATCCCACGGTTGCTCAATCCAGGTATCCTGAGGGATGTCAATCACGTAATCGTCAACCAGCGGACGGCCAGCAGGTTTCGCGAAGATAGTGACGAAGTGTGCTTTAGGGTACATTTCGCGGATCGCAACCGCAGTACCGCCGGTATCGACCAGATCGTCAATAACGATGAAGCCTTCACCGTCGCCTTCGGCGCGTTTCAGCACAGTCAGTTCGCGCTGGTTGTCGTGATCATAGCTGGAGATACATACGGTATCGACATGACGAATACCCAGCTCACGTGCCAGCAATGCGCCCGGTACCAGACCACCACGGCTAACGGCAATAATGCCTTTCCACTGCTCGGAAGGCATCAGACGCGCAGCCAGTTTGCGTGCGTGAATCTGCAACATGTCCCAGGTGACGACGTATTTTTCGCTCATGTGAAGTGTCCCAGCCTGTTTGTATACGGCTTAAAAAGTGTTCAAGGGGGAAATAGGTTGCGCGAGATTATAGAGATCTGACGCGCTAAAAACCAGTGTTTAGCGCCCTGAGCCCGAGTTTTTACATGCTTTATGCTACCAGCAACCAGAGAAAGTGGTATTCTCAGTTGCATCTCGCAAGCCTGACTTGTGGTAACTATTAACCTGCTAACCCTGTGACCTGCATCAATGTTTGCAGAGCATCGACAAGGAGACTTATCGTGTCTGAACTGTCTCAATTATCTCCACAGCCGCTGTGGGATATTTTTGCCAAAATCTGTTCCATTCCGCACCCGTCCTATCATGAAGAACAGCTTGCCGAACATATTATTGGCTGGGCGAAGGAAAAAGGTCTGCACACTGAGCGCGACCAGGTTGGCAACATTCTGATCCGCAAAGCCGCAACCGCAGGCATGGAAAACCGTAAACCGGTTGTACTGCAAGCGCACCTGGACATGGTTCCACAGAAAAACAACGATACCGTTCACGATTTCACTAAAGATCCTATTCAGCCTTATATCGACGGCGACTGGGTAAAAGCGCGCGGCACCACGCTTGGCGCGGATAACGGTATTGGCATGGCATCAGCCCTGGCTGTACTGGCAGACGACAGCGTTGAGCACGGCCCACTGGAAGTACTGCTGACCATGACCGAAGAAGCCGGTATGGACGGGGCTTTCGGCCTGCAAGCAAACTGGCTGCAAGCGGATATCCTGATCAACACCGACTCAGAAGAAGAAGGCGAGATCTACATGGGTTGCGCAGGCGGGATCGATTTCATCACTACGCTGCCACTGTCCCGTGAAGCGATCCCTGCTGGTTTCCAGACCTTCAAGCTGACGCTGAAAGGCCTGAAAGGGGGTCACTCTGGTGGCGATATTCACTTAGGCCTGGGTAACGCCAACAAACTGCTGGCGCGCTTCCTGGCAGGCCACGCGGCTGAACTGGACCTGCGTCTGGTTGATTTCAACGGCGGTACGCTGCGTAACGCAATCCCGCGTGAAGCATTTACCACTGTTGCAGTGCCAGCGGCAAAAGCAGACGAGCTGAAAAAACTCTCCAGCGTTTATCTGGATATCCTGAAAAACGAACTGTCTGCAAAAGAAAAAAACCTGACTGTGGTTCTGGAATCGGTATCGACAGATAAAGCCGCTCTGACTGCACAGTCTCGCGACAACTTTATCCAGTTGCTAAATGCCTCGCCAAACGGTGTTATTCGCAACTCTGACGTCGCAAAAGGCGTTGTGGAAACGTCTCTGAACGTTGGCGTCGTGACCATGAGCGACGACAGCGCAGAAATCATCTGCCTGATCCGTTCACTTATCGACAGCGGTAAAGAGTACGTTGTCAGTATGCTGGAATCTCTGGGCAAACTGGCTGGCGCGTCAACGTCCGCTAAAGGTAGCTACCCAGGCTGGCAGCCGGATGCAAGCTCACCGGTAATGGCTCTGGTGCGTGAAACATACCAGCGTCTGTTCAACAGCACTCCGAACATTCAGGTGATCCACGCGGGTCTGGAATGTGGTCTGTTCAAAAAACCGTATCCGGATATGGATATGGTGTCCATCGGGCCAACCATCACCGGGCCACACTCCCCGGATGAGCAGGTTCATATCGAAAGCGTGGGCCACTACTGGACCCTGCTGACTGAACTGCTGAAAGCGATTCCTGCGAAGTAAAACCCTCACCCCAGCCCTCTCCCGCAGGGAGAGGGTGAAAAACACAGGCCCGGTAAGCGGTAGCGCCACCGGGCTTTTTTACAATCCCAATACCAGCTGTCGCTCAAGCTGCGGATCCAGAAGCGTGACGTGTAATCCCACCAGCCGAACCCCTCTTCCACCCCGTCGTTCTTCCCAGGCCTTTTTTGCCGTCGCGATAAGATCGTCTTTATTCAGGCGCGGCCAGACGTGCTCCTGGGTGGTTTGCTGAAAATCATTGAACTTGAGTTTGATCCCCTGGCGGGCAATCAGAAGGTCTGGTTTCACCCTGGCAAGGCGTCGTTCCAGCTCCGGGTAAAGTTGCCCGGTAATAATGGCCTCGCATTCAGCCCAGTCATGAATATCTTCAATCAGCGTACGCTCTACGCCAACGGATTTACGCAGCCGCTCGTTATTCACGCTCCGCTCGTCAATGCCCTGGCTGCGCTCCCACAGAACACGGCCAAACTTCCCGAAACGCTTGAGCAGCATCACGAGATCGCTGCGCTGCACATCTTCGCAGGTACGCAGCCCCATACTTTCAAGCTTCGCGGCTGAGACTTTCCCGACACCGGGTATTTTTCCAAGCGGTAACGTTTTTAAAAAAGCCGGAACGTCATCCGGGGTGATGACGTACTGGCCATTCGGTTTATTCAAATCTGAAGCGATTTTTGCAAGGAACTTCACCGGCGCAACGCCTGCCGATGCTGTTAGGTTCAGCTCACGGGCAATAGTCTGGCGGATCTCCTGTGCCATCAGCGTGGCAGAGCCGTGGCAATGGACGCTGTCAGTGACATCCAGATAGGCCTCATCAAGCGAAAGCGGTTCAATCAGCGACGTGTAACGGGAGAAAATGTCCCGGATATGAACGGAGGCTTCTTTGTAGGCTTCAAACCGGCCCGGCAGAAGGGTGAGGTGCGGGCAGAGTTTCAGCGCCATCGCCGTCGGCATGGCGCTGCGCACGCCAAATTTGCGCGCTGGGTAATTGGCAGTGCTGATCACTCCACGCTGGACGCGGCTACCGCCAATGGCGATAGGGATATCCCGCAGCGCCGGGTTGTCACGCATCTCCACTGCGGCAAAAAAACAGTCCATATCCACATGGATTATTTTGCGCATAGTAAGCCCTCACTTATCACTGGATAAGTATACAGTAAATTTATGAGGATTGAGAAGTGGATGTGGAAAACGCCGGGTAGCGGCTGCGCCATACCCGGCCTACAAAACCTTAAATAATGCGTTGCTGTTCGCGGGCCATTCTTTTTTTCCGCGCGTCGCACGGCTCCGGGCAATCGCAGACTTTTTCCATCCCCAGAGAAGAGATACCGCCGCAACTGCCCTGTATGCTTTTACGCCTGATGATCCAGCCTAACGACATGCCGAATACCACCAGCACAAAGACCAAAAAGGTTGCCAGAAACGTCAACATCATCAGCCTCCAAAGTCATCCAGCATGATGTTCTCATCTTCCACACCCAGATCTTTGAGCATCTTAATGACGGCCGCATTCATCATTGGCGGACCACACATGTAGAATTCACAATCTTCCGGTGCTGCGTGCTGCTTCAGGTAGTGCTCATAGAGAACGTTGTGGATGAAGCCCGTATAACCTGTCCAGTTATCTTCCGGCTGCGGGTCAGACAGCGCCACATGGAAGGTAAAGTTAGGATTTTCACGCACCAGTTGTTCGAATTCATCGTCATAGAACATTTCGCGCAGCGAGCGGGCCCCGTACCAGAAGCTTATTTTTCGTTGACTGCCGAGCCGTTTAAGCTGGTCGAAAATATGCGAACGCATCGGTGCCATCCCTGCTCCGCCGCCGATAAACACCATTTCAGCATCCGTCTCTTTAGCGAAGAATTCGCCAAACGGACCCGAGATCGTGACTTTATCACCTGCTTTCAGTGACCAGATATAAGACGACATCACGCCCGGTGGTGCATCCGGCACAGCCGGTGGTGGCGTGGCGATACGCACGTTAAGCATAATGATGCCCTTCTCTTCCGGGTAGTTAGCCATAGAGTAGGCACGTAACGTTGGCTCATTGACCTCTGACGCAAAGCGGAAGAGATTAAATTTATCCCAGTCGGCGCGGTATTCGTCCGGCACGTCAAAATCGGCGTAAGCAACGGTGTGCTCCGGGCACTCAATCTGGATATACCCGCCTGCGCGGAAGGGCACATCTTCCCCATCAGGCACGCGCAGTTTCAGCTCTTTAATAAAAGTGGCTTTGTTATCGTTAGAGATAACCTCGCACTCCCATTTTTTGATGCCGAAGATCTCTTCCGGCAGCTCAATTTTCATGTTCTGGCGCACCGCAACCTGACAGGCCAGGCGGCAACCGTCTTTCGCCTCACGTTTCGTGATGTGCGCCAGTTCAGTTGGCAAAATGTCGCCACCGCCCTCTTTCACCGTCACACGACATTGCCCACAGGAACCCCCGCCGCCACAGGCCGAGGAGACAAATATCCCGTTACCCGAAAGCGTGTTAAGCAGTTTGTCGCCCGCCGGAGTGCGGATCTGGTTCTGCGGCTCGCCATTAATATCAATAATGACGTCCCCGGCGTTCACAAGCTTAGAACGCGCAGCCAGTATCAGCCCAGACAGTACCAGTACAATGAGCGTGAACATCGCCACGCCAAGAATAATTTCCATATCTAAGCCCTCAGAGCTGCACGCCGGAGAAGGACATAAAGCCCAGCGCCATTAGCCCGGTGGTGATAAAGGTGATCCCTAAGCCTCGCAACCCTGCGGGCGCGTTGGCATATTTCATTTTTTCCCGGATCCCCGCCATAGTGACAATCGCCAGCATCCAGCCAATACCGGAGCCAAAGCCGTAAACGATGGATTCACTGAAGTTGTAATCACGCTGGACCATAAACGACACGCCGCCGAAGATGGCGCAGTTCACCGCGATCAGCGGCAGGAAGATCCCCAGCGCGTTATAAAGCGACGGGAAATATTTATCGAGGATCATCTCAAGTATTTGTACCAGCGCCGCAATCACACCGATAAAGGTGATGAAGCTTAGGAAGCTCAGATCGACTCCCTCAACCAGCGCGCCATCACGCAGGACAAAGTTGTACACCAGATTATTAATCGGTACAGATAATCCGAGCACCACGGTGACCGCCACGCCCAGACCAAATGCCGTTGATACCTTTTTGGACACTGCGAGGAAGGTGCACATGCCCAGGAAAAACGCGAGCGCCATATTTTCAACAAACACCGCGCGCACAAACAAACTCAGGTAATGAGACATTGTCGGTTACTCCTTTTCCTGCTGCTCTGGTTTCAGGGTACGAATCAGCCAGATCAGCAAACCGATAATGAAAAATGCGCTTGGGGCCAGCAGGAACAGCCCGTTAGGCAGATACCAGCCGCCATGTTGCACCGTGTCCAGCACCGTGATACCGAACAGCTTACCGCTGCCGATTAACTCACGCAGGAAACCCACCGTCAGGAGAATGACCCCATAACCCAGGCCGTTGCCGATACCGTCCATAAAGCTCGCCAGCGGCGGCATCTTCATGGCGTAGGCTTCCGCGCGCCCCATCACAATACAGTTGGTGATGATCAGACCAACAAATACCGAGAGCTGTTTTGAGGTTTCATAGGCAAAAGCGCGCAACAGCTGATCGACGACGATCACCAGTGACGCGATAATCGCCATCTGCACGATGATCCTCACGCTGTTCGGAATGTGGTGGCGGATCATGGAGATAAACATGCTGGAAAATGCAGTAACCAGCGTCACCGCGACGGTCATCACCAGCGCAGTTTCCAGCTTGGTAGTCACCGCCAGTGCAGAACAGACGCCAAGCACCTGCAACGTAATCGGGTTATTGGCTAAAAGCGGGCCAACGAGTACCTTTTTAACTTCTTTCAATTCACCCGCATCAGCCATTGTTCAGCGCTCCTTCACGTACATTTTTCAGGAAGGGGCCAAAACCCAGCTCCCCCATCCAGAAGTCAAAACTGTGCTGCACGCCTTTGGACGTGAGTGTAGCCCCGGAAAGCCCGTCCACAGCGAACTCATCACCTGGACGCGCCGCGCCTTTCATCACTTTCAGCGCGGGTAATCCGTCATCGTCGAGCACTTTTTTACCGATAAACTGCGCCCGCCAGTTAGGGTTCTCGATTTCACCGCCGAGCCCCGGCGTTTCGCCCTGGTCATAGTAGGTAATGCCTTTCACCGTGCGACCGTCTGTATCTAACGCAACAAAGGCATACATCATTGACCACAGGCCGTTGCCGTAGATCGGCAGCACCATCTCCTGCACGCGTTTTTTCTCGTCGCGTACCAGATAGATCTCCGCAAGATTGCTGCGTCGCTTAATGCCGGCCGGATCTTGAGATGCTTCCAGCACAATGCTCATCTGTGGATCTTTCAGTGCCTGAGCCTGATTATATTTCGCTGGGTCGCGGTCCAGCAGCTCACCTGTTTTGAGATCCACCAGCCGGGACGAAATGCGTTCGGCAAAGATTTTTGCCACATCATCCGCGCTCATCCCGTCCTGCATAAGCCCGGCAACCGCCAGAATGTTGCGCTGTTTGTCCAGTGCGCGCTGCTCCTGCTGAAGAGGTTTTAAACCCACGGCAGATCCCGCCACCACGATGGAACATACCAGGCAGAGCACCAGCACCACCAACAGCGTTTTGCCGGTGCTGTCGTTATTTTTGATATCAGCCACGCGCTTTCCTCCGCTTAATGTTGGCGCGTACCACCAGATAATCGAATAGCGGCGCAAACAAGTTGGCAAACAAAATGGCCAACATCATCCCTTCCGGATAAGCCGGGTTGACCACGCGAATCAATACACACATCACGCCGATAAGCGCGCCGTAGCACCATTTCCCTTTGTCGGTAAATGAGGCCGAAACAGGGTCAGTTGCCATAAACATCATGCCAAAAGCAAATCCCCCCAGAACCAGATGCCAGTACCAGGGCATAGAGAACATGGGGTTGGTAGCAGAGCCGATAACATTGAACAGCGTGGCAGTAAGCACCATGCCCAGCATCACACCCGCCACAATGCGCCAGGAGGCCACACGGCCGAACAGAATGATGGCCCCGCCAAGCAAAATCATCAGCGTAGAGACTTCACCAATCGACCCCGGGAGATTGCCAATAAAGGCATCAAACCAGGTGACGGGTTGCCCCGTCGCGTTATTCACCAGCGTTTCACCGCCGTGAGCCGCCCACTGCGAAAGCGGCGTGGCACCGGAAAAGCCATCCGCTGCCGTCCAGACCAGGTCGCCAGAGATTTGAGCCGGATAGGCAAAAAACAGGAATGCACGCCCTGCCAGTGCCGGGTTGAGGAAGTTGCGCCCGGTTCCGCCGAAGATCTCTTTTGCAATCACCACCCCGAAGCTGATGCCAAGCGCAGCCTGCCACAGAGGTAAGGTTGGCGGCACAATCAGGGCAAACAGAATAGAGGTGACAAAGAAACCTTCGTTGATTTCATGTTTGCGAATAATGGCGAACAGGACTTCCCAGAACCCGCCAACGATAAAGACCGTGAGGTAAATCGGCAGGAAGAAAACCGCCCCCAGCGTCATCATGCTTATCCAGCTGGCATCAGCGGCAAAGCTCACGCCAAGCAGTTGAGCAAGACGATAATGCCAGTCTGACTGAATTACCTGTGCCAGCTGCGGCGCATCATACAGATGATGCAGCGCCGGGATGGTTTGCAGGCCGACGTTGTACATGCCCCAGAACATGGCTGGAAAAACGGCGAGCCAGACCAGGATCATCATCCTTTTAAGATCAATGGCATCACGAACGTGCGTGGCGCCTTTCGTGACTAGCCCTGGCGTGTAGAAAACGGTCGCGGTTGCTTCAAACAGCGGGTAGTACTTTTCCAGTTTGCCGCCCTGTAAGAAGTGCGGCTCCATTTTTTCGAAGAGGTGTTTTAAGCCCATCAGTTATCCTTCCTGCTCAATGCGGGTTAACACCTCGCGCAATACGGGTCCGTATTCGTATTTCCCTGGGCAAACATAGGTGCAAAGCGCCAGGTCTTCTTCATCCAGCTCCAGGCAGCCGAGCGCCTGCGCGCCATCGCTGTCACCGGCCAGCAGATCGCGTAGCAACAGGGTTGGCAGGATATCGAGCGGCATCACACGCTCGTAGTTGCCAATTGGCACCATTGCGCGCTCACCGCCGTGAGTGCTGGTTGAGAAGTTAAAAAGCTTGTGGCGCAGGAAGTGTCCAAGCGTGGTGCGGGTAACAGAGAATTTATCCGCACCGGGTAGCACCCAGCCAAACAGTTCTTTCTCGCGCCCTTCCTGCACAATGCTGACCTGTAAGTGAAAACGCCCCAGATATGCCTGCGCACCAGCAGCCTGCCTGCCGCTGAGCACCGAACCGGAGATCAGACGGTTTTCACCCTCTTTTGTTTCACCCGACATCAGTTCAGAGATATCCGCCCCCAGCAGCGTGCGCACCAGACGCGGGTTCACAGCCTGCGGCCCACCGATGGCGATCACGCGTTCAGAACACAATTCGCCCTCAGTAAAGAGCTTACCGATAGCAATCACATCCTGATAATTAAGATGCCAGACCTGCTTCGTCAGGCTGACGGGTTCAAGAAAATGAATGTGCGTTCCGGCAAGGCCTGCCGGATGCGGGCCAGCAAATTCATTAAAGGTAACCTGACCTTGCGGATGGCCACCAAGCTTGCCGCCACTGCCCTGGCAGACGTGGACTTTCCCGGCCGTCAGCCGTGTCAGCAGGGTGAGCCCGGCATCAAACGCTTTACGCTGTGCAAAGATAAGAGGCTGCGGGTCTGCGCTGAGCGGGTTGGTGTCGATAGCCGTAACGAAGATGGCGGCCGGTACAGAGCCGGGCACCGGGGATTTGCTGAACGGCCGCGTGCGAAATGCAGTCCACAGGCCGGATTCAAGCAGTTGCGTCTGCACAACTTCGCGCTTCAGGGTGGCGAAATCGGCGACGTCAAAACGTGCAAACTCGCGCTGTTCGTTACCTTCAATACGGATAACAACCGACTGCAATACGCGGCGTTCGCCACGGTTGATTGCCACAACGGTGCCACTGGCAGGTGCAGTGAACTTCACGCCCGGATTTTTTTTATCTTCGAAGAGCGCCTGTCCTTTGATGACCCGTTCCCCTTCCTGCACCAGCATCGAGGGGCGCATTCCGACGTAATCTGCCCCCAAAATGGCGACATGGCGAATACCAGGGGCTTGTGATACGTGCTGTTCTGGCACGCCAGCGATCGGGAGATCAAGTCCTTTTCTGATTCTAAACATGTGGTTAGCAAGTATCCATCAACAACAATCCAGAGGGGCCGAAGTGTACCATTTTCACCCTCTCAGGGGCAGTGGAACTGCCGAAGCGCGCGCCAAAATGCGAGCTATTACGCAAAGTTCCTAACGCCAGCGCGGGCAGGATGGGTTATAAGGTAAAACTATTTTGTAAACTCGCTCGTTCACGCTTGCGAAAAACTACAGCGGTGCTAATGTGAGCGCTCCTAACCAGAATAATCTGATTTCGGGTATCTTTTGCCGTCCTGGCAATTTGGTCTTAGTTTTATCAAGGAACTAGTAGTATGCGTAAAATCGCATTGTTCATTGCGATGCTTCTGATTCCGTGCGTGTCATTTGCCGGGCTGCTCAGCAGCAACAGCTCCACCACGCCGATCAGCAAAGAATATAAACAGCAGTTAATGGGATCACCGGTTTATATTCAAATCTTCAAGGAAGAACGCACACTCGACCTGTTTGTGAAAATGGGTGAGACATACCAGCTGCTCGACAGTTACAAGATTTGTAATTACTCCGGTGGTCTGGGGCCAAAACAGCGTCAGGGCGATTTTAAAAGCCCGGAAGGGTTTTATAACGTTCAGCGTAGCCAGTTAAAACCTGACAGCCGCTTCTATAAAGCCATTAATATCGGCTTCCCGAATGCCTATGACCGTGCTCACGGTTACGAAGGTAAATACCTGATGATCCACGGTGCCTGCGTGTCTATCGGCTGTTATGCGATGACCGATACCAGCATTGATGAGATTTTCCAGTTTGTCACCGGCGCGTTAGTCTTCGGTCAGTCAAGCGTACAGATAAGCATCTATCCGTTCCGCATGACCGATGCCAACATGAAGCGTCACCAGTACTCCTACTACTCGGATTTCTGGAAACAGCTGAAACCAGGTTTTGACTACTTCGAGCAGACGCATAAACCGCCTGTCGTTTCGGTTGTGGATGGCCGCTATGTGGTCAGTAAACCTCTGAGCCACGAAGTCGTCCAGCCACAACTGGCATCAAACTACTCGGTCCCCGAGGCAAAATAGTACCCACTCGCCTGGCATAATCTTTTGCCAGGTTTCGTTGCCCGTCAGCGGTTGCGTTGCAATGACAGTGACCACATCGTTCGGTGTGGTCTCCTTCTGAAAGTCTATCTCCACATCCTGATCGAGTAGCGTCGCAACGCCAAACGGCGCGCGGCGGGTGATCCAGAACAGATTCGTCGAGCAGAACGCCATCACGTAGCGCCCGTCAGAGAGCAGCATATTGAACACGCCTTTTTCACGTAGTTCAGAGGCCAGCGTCGCGATGTATTTAAACACAGCAGTCATGTTGCCTGGGGTACGCGGGTAGCGCTCCGTCAGCTTGTGCAGCAGCCAGCAGAAGGCTTTTTCACTGTCGGTTTCCCCTACCGGGCGGAAGTTACCGGTTTCCAGCGATTTATAGCCAGAAAGCTGCCCGTTGTGCGCGTAAGTCCAGTTACGGCCCCACAGTTCACGGGTAAAGGGATGGGTATTTTCCAGCGCCACTTCACCACGATTCGCCTGGCGGATATGCGCGATAACCGAGCAAGACTTTATCGGATAGTCCTGCACCAGTTTGGCAATTGGTGAATTAAAGCTGGGTTGCGGATCTTTGAACGTGCGACAGCCTTTGCCTTCGTAGAAGGTAATGCCCCAGCCGTCTTTATGCGGCCCGGTTCCCCCACCGCGCTGAACCAGCCCGGTGAAACTAAAGCAGATATCGGTTGGCACATTGGCGCTCATCCCGAGCAGTTCGCACATACATCACCTCCACAACAGCGGGGGCATTCATGCCCCCAGCGAAGTCTTACTTGATCATTTCTTTTTCGATCAACTGAATCAGGATATGAATCACTTTGATGTGAATTTCCTGAATGCGATCGGCATAACCGAAGTGCGGAACACGGATTTCGATATCCGCAGTACCCGCCATCTTACCGCCATCTTTACCGGTCAGGGTGATGACTTTCATGCCTTTTTCACGCGCAGCAGCAATCGCTTTGATCACGTTACCGGAGTTACCGGAAGTGGAAATGCCCAGCAGAACATCACCTTCACGGCCTACCGCTTCAACGTAACGCGAGAAGACATAGTCGTAGCCAAAATCGTTACTCACGCAGGAAATGTGGCTAACGTCAGAAATCGCAATCGCCGGATACCCTGGGCGGTTTTCACGATAACGTCCGGTCAGCTCTTCCGCGAAGTGCATTGCGTCGCAGTGAGAGCCACCATTACCGCAGGAGAGCACTTTACCACCGGCTTTGAAGCTGTCGGCCAGCAGGACCGCCGCGCGCTGAATAGCGTGAATATTGGCATCATCTTTCAGAAAGTTGGCCAGCGTTTCCGCCGCTTCGTTCAGTTCGTTACGAATAAGATCCTGGTACATGAGGATAATCCTTCAGTATTGATGAAATAACACAGTGGAGTGTACCGGATAGCGATAAAAGCGAGAAGCTAAAGCCTTGCGATTCGTCCGGCGTTTTGATTTTTCGTGCCTGCCAAAACATGAACAATGTGAACCAGGTTGTAATTATTTTGTGAACGTATTGCTAAAAGAAATAACATCCACTACAACCATATCATCACAAGTGGTCAGACCTCCTACAAGCAAGGGAGCTTTTCTTTATGATGATTTTGAGCATTATCGCAACTGTTGTTCTGCTCGGTGTGCTGTTCTATCACCGTGTAAGTTTATTCCTGAGCAGCCTGATTTTACTGGCCTGGACGGCTGCGTTTGGCGTCGCAGGTCTCTGGAATATCTGGCTTTTGGTTCCTCTGGCAATCATCTTGTTGCCGTTTAACTTTACGCCTATGCGTAAGTCGATGATCTCCGCACCGGTGTTCAAGGGCTTTCGTAAAGTGATGCCGCCGATGTCGCGTACTGAGAAAGAGGCGATTGATGCGGGCACCACCTGGTGGGAAGGCGACCTGTTCCAGGGCAACCCGGACTGGAAAAAGCTGCATAACTATCCGCAGCCACGACTGACCGCTGAAGAACAGGCCTTCATCGACGGCCCGGTGGAAGAAGCGTGCCGCATGGCAAACGATTTTGCGATTACTCACGAAATGGCCGACCTGCCGCCAGAACTGTGGGCGTATCTGAAAGAGCATCGCTTCTTCGCCATGATCATCAAGAAAGAGTACGGTGGCCTGGAATTCTCTGCCTACGCTCAGGCTCGCGTACTGCAAAAACTGTCTGGCGTTTCCGGTATCCTGGCGATCACCGTCGGCGTACCGAACTCTTTAGGCCCGGGCGAGTTGCTGCAACATTACGGTACCGAAGAACAGAAAGATCACTACCTGCCGCGTCTGGCTCGTGGCCTTGAAATTCCATGCTTCGCGCTGACCAGCCCTGAAGCGGGTTCAGATGCAGGCGCTATCCCGGATACCGGTGTGGTTTGCATGGGTGAATGGCAGGGTGAGCAGGTGCTCGGGATGCGCCTGACCTGGAACAAGCGCTACATCACGCTGGCACCTATCGCCACTGTGCTGGGCCTGGCCTTTAAACTTTCCGACCCGGAAAAACTGCTGGGTGGTGAAGAAGATCTGGGCATTACCTGTGCGCTGATCCCAACCTCTACTCCAGGCGTTGAAATCGGTCGTCGCCACTTCCCGCTGAACGTACCGTTCCAGAACGGCCCGACCCGCGGTCAGGATATCTTTGTACCGATTGATTACATCATCGGCGGCCCGAAAATGGCCGGTCAGGGCTGGCGTATGCTGGTGGAATGTCTGTCGGTGGGTCGCGGCATTACGCTGCCGTCGAACTCAACCGGTGGTCTGAAGTCTGTGGCGATGGGGATTGGTGCTTACGCGCATATCCGCCGCCAGTTCAAAATTTCCATCGGCAAAATGGAAGGTATCGAAGAGCCGCTGGCGCGCATCGCGGGTAATGCCTACGTAATGGATGCCGCAGCATCGTTAATTACCTACGGCATTATGCTGGGCGAAAAACCGGCCGTGCTGTCTGCAATTGTGAAGTACCACTGTACCCACCGTGCCCAGCAGTCGATCATCGATGCAATGGATATCGCGGGCGGTAAAGGCATTATGCTCGGCGAAGGCAACTTCCTCGCCCGTGGTTATCAGGGTGCGCCAATCGCGATCACCGTTGAAGGGGCGAATATCCTGACCCGCAGCATGATGATCTTCGGCCAGGGGGCCATTCGCTGCCATCCGTATGTGCTGGAAGAGATGGCTGCCGCGCAGAATAACGACGTGGATGCCTTCGATAAGCTGCTGTTCAAACATATCGGTCATGTGGGCAGCAACAAAATGCGCAGCTTCTGGCTGGGCCTGACCAACGGCCGCACCAGTTCAACGCCAACCGGTGATGCAACTAAGCGCTATTACCAACAGCTGAACCGTCTGAGTGCCAACCTGGCCCTGCTGTCTGACGTTTCCATGGCGGTACTGGGCGGTAGCCTGAAGCGTCGTGAACGTATCTCTGCCCGTCTGGGTGATGTGCTGAGTCAGGTATTCCTGGCCTCCGCGGTGCTGAAACGTTATGACGACGAAGGCCGTCAGGAAGCGGATCTGCCGCTGGTGCACTGGGGTGTACAGGATGCTATGCATCAGGCTGAGCAGGCTATCGACGATTTGCTGGCGAACTTCCCGAACCGCTTTGTGGCTGGAGCCCTGCGCGTGGTGATCTTCCCGACCGGACGTCATCACCTGGCACCATCTGACAAGCTGGATCATAAGGTGGCGAAGATCCTGCAAGTACCGAGCGCAACCCGCTCCCGTATCGGCCGTGGTCAGTACCTGGCGCCAACCGAGCATAACCCGGTGGGTCTGCTGGAAGAGGCGCTGCTGGACGTGATGGCCGCCGATCCGATTCACCAGAAAATCTGTAAACAGCTGGGCAAAAACCTGCCGTTTACCCGTCTGGATGAACTGGCTAAACAAGCGCTGGCGGGCGGTATCATCGATAAAGATGAAGCGGCAATTCTGGTGAAAGCGGAAGAAAGCCGTCTGCGCAGTATCAACGTGGATGATTTCGAACCGGAAGAGCTGGCGACACAGCCGGTAAAGCTGCCGGAGAAGCACCGTAAACCTGAAGCGGCATAACCCGTTTCGTGCTGACAAACCCCGCCGCGTGCGGGGTTTTTTATTGCCACATTTTCTCGTAGTGTCGTGCTACAGTGTCAAAAAGCAGTCGTTTGAGGAGTCTGAATTGTGCCTGGTCTGAAGATTTCGATTTTGCAGCAACCTTTAGTGTGGATGGATGGCCCTGCCAACCTGCGTCACTTTGATCGTCAACTGGAAGGTATTACCGGGCGCGATGTCATTGTCCTGCCAGAGATGTTCACCACCGGCTTCGCGATGGAAGCGGCAAAACAGTCAATGCCACAAGACGACGTGGTGGCCTGGATGCACGCCAAAGCGCAGCAAACAAACGCCCTGATTGCCGGCAGTGCCGCACTGCAAACCGATCGCGGGCCGGTGAACCGCTTCCTGCTGGTCGAGCCGGAAGGCAACGTGCATTTTTACGATAAACGCCACCTGTTCCGCATGGCGGAGGAACATCATCACTACGAAGCGGGTAATGAGCGCGTGGTGTTTGAGTGGCGCGGCTGGCGCATTCTGCCGCTGGTTTGCTACGACCTGCGTTTCCCGGTCTGGTCGCGTAACCGTAATGATTATGACGTGGCGCTGTATGTTGCCAACTGGCCTGCACCGCGCTCCCTGCACTGGCAGTCGCTGCTGGTGGCGCGCGCGATTGAAAATCAGGCTTATGTCGTTGGCTGTAACCGTGTGGGCACCGACGGCAACGGGCATCACTACCGGGGCGACAGCCGGGTCATTAATCCACAGGGTGAGATTATTGCCACCGCCGAGCCGCATCAGGCAACGCGTATTGATGCTGAAATTTCGATGACGGCGCTGAAAGAGTATCGGGAGAAGTTTCCGGCGTGGCAGGATGCAGATCCGTTTAGCATTGGGTGAATGCTTCCCCTCACCCCAGCCCTCTCCCAAAGGGAGAGGGTGGAAAATCATTAGCTGACCAACGCCTGCCCGTCTTTGCGGCTTTCCGTCGCGGCAACGTAGTGCCCTTCCGGCAGACGGTAAATCACCTGCGCGCCACCAAAGTTGTAATCCTGAAGTGGGTCTTCCACAACAATCTGATGCCCGCGCTCGCGCAGCGCCGCAATGGTATTGCGGTCAAACGTCGACTCAACAATAACCTCTCTGCCCTGCACCACGCGCCAGCGCGGCGCGTCGATTGCCGCCTGCGGGTTTTGCCCGTGCAGCATAATACGCAGCGCCATTTGCATGTGCCCCTGCGCCTGCATTGGCCCGCCCATCACGCCGAATGACATTAGCGGCTTGCCGTTCCCGTCCATCGCAAAGCCCGGAATGATGGTGTGGAACGGGCGTTTGTTGCCTGCCAGCGCGTTCGGGTGATTTGGATCCAGCACAAAACCGCAGCCACGGTTTTGCAGGCTGATCCCGGTATAGGGAACCACCACGCCGGAGCCAAAGCCCATAAAGTTTGACTGAATAAAGGAGATCATCATGCCGCTGGAATCCGCTGCGGTGAGATAAACCGTCCCGCTTTGGGTTGGGGAACCGTAGGTGAAGTCAGAGGCTTTATCCTGGTCAATCAGCGCAGCACGCGATTTCAGGTAGGCATCGCTCAGTAACTCTTTAGCGGCGAACTCCATATGCTCTTCATCCGCCACGTAGCGGTCGAGATCGGCCAGCGCCAGTTTCATTGCTTCGATGGACAAGTGCAGCGCCTGCACGGAATCCGGGTGATGTTTTTCGATACCGCACTGCTCCAGGATGCCGAGCGCAATCAGCGTGGCGATCCCCTGCCCGTTTGGCGGCAACTCCTGCACCGAGCCGCCCGCAAAATCGCGCGACAACAGCTCAACCCAGTCTACGCGATGGTTTGCCAGATCATCAGCCGTAAGATGTGCGCCATGTTCTTTGGCGAAGGCGGCAATTTTCTGCGCCAGCTCGCCACGATAAAACGCTTCACCGTTGGTTTTGGCAATCAGCTCCAGCGAGTTTGCTTGCGCCGGGTTACGGAAGATTTCGCCAATACGCGGAGCACGTCCTTCCGGGGCGAAACACGCACTAAAGCCCGGCTGGTCTTTCAGCTTGTTGTAGCCACGCTGCCACAGATGACCAATCAGCGGCGACACCGGGAAACCGTTACGCGCATACTCAATTGCGGGCTGAGCCAGCGTTGTGAGCGGCAATGTGCCAAAACGTTCCGCCAGTGCGACCCAACCCGATACCGCGCCCGGAACGGTCACGGCCTCCCAGCCAATTTCCGGCACTGCCGTTTTACCGGCAAACATATCCGCGTGCCAGCTGGCAGGTGAACGACCAGATGCATTAAGACCGTGAAGTTTTTCCCCGTCCCAGACGATGGCAAACGCATCGCTGCCAATACCATTCCCGGTGGGTTCGACCACCGTCAGCGCCATCGCAGTGGCAATCGCGGCATCAACGGCGTTACCGCCCAGTTGCAGCATCCGCATCCCCGCCTGCGCCGCCAGCGGCTGCGAAGTTGCCACGGCGTTGTGGCCCATCATCGGGGGGCGTCGTGAATCGTAACCGGAAGTAAAATCAAGCGCTTTGGTCATCATGACTCCTTAGTCGTGGCGCGGATCGAGCGCATCGCGCAGCCCGTCACCGAGTAAATTAAAGCCCTGTACCGCAAGGAAAATCGCGATACCGGGGAAAACAGACATCCACGGGGCCTGCTCAAGGAACCCCTTCGCGGTATTAAGCATGGAGCCCCAGGACGGGTTCGGCGGCTGCTGGCCGAGCCCTAAAAATGAGAGACTGGCTTCTGCGATAATCGCCGAGGCGATCGCCAGCGTGGCCTGCACCAGAATCGGTGACATCACGTTAGGCAGAACGTATTTCAAAATGATCCAGCGATCCGGCAGGCCAATCGCCCGCGCACCGTCGATGTACTCTTCATTGCGAATGGCAATCACCTGGCCACGCGTCAGACGAGCGAAGATAGGCATCGCGGAAAGACCGATGGCGATCATGGCGTTGGTCAGGCTTGGCCCTAAAAACGCCCCCAGCGCGATCGCCATAATCAGGAATGGACAGGCCAGCAGCGCTTCAATAAAACGCGAGATCACGCCATCCCACATTTTCTGGAAGTAGCCCGCCACCAGCCCCAGCGGCACGCCGATGACAACGGCAATCACTACCGACATACATCCGGCCATCAGTGAGGTTCTCGCCCCCCAGACAATGCGCGACAGAATATCGCGCCCCAGTTCGTCAGTGCCAAACCAGTACATGGCCGAAGGGGCTTTACGCACCGCCAGAAAGTTAGCTTTGACCGGGTCAAATGGGGCTATCCAGGGCGCGAGCAGCGCCAGCAAAACGAAGAAGCCCACAATCACCGCGCCAATCACCGCACTTTTGTTGGCGAGGAATTTTTTCAGTACCCGGTTCTGTGCGCGCGGAAGTGCAGGCGCAACGGTTTGAGTCGTCAGTTCCGCCATCATTTAACCTCGCATTTTCGGGTTGATAAGGACATACAGCACGTCGGCCAGCAGGTTCAGCAGCAGGAAGCCGATCGCCACGATCAGTACCACGCCCTGCACCACGGCATAATCGCGGTTAAAGACAGAATCGACGATCATCTTGCCAAAGCCTGGAATGGTGAAGACCTGCTCGGTCAGCACCGCGCCGCCCAACAGCTCGCCAAACAACAGCGTGGTGAGGGTGATAACCGGAACCAGCGCATTGCGAAATGCGTGCTTTAAAATCACCGATTTCGGCAGCAACCCCTTTGCCCGGGCGGTACGGATGTAGTCCGCTTTCAGCACCGCAATCATCGACGCGCGGGTATGGCGCATCAGCGTGGCCGCCAGCCCCGTCCCAAGAACCGATGCCGGCAGCAGCAGCGTGCGCAGGTTCTGGAGCGGATCTTCACCGAACGGCACAAACCCCGAGGCAGGCAGCCATTGCAGATTGACCGAGAACACCAGGATCAGCAGGATCCCAAGCCAGAAGTGCGGTATTGAGATCCCCGAGATCGCCACAAAGTTCGCGCCATGATCCACCCAGCTGTTTTTATTGACCGCCGCAAGGATCCCCATCCCGATACCGAACACCAGCGCAATGATCATCGCCAGCAGCGACAGCTCCAGCGTCACCGGCAGTTTGCTGGCAATCAGTTGTGTGACCGGTTCGTGAGTACGTAAGGAGACACCAAGATCGCCCTGGAGCGCGCGAGTCAGCCAGTGGAAGTACTGCACAGGAATGGGCGCATCCAGGTTTAATTCAGCGCGCAACTGCGCAATCACCGCCGGATCGCGCTCCTCCCCGGCCATCGCAATCAGCGGGTCGCCTGGCAGCAGCTTTTGCAGACCAAACACCATCATGCTCACCAGTAGCAGAGTCGGGATGGCCAGCAGCAGACGTTTGCAAATCAGTTCAAGCATGGTTTCTCCTCAGGGACTTATTTATTTCGCCAGCGTCAGACCGGCAAGACGCACAATGCCGTCCGGATAAGGTTTAAAGCCCTGCACGCTTTTGTTCAGGCCAAAAATACGCGGCTCAAAGTAGAGGTAAGCGATAGGCATGTCGGTTTGCAGTTGCTTCACTACTTTGTCGTACAGCGGCTGGCGTGCGGCCTGATCGGTGTTCAGACGCGCCTGAGTTAACCATTCATCCACCTGCGCATTGCTGTAACGCCCATCGTTTAAGGTGCCTTTGCTGTTAATGAAGCCAAAGATGCTGCCATCCGGATCGGGGCGACCAGACCAGCCGGAGAAACTCAGCTGATAATCACCGCTTTGCTGGCGATCGAGCAGCGTAGCGAATTCGGTCATTTGCAGATTGAGGTTAAAGCCAGCTTCCGCCACCATCGCCTGAAGCACCTGCCCTACCTGCTGAGAGGTCGGGTTGTTTGGTACCAGAAGATTTACGGTCAGCGGTGTTGCCACGCCCGCCGCTTTCAACAGCGCTTTCGCTTTGTCGACGTCGCGCGGTGGTACCGGCAGGTTGACGTGATACGGGCTTACCGTTGAAAACGCCTGGTTTGCTGGCGTGTACAGCCCTTCGAACACCACCTGATTGATGGCATCACGGTCGATAGCCTGTGAGAACGCCTCGCGCACGCGGGCATCCTTGAACGGATCGTTCGCCGGGACTTTGCCGTTATTAATGTTGAAGGTAATGCCCTGATAACCCAGACCAGTGACCTTCGCCAGCATCAGCTTGCTGTCGGCTTCCACGGTTTTAACATCGCTCGCCGCAATGCCTTCGGTCAGATCAAGATCGCCTGCACGCAGGTTGGCCAGACGTACAGAGGCGTCCGGGATCGGCAGATAAATTATCTTATCGAAGTGGTAAGCGTCTTTATTCCAGTAGTTATCAAAACGCGTCAGCACGATGCGGTCCTGTGACACGCGGCTCTCGAATTTATACGGGCCGGAACAGACCGGATGGGCAGCAAAATCAGGTTTTTTCGCCGCTTCTGGTGCCATCATCGCGCCGGCACGATCGGTGAGCTGCATTAACAGCGCGGCATCAGGGTTTTTCAGATGCAGGGCGATTTGCATTGGGCCGGTGACGTCAATCGACTCAACAGAAGAGATCTCGCTTTTACGCAGGGAGCCTTTTAATGTCAGGGCGCGTTCGAGGTTATATTTCGCCGCGGCGGCATCGAATTTTTCACCATCGTGGAAGGTCACCCCTTCACGCAGATTCATGGTCAGGGTTTTCCCGTCGTCACTCCAGGCCCAGTCCTTCGCCAGACCCGGCACCACTTTCAGGTGTTCGTCAACGTCCACCAGCCTGTCGCACAATGATGCGAAAACAAAGCGGCCATAGTAGGTGCGCGCCAGATGCGGGTCGAGCATGTCCGGGTCTGCCCCCAGACCAATTCGCAGCACACTTTCTGAATGGGCGGGCAGCGCCGCACCAAGCAACATTACACTTCCCAGTACGGTCAAAAGAGAATTACGCATTGTCATTATCATGAGTTCCTTGAAGGAAGGGAGGAGTGAGATGCCGCGTGTTCAAACAGCGCGCGGCGGCGCAGAAATGCTGCGGATGGCGGTGCTATCTGAATAACACTGCGATCGCGATTAATGTCCTGCCAGCGATGACAGGCAACCTGACGCCCGCCTTCAAGCACCTGGTTAATCGGCTCAACCTGGCGGCATTCATCGGTGACATACGGGCAACGGGTATGGAAACGACACCCGGAAGGCGGGTTTGACGGGTTCGGCAAATCCCCTTGTAACAGCGGCGTATCGCGCTGGGTGCCCGGCTGCATTTGCGGGGCAGAGGCAATCAGCGCCTGGGTATAGGGGTGCAGCGGCGCGTCAAAGATTTCATCGACGGTGGCAAGCTCCACAATTTGCCCGAGATACATCACCGCCACGCGGTCGCTCATATGACGGATCACCGCCAGACCATGAGCGACAATCACCATCGTCAGCCCCAACTGGTGCTTAAGACTTTCCAGCAGGTTGACCACCTGGGCCTGTACGGAGACATCCAGCGCGGAGACGGGCTCATCCCCCAGCAGCAGTTTCGGCCCTGATGCCAGCGCTCGCGCAATGCCAATTCGCTGACGCTGGCCGCCGGAAAATTCATGCGGATAACGCCCGGCCCAGGCCGCCGGTAGCCCAACGGTTTTAAGCAACTCGGCAACGCGGTACTGGCGGTCTGCTTTTTTCATGTTCTGATGCAGCCACAACGGTTCGCCCACGATCTGCTCGACCGTCATACGTGGGTTCAGTGAGGCAAAAGGATCCTGGAAAATAATTTGCAGTTCGCGCCGGAGCTGATTAAGGCGCGCGCCAGACGCGTGCGTTATCTCCTCGCCCTGATAAAATACGCGCCCTTCGCTAGCGGCCAGCAGACGCAGCAGCAAACGGCCCAGCGTGGATTTCCCGGAGCCGGATTCGCCCACGATGGCCAGTGTTTCCCCCGGCATAACGGAAAGGGAAACGCGATCAACGGCGGTGACAAAACGCGCCGGAGTAAACAGTTTTTTAGGGCCGGGGAACAGCTTGCTGAGGTCACGGGCTTCAAGAATTGGCGTCGTCATGCTGTCTCTCCCAGTGCAATATGTTGTTCCAGCGGTACGCGGAAACAGGCCACCTGATGCCCTGCACCCAACGTGTTAAGTTGTGGTTTTTCATCGTGACAACGGGTCTGCGCAAAAGGACAACGGGTGGCAAAACGGCAGCCTTTCGGCATGGATTCGGGTAGCGGCACGGCACCCGGAATGGTAGAAAGCTGGCCTTTACGCGCCCCAAGCGAGGGAATAGATCCCATCAGTCCGATGGTGTACGGGTGCTGCGGGTCTGCAAAAATCGCCTCTACGCTCCCCTGCTCCACCACTTGTCCGGCGTACATCACCGCCACCTGCTGCGCCACTTCCGCTACCACGCCCAAATCGTGAGTGATCATCAGCACCGCCGTGCCCGTTTCTTCTTTTAATGTGTTGAGCAATGCGAGGATTTGCGCCTGAATGGTCACATCCAGCGCGGTGGTCGGTTCGTCGGCAATCAGTAAACGCGGGTGATTAATCAGCGCCATCGCAATCATCACACGCTGACGCATCCCGCCAGAAAGCTGGTGCGGATAAGCCTTAAGGCGCATCTCTGCCGCCGGGATCTGAACCTTTTCCAGAATGTTCAGCGCTGCGTCCATTGCTTGCGCACGCGTCATTTTCTGATGGCGCATAACCGCTTCGCTCAGCTGGTCACCCAGGGTAAAAGCGGGGTTCAGCGAGGTCATGGGTTCCTGAAAAATCATCGCCAGCTCGCTGCCACGGAGATCGGCGTATTCGCGCGGGGAGAGCTTTAGCAGATCATGGCGACGAAACTGCATCTCGCCGCTGACGATTTGTGCGCTGGCGGGTAATAACCCCATCAGCGCTAACGAGGTAATACTTTTCCCACACCCGGATTCCCCCACCAGCGCCAGCGTTTCACCCGCTTTTACGGTCAACGAGATGCCATCAAGTACGCTGACGGGCGACCCCGCAAATTTAACGTTGAGGTTTTGCAGCCGCAGAACAGGAGATGCTTCCTTAAACGGGATCGTTGTCATAGCGTGAAATCGTCCTCAAGGTGAATTGCCTGAATCAGGGCCGTTTGCAGGCTGAGCAGGTGTTCGCGCATCGCGGCAGCGGCTTCGTTAGGCTGGCGATGGATAATCGCTGACATGATTTTGTGATGATGGTCGTTGTAGTTATCAACGCGTTCAGGGGTGCGGGCTAATTCGCGCAGATGTTGCCAGCCGGGTTCGCGCCTGACGGCATCAATTGCATCGAATAACCCCAGCATCAGGCGGTTACCTGCAGCTTCTGCTATTGCGCGATGGAATGCGCTATCCCACAGTTCATTAAGATCGCGGTCATCCGGGCTGACCTTATTAATGCGTTCCAGCATACGCTGCATCAGCGCGAGGTTTTCCCTGGTGGCACGCAGCGCCGCAAGACGGGCCAGGCCGGGTTCAAGTTGCAGACGAGCTTCCATCACTTCCAGCAAATTGGTCTGTTGTACCAGCCCCTGAAGCGCCAAAGGCTCTACAGGAGCTGCCGGGCCAATAAACGTGCCTTTGCCCTGTTTACGCCAGATCCGCCCTTCTTCTTCCAGCACGTCCAGCGCACGGCGCACTTCACGTCGCCCTACGCCGAGTGTTTCCGAAAGCTCACGTTCAGTGGGCAATGGAATGCCTGGTGTTGACTCATGCTGGTTAATAAGCCCGCGCAATTGCTCGAGTGCGGTACTGGAATTTGCCAGAAACCGTGACGGTTTTTCCATATTGGTTCGCTCGCTGTCATCATTTCTTTATTTTTATTAACAATAAGTTATGGATATGATCGATAACTTACCGTCCTAATGATTAAGCAAATAATGAACCAATAAACCATTGGTTCAGGAACTTTCTGGAAAATGCAGGTTAACTGAATGATTTAAAGCGATTTATTTTTACAAAATTGTTACAGATGGAAATGACTGCGAATGAGTAAAGCACAAAAATTGCACAAATCCAGTGCAAGCAATGCACTACAATCATGCAATTGTTAATTAATTGCACCACTCATATTGAATATTTGTTAATTAACAAAAGGTATTAGATAAGATTTTTGCGGGATAGAAACGACGAAGGCCTGAATCATTTCTGATTCAGGCCTTCTGAATAGTGGCGGAACGGACGGGACTCGAACCCGCGACCCCCTGCGTGACAGGCAGGTATTCTAACCGACTGAACTACCGCTCCACTGTTCCCGTTTGGGGAACGAAGCGGATATTACGGATTGCCTCTGAACTCGTCAACGCTTTTTCTTAAGTTTTGAATCGTTTGCTGCAAAAATCGCCCAGACGGTGATTTTACAGGCATTCAGGCACTGTTTATGCACGCCACATGCAACTTCCGCCTTTCTTCTGCACTAAATCGAGACGGGATTCGTGGTTAAGCAACTCTTCATCACTGGCTAAAACCACGCGTAAACGACTCGCCTGACGCACAACCCGCTGAATACCCGCTTCACCCAGAGTTTGTTGGCCTTCATTTTCCATACTGAATGCCATCGACGTCTGCCCACCGGTCATGGTCAGATAGACATCCGCCAGGATCTGGGCATCGAGCAATGCGCCGTGGAGCGTACGCTTGGTGTTGTCTATCTCGTAACGTGAACAGAGTGCATCAAGGCTGTTTCGCTTGCCGGGAAACATCTTCCTTGCCAGCGCCAGGCTATCGGTCACCTTACAGAAGGTGTTGGTCTTCGGAATATCGCGATTGAGCTTGCTGAACTCATAGTCCATAAAGCCGATATCGAACGATGCGTTGTGAATGACCAGCTCTGCGCCTCTGATGTATTCCAGAAATTCGTCTGCAACATCTGCAAAGGTCGGCTTATCCAGCAAGAACTCATCGGCAATACCGTGAACGCCGAACGCTTCCGGGTCCACCAGCCGGTCCGGCTTGAGATAAACGTGGAAGTTGTTCCCCGTAAGGCGACGGTTCACTACCTCTACAGCACCGATCTCAATAATCTTGTGCCCTTCGTAGTGTGCGCCGATTTGGTTCATACCGGTGGTTTCGGTATCGAGAACAATCTGGCGAGTAATTGCAGTGCTCATGTCGGTCATTTATGTCAGACTTATCGTTTAACTGAACGTTTCAAATACAGGAAGTCTACCAGAGATGCGTAAACAGGTAGAAATTTTCACCGATGGATCTTGTCTCGGTAACCCAGGACCTGGCGGTTACGGCGCCATTATGCGCTATCGTCAGCATGAAAAAACCTTTAGTGAAGGCTATCGCCTGACCACCAACAACCGCATGGAGCTGATGGCGGCCATCGTGGCGCTGGAAGCGTTAAAAGAGCACTGCGATGTGGTACTGAGCACCGACAGCCAGTACGTGCGCCAGGGCATTACCCAGTGGATCTTCAACTGGAAAAAACGCGGCTGGAAAACGGCAGATAAAAAACCGGTCAAAAATGTCGATCTCTGGAAGCGCCTGGACGCCGCGTTAGGGCAGCATGAAATCAAATGGGAATGGGTAAAAGGCCATGCCGGACACCCGGAAAACGAACGCTGTGACGAGCTGGCTCGTACAGCCGCGTCAAACCCAACTCAGGAAGATGTCGGGTATCAGCCTGAATCCTGATCAGGGTTTGCGGTACTGCCGCGTTGCGCCAACGGTCTGACGGATCTGTGTTTTCGATTTACTTTGTTTCATCGGGTTAAGCGTGAGGGGAATCGTCCGCTTACGCGCCACGATAAACTGCATACAGCCCAGCGCCGGCAGATGTGTGCTCAGTAACACTCCGCCCTGTCGGGACCAGGGTAACACCTGAAAACCACCGTAGCAGAGGACTTCAAAGTTCAGCAGTGAAAGCCAGTCCAGCTGGCGCATCAGCGTAAACATTCGGCTGTTATAAGGTGGCGTGCGGCGCAGCACTGGCACCAGTTTACGTAGCCCCATCAGACTCAGTGGATTGAAGCCGCTGAGGATCAGCCAGCCGTCATCGATCAGCACCCGGTCGGCTTCACGCAGCAAACGATGCGGATCACTGCACCAGGGCAAGGTATGTGCCAGCAGACAAGCATCGACGGATTTTTCCGCAAAAGGCAAATGCAACGGATCGGCTTTAACCTGAACGGGCGATCCCCCAAGAGAGACGTTAACCTGATGTGAGATAGCACAACTTTCAGTGTTGATTTCTGCACTGAGATTGCCAATTTTAAGCAGGTGAAAACCATACATTTTCGCAAGCCAGGGTTTAAGCTGTTGTTCTAACGCCTCGCGATAGTATTCACCCCAGGGCAATTCCGCCCAACGTTCCGGTGCTGCGACAGTCTGAGGTATCCTTGCCGGTTTCATCAAAACGCCCGCCACGTTAAAAGAGGTAATTAATGAATCTTATCAGTATTCCAGCCTTCCAGGACAATTACATCTGGGTTTTAGTTGACGACGATCGTCGTTGCGTCATTGTCGATCCCGGAGAATCCGCGCCGATTTTAACTGCAATTGCCGAAAACGGCTGGCAACCGGAAGCTATTCTCCTGACGCATCATCACAACGATCACGTTGGCGGTGTCCCTGCATTGCGGGCAAAATTTCCGCATCTTGTGGTATACGGACCGGCAGAAACACAAGATAAGGGAACCACTCATGTAGTCAAAGAAGGCGAAAAAGTCCTCATTCTCGGGTGGGATTTTTCCGTTTTTGCCACACCGGGTCACACTTCAGGACATATTTGTTTCTACAGCAAACCTTATCTATTTTGCGGCGACACACTCTTTTCAGGCGGCTGCGGAAGGTTGTTTGAAGGTACACCAGCGCAGATGTATCAATCTTTACAGAAGATTGCCGCGCTCCCGGACGACACGCTCATTTGTTGCGCACATGAGTATACATTAGGGAATATGAAGTTTGCTGTAAGCATCTTACCCGACGATCGCGCTATTCAGGATTATTACCAGAAAGTGAAGGAGTTACGTGCAAAAAACCAAAAAACACTCCCCGTAATTCTGAAAAATGAGCGTGAAATAAATTTATTTTTAAGAACTCATGATATTGATTTAATTAATAAAATTAACCAAGAAACAAATTTGCAACAACCAGAAGATTGTTTTGCATGGTTAAGGTCAAAGAAAGATAACTTCCGATAATTCTGGGTTGCCTTTTGAAAATTTCGCCGTTATCATCGCTCGTCTTTTAAGCAACTATTGACACACACATGAAGGCAAAAGCGATATTACTCGCCTCTGTCCTGCTTGTAGGTTGCCAGTCGCAAAACGGCAGCAACGTACAACAGCACGCACAGAGCCTTTCTGCAGCTGGTCAAGGGGAAGCAGGGAAGTTTACAAGTCAGGCGCGATGGATGGACGATGGGACATCATTCGCGCAGGATCAGGACTTGTGGGCCTCTATTGGCGACGAGCTAAAGATGGGAATTCCGGAAAACACCCGGATTCGCGAACAGAAACAGAAGTATTTGAGAAATAAGAGCTATCTCCACGATGTAACTTTACGGGCAGAGCCGTATATGTACTGGATAGCCGGGCAAGTTAAGAAACGTAACATGCCGATGGAGCTGGTACTCCTACCCATAGTGGAGAGCGCTTTTGACCCACACGCGACGTCTGGCGCCAATGCCGCAGGCATTTGGCAGATCATACCGAGCACAGGGCGCAATTATGGTTTAAAACAGACCCGCAGCTACGATGCGCGTCGTGACGTAGTCGCTTCCACGACTGCCGCTCTCGACATGATGCAACGTCTGAACAAGATGTTCGACGGTGACTGGTTGTTAACAGTCGCAGCGTACAACAGTGGTGAAGGTCGTGTACTGAAGGCAATGAAAGCGAATAAAGCGCGTGGAAAATCCACCGACTTCTGGTCGCTCTCACTGCCACAGGAAACCAAGGTTTACGTACCGAAAATGCTGGCATTGAGCGATATTCTCAAGAACAGCAAGCGTTACGGTGTACAACTGCCAACACCAGACGAAAGTCGTGCACTGGCGCGTGTTCGCCTCAGCAGCCCGGTTGATATTCAACAGGTTGCCGATATGACGGGTATGTCGGTAAGTAAACTGAAAACCTTTAATGCAGGCGTTAAAGGCTCAACGCTGGGTGCCAGTGGCCCTCAGTATGTGATGGTTCCGCAAAAACACGCGGAGCAGTTACGCGAGTCTTTAGCTTCTGGTGAGATTGCAGCGGTTCAGTCTACGCTTGTTGCAGATACTTCATCAGTAAGCAGCCGCAGCTATAAGGTTCGTTCAGGTGATACGCTTTCAGGTATTGCATCACGTCTTGGCGTGAGCGCAAAAGACCTACAGCAGTGGAACAATCTGCGTAGCTCTGGTCTGAAAGTGGGTCAGAATCTGACGGTTGGCGCAGGTAGCAGTGCGCAGCGTCTTGCCAACAACAGCGATAGCATTACTTATCGCGTGCGTAAGGGTGATTCGCTGTCCAGTATTGCAAAACGTCACGGCGTGAACATCCAGGATGTTATGCGCTGGAATAACGATACTGACAATCTGCAACCCGGCGATCAGTTGACGCTGTTTGTGAAAAATAGCGCAACGCCAGACTCCTGATCAGACAGTCTGAACATAAAAAAGGCACCGATTCCCCCGGTGCCTTTTTTTATTTATCCCGCTTTTTGTACTTCAGCCATAATGGTATCGCTGGTAAACGATCCATCCTCCTGCAACTCAAAGTACGCCTTCACGTCCGCAGACGCGCTATCCTGATAAAGACGAATAGCCTGGCTTAATGCTTCTGACGTCCGCATCCGCGCAATCCAGGAGCTGAATTCGAGCGGCAATCGGTCTGTTATCAATGAGCGTGAAATCAACCCAGCCTCTGCGGTCATCTGCAACCACTCCCCACTGGAATAATTGCGAACATGCGATGTGTCGCGCAGTGCTTCAACCGTCTGCAACCAGACATCCCGTACCGGATGGCCAGGCGACATGATATCCATGATGATAAAAATCCCACCCGGCTTCAGCACACGTTTAACTTCCCGCAATGCTTGCCCGACATCGTGCCAGTGGTGCGCGGAGTAACGACTGATGACAATCTCAAAAGTATCATCGGCAAACGGTAATGATTCCGCGTACCCCTGACGGGTAACGAGGTTTTTCAGTCCTTTAGCTTTGGCGGCCTCCGTTACAACGTCGAGCATCTGGCTGGACAAATCGTATGCTGTTACCTGAGCGACCTGCTGCGCGGCGGCAAAACTAGCGTGCCCTGCCCCACAACCCAAATCCAGCACGTGCGCCTGCGGGAATGCCGCCAGCCGCTCGCTGAGACGAGTCAGATCTCGACCAGACGCATGGACGGCGCTGCTCAGATAAGCACTTGCCTGGGAGCCAAACTGTTTTTCTACGTTGTCATGATGGGAGTGTGTTGTCATCTTACTGTCCTTTGGTTGATAAAAAATAAAGGGCAGCACCTGCACATAGGTCTGCCCCACGGCAGACCTGACACACCATTATTTATCAGGTTTGCCGGGACTGAATTCAACTAGTAGAGGATTGTGATCGGATGCGCGTGTCACCAGCACAGAGGCATCGTGAACGCTCAAACCGCGATAAAAGACAAAATCGAGAGGACGACCAAAGGCTTTCTTACGCTGGTCATCGTTAAAACGAACTTCGCGCAGCGACATCTCGCGCGCAAAGCGATACAAGGCGTTCATCCGTGGGCGGCTCCAGGCATTAAAATCCCCTGCCATAATGATAGGCCCGCTGTGATGGGCAATCTGATCGCCAATCGGAAGTAACTGCTTACTGTAGACATCGACGCCCAGGCTGAAATTAACAGCGTGAATATTTACGACCATCAGCAAACGGCTATCCGGTAACGGGTAGACGGTAACCAGCGCCGATTTTGCCAGCCGCAGAATGGGTTCTCGCTCACGAAGGGGACAACAATAAACAGGATGCGCCGCTGAAAGCGTCATGACACCAGAAGGGTGCTGCGGCAGCACAAACGCAGGCACCTGATCGGCCGCGAGATAGTTAGTGGTCGCAAACCTTACCAGCTCAGGCGTCGTTTGCGCTTCTTGCAGGAGAACGAGATGAGCGTCCTTACCAAAATTTTTGAGGACGGATAACCACTCAGCACGCTGTTGCTTAAAGATATTCCACACCAGCACACGAATTTTTTCATCGCTGCTTAATGGCGTACCGGCGGGTAATGCCTGGCTGATGCTCGCGAACGATCCCGGAGGCAGTATTCTCTCCGCGGGTAATCCGGCAACATAACGCATGGCATAGGTATTTTTTCGCACTTTCGGAAATGACCTCTATAACATGAACCAGCCCGGAAAACGGACTGGTTCTAATGTTATAGGGATTTTAGGTCACAGTTTCAACGCAATTACTGAGAAACCTTTCCAAGTTTTGTAAGCAAGCACTTACTGTTATTTAGCCAAGAGCCGCCCGGGCAGGTTTATCAAGGCGACCGCTCAGGCCTATCAGCAGGAAAGCGATAAGCACGATCGCAGCGCCAATCCACGGTGTCTGAGTCAGGCCAAAGTGCTCAACAGTCTGCCCACCAATAATGGAACCGAGTGCGATCCCAATATTGAATGCAGCAATGTTCAGACCAGATGCAACATCTACGGCATTGGGTGTATAAAGCTCTGCCTTCTGAACGACATAGACCTGAAGACCCGGCACGTTACCAAATGCAAAGATCCCCATCACCAGTACCGTGGCCAGCGCCGCATATTGCACAGAAGCGGTGAACTGGAAGATCAGCAGCAGTACAACCAGCGCAGCGAAAATAAATTTCAGGGCCGGTACTGCACCGTGTTTATCGGCAAGCTTGCCACCCCAGATATTGCCTATTGCCACCGACACGCCATAACCCAACAAGATCCAACTAACTGCGCTCGGTGAGAAGCCCGCCAGATCCTGCATCATCGGTGCAAGGAATGTAAAAGCGGTAAAGACACCACCATACCCCAAAGCCGTGATCGCATAGATGATCAGAAGGCGAGGATGGGTCAGTACTTTAAGTTGATCGCTCAGGCTGGCACTCGCACGGCCAGGGATATTTGAAGGGACGAGCAGCAGACTGGCCACCAGGGCTATCACTCCCAGTACTGAGACGGCCAGGAATGTTTCGCGCCAGCCAAAATGTTGGCCGATAAACGTCCCCAGAGGCACGCCGGTGACCAGCGCGACAGTTAACCCGCCAAACATAATCGCAATGGCAGATGCCGCTTTCTCTTTTGGCACCAGGCTGGTTGCAATGGTTGAACCAATCGAGAAAAACACACCATGGGCAAGGCCCGTCAGCAAGCGGGCAATGACCAGCGTGGTGTAGTCAGGTGCTTGCCAGGCCAGAATATTCCCGGCGGTGAACAGAACCATCAGCGCCATCAATAACTGCTTGCGCGGAAAACGTCCGGTCAACGCCGTAAGCACAGGGGCACCAACGGCCACACCTAATGCGTAGATAGAAACCAGCAGCCCGGCAGAAGGCAGAGAGATGGCAAGTTGGTTCGCAATCGTAGGAACCAGACCCACGATAACAAATTCGGTCGTGCCAATTGCGAAGGCACTGATCGTCAGGGCAAGTAGCGCCAGTGGCATAAAATACTCCGTATCATCAGGATTAAGATGACAAGAAGTATGCGCCAGTGCTTAAATAACAAAAATGGTCAAAATCTCAATAGAATTTTGCAGGTGGTGCAATAATGAAGGCGACATCAGAAGAGCTGGCGATATTTGTCGCCGTGGTAGAAAGCGGCAGTTTTAGCCGTGCTGCGGAGCAACTCGGACAGGCAAATTCCGCCATTAGCCGCTCGGTGAAAAAGCTGGAGATGAAACTCGGTGTTAGCCTGCTCAACCGAACCACAAGGCAGTTAAGTCTGACAGAAGAAGGCGAGCGCTATTTCCGCCGCGTACAGTCCGTCTTGCAGGAAATGGCTGCAGCAGAGACAGAAATCATGGAGTCTCGCAGCACGCCACGCGGGCTGCTGCGTATTGATGCGGCAACACCTGTGGTCCTTCATTACCTGATGCCACTCATTAAACCTTTCCGTGAACGCTACCCGGAAATGACATTGTCGCTGGTGTCATCTGAGACATTCATTAATCTGATAGAGAGAAAGGTAGATGTTGCGATTCGCGTTGGCACACTTACCGATTCCAGCTTGCGGGCCCGCCCTTTGTTCAGGAGCTACCGAAAAATTATTGCATCGCCGGAATACCTTGCGCAGTTTGGTCAGCCTGAAACGGTCGAGGATTTGAAACAGCATCTGTGCCTGGGTTTTACAGAGCCCGTATCGCTAAATACCTGGCCTGTCGCCTGTAGTGACGGACAGCTTCATGAGATAGATTGCGGCTTATCGTCAAACAGTGGGGAAACACTGAAGCAACTTTGTCTTGAAGGAAACGGGATTGCCTGTTTATCCGATTACATGATCAATAAAGAGATTGCCCGTGGGGAGCTTGTAGAGTTAATGGCTGATAAACGCCTGCCGGTAGAGATGCCTTTTAGTGCAGTGTATTACAGTGACAGAGCGGTGAGTACGCGCATCCGCGCATTTATCGACTTCCTGAGCGAACATGCGAAAACAGCTCCCGAAGGAGCTGTGTGAGGGTTTAGGGTACAGAGGTTGGGTCAATATTAATCCCAGTCTGGTGCTAAACCTTCCGGGCTTACCAGGCGATCGTTGCAATCCAGAGCAGCGATCGCTTTTTTGTCTTCATCATCCAGCTGGAGATCCAGTGCTAACAGGTTGCTCGCCAGGTTTTCACGTTTGGTTGAAGATGGGATAACGGCATAACCTTCACCCATTGCCCAGGCCAGAATCACCTGTGCAGCCGTGGCATTGTGTTTCTGTGCAATGCGAATAATCACTTCATCTTTCAGTGCGTTACCGTAAGCCAGCGTCATGTAAGAGGTGATATGGATACCGTGCTGTTTTGCCCAGTCAACCACTTTACGGTTTTGCAGATAAGGGGACAGTTCAACCTGGTTGGTTGCAATATTCTCTGCACCAACAGCCGCAATGGCTTTTTCCATCAACGGGATAGTGAAGTTAGAGATACCAATTTCACGGGTTAAGCCCTGCTCTTTTGCTTCAAGCAGCGCCTGCATGAACTCTTCCACGGAAACCGAATCGTTCGGTGACGGCCAGTGGATCAGCGTCAGATCTACGTAGTCGGTACGCAGTTTCTTCAGACTCTCTTTCAGGCTTGGGATCAGCTTTTCTTTGCTGAGGTTCTCAATCCAGATTTTAGTGGTGATGAAAAGTTCATTACGGGCTACACCACTCTCTTCAATCGCCTGGCCAACGGCAGCTTCATTTTCATAAATCTGCGCCGTATCAACAGTACGATAGCCAAGTTCAAGAGCAGTTTTTACAGATGCGATAACAACATCGTCTTTCAGGCGGAAAGTGCCCAGACCAAATGCAGGGATAGTCATGTAATTCCTCGTTAATCATAATGTTCGTTAACTGAGGAAGATTATCGCTGCTGCTGTTATTCAGAAAAAGAGCGTAAAACGCAGAGGATTTTTGCTAATTTAGCAAAAATTATACGGAAGATAAGAAAAAAGCCCTGAGTAAATACTCAGGGCTTTC